>JBKPHO010000396.1:0-2238 GCA_046729915.1 Actinomycetota bacterium | reverse complement strand
GGATAGCCGTCGAGGAACGCTCCGGTTGCGATCTCCCAGCCGCTCATCTCCCGGAGCACGGCTTCGGCGTCGGGCTCCTGGATCTGCGTATGGGTCGGGTACTCCCAGCGCAGCGCCCCGAGCAGGAAGTCGCGCGGCTCCTCGGACCCGGCCAGCTTCTGCTTGAGGAGGCGCCCGAGGTGGAAGTAGAACCACAGGTCGGAGCGGCAGTCGTCCCTCGGCTCCGTCGCCGTCCAGTGCCACTGGACGAGTCGCTGGGTGTTCGTGAACGACCCGTCCTTCTCCGTGTGGGCCGACGCGGGCAGGAAGAACACCTCCGTCGGGATCTCGTCCGTCTTCAGCTCCCCCGACTCGATCTCGGGGCTGTCGTGCCAGAACGCCGCCGACTCGATCTCGACCAGGTCGCGGACGACCAGCCAGTCGAGCTTGGCGAGCGCGAGCCGGTGCGCCCGGGAGTTGGCGTTCCCGACCGCCGGGTTCTCTCCGGCGAGGATGTAGCCCTTCACCTTGCCGTCGAGCATCTGCAGGGTCGTCCAGTAGGCCGAGTTGTCGTCGTCCACGCGGGGGAGCCGCTCGTAGAGCCAGTCGTTCTCCTTGGTCCCGTGCTCGCCGAAGAACGCCTTCATCTGGCTGATCCAGAAGGCGTCGAAGTGGCCCCACCAGCCGCTCGGCGACGTGTTCGCCGCGAGGAACTCGTCGAAGCTGCCGGAGTAGCCGCTGTGCGGCATCGGCAGGTAGCCGGGCAGGATGTTGAAAAGCGTCGCGTTGTCGGTCGACCCCTGGATCGAAGCGTGCCCGCGCAGGGCGATGATGCCGCCGCCCGGCCGGCCCATGTTCCCGAGCAGCTGCTGGATGATCGCCGCGGTGCGGATGTACTGGACGCCGACCGTGTGCTGGGTCCAGCCGACCGCGTAGCAGAAGGCGCTCGTCCGCTCGCGGCCCGAGTTCTCCGTCAGCGCGCGGGCGACCTCGAGGAAGTCCTCGACGCTGCAGCCGCAAGCCTCCGCCACCAGCTCCGGCGTGTAGCGACGGTAGTGCTTCTTTAGCAGCTGGAAGACGCAGCGCGGGTGCTGGAGCGTCGGGTCCTCCTCGGGAGGCTCGCCGTGCCGGAGGCCACCGCCGTGGCCGCCGTGGCCGGACTGCTCGCCCCTGGTCTTGAAGTCCGGTCGCGCCTGCTCCTTCGGGACGCCTTCGTACCGCCACGTCGACGAGTCGTACTCCCCCTTGTCGGGGTCCCAGCCGGAGAACAGGCCGTCGAGGTCCTCGGTGTCGGCGTACTCGTCGGTGATGATCACCGGCGCGTTCGTGTAGTGCTTGACGTACTCCTCGAAGTGGAGGTCGTGCTCGAGGATGTAGTTGACGATCCCGCCGAGGAAGGCGATGTCAGAGCCGGCGCGGATCCCGACCCACTTCGTCGCCATCGCGCTCGTGCGGGTGAAGCGCGGGTCGACGTGGATCACCTGCGCGCCGCGCTCCCTGGCCTCCATCACCCACTGAAAGCCGACCGGGTGGTTCTCGGCCATGTTCGAGCCCATGATCACGATGCAGTCGGAGTTCTGGAGATCCTGCTGGAAGTCCGTCGCGCCGCCTCGTCCGAACGAGGCCCCCAGACCGGGGACCGTGGAGCTGTGTCATATGCGCGCCTGGTTCTCGACCTGGACGATGCCGAGGGCGAAGAACAGCTTCTTGATCAGGTAGTTCTCTTCGTTGTCCAGCGTCGCGCCGCCGAGGTTGCCGATCGCCATTGTGCGGTTCCGTTCGTCGTCCCAGGTGGCGGCCCGGGTCTCGGCGATCCGGTCGGCGATCATCTCCATCGCCTGGTCGAGCGAGAGCTCTTCCCAGCGCGTGCCGTACGGGCGGCGGTATTTGACCTTGTACTCGCGCAGCGGGCTCCGGACGTACGAGCGCGAGGCCTGCCCCTTCGGGCAGAGGCGGCCGCGTGAGATTGGGCTCGCCGGGTCGCCTTCTATGTGACTCACGTCGCCGTCCTTGACGTAGACGAGCTGGCCGCAGCCGACCGCGCAGTACGGGCAGATCGACTGCACGACGTGATCGGCTTGATCGATCCGCGGTCGCAGCGTGCGCGAGCGCTTCGACTGGGCGGCGCGGCCGAGGGCGAGCGGATCTCCCTCGCGGAGCTGGCGTAGCAGAGGCCAGGAGGCGATCGCCTTGCCGAGCGTCATGCCTCGTACAGGTTGCCTGAACGGCTGATGCGTAAACGGTTCGGGGTGCGATCTT
>JBKPHO010000395.1:0-3073 GCA_046729915.1 Actinomycetota bacterium | reverse complement strand
TCATCTCGGCCGAGGCGACGTCCGCGCGCAAGGTCGTGGTGTCGAGCGGCTCGTACAGCGACTCCACGGTTGCGGCGTCGGCCTCCGTGAACGCGCCGACCACAACGCGGTCTGGTCGCATGAAGTCGTCCACGGCGCTGCCCTCGGAGAGGAACTCGGGGTTCGAGGCGTAGCCGACGTGCGCCAGCCCGCGGGCGTCGAGCGCTGCACGCACCTTCTCCCCGGTCCCGACGGGAACCGTGCTCTTCATCACGACGATGGCGCGCTCCTCGAGCGCAGGGAGTTCGTTGACGACCGTCCAGATCGCGGAGAGATCGGCGTCGCCGGAGTACGTCGGCGGCGTGCCGACGCAGACGAACATCAGCGGCGAGACGACGTCCTCGACCTCGAGCGTGAACGTCAGCCGGTCGCGGTTGCGCTCGATCAGCTCGGCGAGACCCGGTTCGTGAAGCGGGACCCGACCGGCCTGCAGCGCCTCGATCCGCTCGGGGACGACGTCTCGAATGACGACCTCGTGCCCGAACTCGGCGAAACAGGCGCCGGTGACGAGGCCGACCCAGCCGGCCCCGAAGATCCCGATCCTCGGCTTCGCAGTGACCTGCACGGGCCGGAGCCTACCGAGGCAGCGGCCGCAGCCCCCGGGCGATCGAGAGCATCGTCTCGTTCGAGAGCGAGTCCAGCAGCGTGTTCACGACCCAGTACGTGGCGCCGTTGTACCGCAGCACGACCATGTGCAGGTGCGAGCCGGAGTAGTAGAGGTCGTAGTCGCGGCCGTTCACGCGCTGGGTGAGACTCTTGTCAGTCAACGCCGGCGCGTCGGCCCAGGTCGTCTCCTGGATGCCCCAGTACTCCTGCGCTCCGGTGCGGAAGGTGAGCCGGATCGTCGGCTTGCCCTCGAGCGGGTAGATGCGCACCGGCGTCTCGCCGTAGCCCGAGTCGAGGTAGGAGCTCCGCTCCAACCGTGTCGGGTACTGGAGCTGGAACGGCAGCCGCTTGCGGTACCTGAGGAGCGTCGAGCGCGTCTCGCCGGGGTCGCTGCGCACGTTCGGCGGGTGGCGCGTCGGAGCCTGCGGGACGACGACCGGAGCCAGCTGGCCGTGGAAGGTCGAGCCGACGATCACCACCAGCAGCGCGCCGTTCGCAAGCGGCTTGATCGCCTGCGGCATCGGCTCGACGTCCGCGCTGCCGACGAGCTTCGCAACCTGCTGCGCGGCGATCTTCCCGTTGGCCGCCCGCCGCGGGTCGAAGTACACCTTCGAGTGGAAGTAGTTCCAGCGCGGCGCGTTGGCCGGCTGGTTCCCCGGCGGCGTCAGGGCTCGGTAGCCCTTCCGGCCGAGCAGGTAGCTCGCGTTCGACGCCGAGCCGGGGACCCCGTTGCCGTTCAGCACCGTCAGCGTCACCTGCTTGGGCGCGATCGTCCGCTTGCGGGGGCGCAGCTTGCGGCCGAGCGCCACCTCGGTCGCGGTCGTCGCGGCCTCGACGTCCGGGTTGAGGAAGCTCTGCACGGCGTCCTGGATGTTGGTCTGGTCGGTCGTCAGCTCGCTGTAGCCGGAGAGCCCGCCGATCTTGACCTGGAAGACGTGTCCGTGCGGGAGATCGAGCGCGAACTTCGCGTAGCTGTAGACCGTGCCGAGGTTGAAGTCGCCTCCGCCGCCGACGCCGATCTCGACGTACCGGTGGTGCGCGATCGTGTTCACGATCCGAACGAGGCTGGTGGGCCCGATCGAGCTCGCGACCCGCTGCCGCGCCGCGGAGACGAACTGCTGCTGGCGCGCGAGCCGGTAGAGATCGGAGTCCGTGTGTCGGTAGCGGACGAAGTCGAGCGCCTGCCGGCCGGTCAGCCGCTGGTATCCGGGCTGCAGGTCGATGTTGGCGAAGTTCGTCGCGGCCGTGCCGACGTTCTTGTTGTAGTAGCGCCGGTCGATGTCCATCCAGACGCCGCCGAGCTTGTTCACGACCGCGATGAAGCCGGCGAAGTTGACGCTGATCAGGTAGTTGATCGGCAGGCCGGTGAGATGGCGGACCGTCTCGAGCGCCCCCGAGGAGCCGCAGAACGAATAGGCGCTGTTGATCCGCCCCGAGCCGCTCGCTACGGCCGTGCGGGCGTTCTTGCCGGGGCAGTAGAGCGGGACGATGAGATCGCGCGGGAACGAGAGCAGCGAGAGCGTCTTCGTGACCGGATCGGCCCGGATCAGCATCATCGTGTCGGAGCGCGAGGGCGCGTTTCCGTCACCTGCGCGGTGGTCGTAGCCGATCACGAGCGCGATCGCGGCATGTTTCGCATCCGGGACCTCGTCGAGCCGCGCCTGGGCCCGCTTCGCGTCGAGCGAGTGGGCCTGCAGCGCCGCGGCGCTTTCGTGCGCCCAGAGGTAGAAGCCGCCGACCAGGCCGCAGACCAGCATCAACACCGTCACGCCCAGCCAGAGGAAGAAGCGGCCTATCTGCGCGGCGATCCCGCGCTGCGGAGGCGGCGGTTGCCGGTAGAGCGTCACCGGCGAGAGCGCGCCCGGCGGCAGAATCGACCGGCCGTTGCCGTTGACCTCGGCGCCGCGGCCGATTCCTCTCTTCAGCGTCGTCCGCATAGAAAAAAAGAACGCCCGCGCGGCGTTCGCCGCGCTTCAGAATCGCCGACCGTCCGGCCGGCCAGTGCCCCTACAGGCAATCCCCACCGGCTTCTGGCCCGCGATCACGCGGCGCCAGGATCCACCCTCGCCTTTGCCAAGGCAACCAGCCTTGGCCGCAGGCGAGTGCGGCTCCTGGCTTGGTGCTCGCGACCCAGAAACTCGGCAGGAGTACCTGAAGGGGCACTAGGCGGTAGTACGAGCTTCGGTCAGCGCCTCCTCCGCGAGCCGCGTGCCCTCGACCATGGCGCGGAGCTTCTCGTACGCGACCTCCCAGCTGCGCGTCCGCAGGCCGCAGTCCGGGCAGACGAGGATCCGCGCCGGGTCGCCGAAGACCTCGACGGCGTACAAGATCCGGTCGCGGACGAGCTCGGGCGACTCGACGAAGTCGGTGTGGATGTCGAGCACGCCGAGCCCGAGGATCGGGTCGTACGGCAGGTCGCGGAATTTCG
>JBKPHO010000394.1:0-1241 GCA_046729915.1 Actinomycetota bacterium | reverse complement strand
AGCGACTCCCCGGCACGGCCGGCGACCGCGTCGGGGGGCCGCTCTACGACGACGGCGTCAGTGGCCAATCGACCTCTCGATCTTGGCCATGACCCCCTTCTCCGGGTGGAAGAAGCGGTTGTTCACCTTCGTCCAGCCGTTAAGCCCGAGCTTCTTCGAGTTGATCGTGAACAAGCCGGCGGGCTTGTAGAACTTATAGCCCTTCGCGACGCTCTTCACGACCGGGCGGTAGCCCTGGCTCGCGAACGCCTTCTGCCCCGTCGAAGACCAGAGGTACTTGTAGAAGGCCTTCGCGGCCGGCTTGCCGAGGCCGGTCTTCGTCAGCGCCGCCGGCGTCTCGATCAGCATCGTCGCCTTCGGCGTGTGGTACTCGGTGTGGACACCCTTCTTCTCCGCGTACTTCGCTTCGTTCTCGTACGTGAGCAGGACGTCCCCCTTGCCCTGCGCGAAGATCGCGAGGGCGGCACGGGCGCTGTCGGGCTGCACGGGAACGTGCTTGAACAGCTTGAACAGGTAGGCGATCGCCTGCTTGTCGGTCTTGCCCGCGCGCCGCTGGGCGCCGTAGGCGGCCATCACGTTCCAGCGGGCGCCGCCGGAGGTGAACGGGTTCGGCGTGATCACCTCGATGCCGGGCTTCACCAGGTCGCCCCAGCCCTTGATCTTCTTCGGGTTGCCGTCCCGGACGACGAACACGACGACCGAGTCGGAGACGATCCCTCGGTGTGAGTTCGCGGCCCAGTTCTTCGGGACGAGGCCCTTCTTCACGAGCAGGTTGACGTCGGGGTCGAGCGACAGCGCGACGAGGTCGGCCGGCTGCCCGGCCGCGACCGCCCGCGCCTGGTCGCCGGAGGCGCCGTACGACTGGTTGAAGCTGGCCCCCGACCCGGCCTTCGTCTTGTTGAAGGCCTGGATGATCTTGCCGTAGGCGTCCTTCGGCGTCGAGTAGGCGACGAGGTTGACCGAGCCGCCGTTCGAGGCGCCGGTCGCGGTGCCGGCGAGCAGCGCCGCCCCGACCAAAGCGATGCATATCCCTCTCATTGGCATTCTTTATCTCCCAAGTTTCTCCACGGATTTTCTGGAGATTGTCAGACCTAGCGGACGACGTCAAACGCGAACCGACGCCGGTCTAGAGTTCGCCGCCGTGGAGCCGCTCGACCGCGCGACGATCTGGCCCTACCGTGGCGGCGAGCCCGGCGAGCTGTACTACCAGCGCTACGCGCATCCCAACGCGCTCGCCGCCG
>JBKPHO010000393.1:0-1008 GCA_046729915.1 Actinomycetota bacterium | reverse complement strand
GCTTCGAGGGCGAGCCCTGGACACTCGAGGCGATCGGCCACGAGCTCGACCTGACACGCGAGCGCGTTCGCCAGCTCGAGGGTCAGGCGCTGGCCCGGCTCGCGGCGCTGCGCGAGCTGCAAACGGTCGCCGCGTAGCCCTCCCGAAGCTCGCGCTGACGGTTCCCAGCGAACATCCGGCACCCCTTTGCGTCGGTACTAAGGGCAGGAATGTCGACCGGGAGGAGTGGTCCTGGTGAAGCGCTGGTACGTCGGTTTCTCCTCGATGCTTGTCGTGGCCGCGCTCGTGACCGCCGGCTGCGGCGGCTCGAAAAAGTCCACCACGACGCAACAAGCCGGTGGTGGCAAGGGCGGGACCCTCATGACGGTCGCGAACGCTGCGCCCTCGGGCTCGCCTGACCCGCAGGTGAACTACACGCTGCAGGAGTGGCAGTGGCTGATCTTCACCCATGATGGGCTTGTGGCGTTCAAGCGCGCGGCCGGCAAGGCGGGCACGAAGCTCGTCCCCGACCTCGCGGAGTCGATCCCGAAGCCCACGAACGGCGGCAAGACCTGGACCTTCAAACTGCGGTCCGGGATCAAGTTCTCCAACGGCCAGACCCTGACGGGCAAGGACGTCAAGGCGACGTTCGAGCGCCTCTTCAAGATCGGCAACAGCCCGAACGCGGGAACCTGGTACAACGTCATCCAGGGCGCCGACGCGTGCATCAAGACGCCCGCGAGCTGTGACCTCTCGAAGGGCGTCGTGGTCAACGGCGACACCGTCACGTTCCACCTGACGACGTCCGATCCCGAGTTCCTCGACAAGCTCGCGGTGCCGTTCGCCTTCATTCTGCCGGCGAGCACCCCGGCCAAGAACGTGAACATACCGCCGCCGGGCACCGGCCCGTACAAGTGGGTGCAGTACTCGCCGAGCAAGCAGATGAAGGTCGTGCGGAACACGTTCTTCAAGGAGTGGTCGAAGGACGCCCAGCCGAACGGGAACCCCGACGTGATCATCCAGAAGTTC
>JBKPHO010000392.1:0-4803 GCA_046729915.1 Actinomycetota bacterium | reverse complement strand
CTGTCGCGAAACGTCGGAGCCAGGCGGGAAGAGGCGCCGCTGAGCGCCTCGTCGATCCTCCGCTGGAGGTCCTGGAGGCGCGCGTTCAGGACCGTCCGCTCCGCCTCGGCGTCGGCGGCGAGGGCCTGGACCTGCGCTCGGAGCGCGACCTCGGCGTCGTGCACGCGGCGCTGAAGCTCGGCGACGAGCTCGTCCCGCTCGTGCTCGAGCGTGGAGCCGATCTGGGAGAGCCTCCGCTCCAGGCGCTGCCCGCCGGCATCCGCGACCTGTGCGAGACGCTCGGCGAGGACGCTCTGCGCTTCCTTCGCGAAGTGGGCGACCGCGCGGTCGAGCTCGCGGGAAAGCCGCTGCGCCGCCTGCTCGCGCGCGCCGCGGATGTCGTCGGCGAACTGCTTCGAGACGGCGTCCGAGAAGGTGGCCGCCGTCCGGTCGACGACACGCTTGAGCTGGTCGAGCTGCCGCCGCTCGATGTCGGCGAAGCCCGCCTGAATGCGCTGGATCGCTTCGGCCTCCTCCGAGGCGACGCGCTCGCGGAGGTCGCGCTCCCGCTGGCGAAGCCGCTCTGCGACCTCGTGCAGCGCGCGGCGGCGGTCGCGCTCGTGGGCCTCGAGTTGCTCGTGGGCTGATTCGGCGATCTCGCGGGCGGCGCGCTCGAACTGCGACTCGACGGCGGCAAGCCGCTCACGCTGGGCCTCGCTCTCGGCCTCGAGCCGCTCGGTGTCGACGGCGAGCTGCGACTCCGCGCCGGCCATGAGCTGGCGCTGGCGCTGGCCGAGCGCGGCCACCTGCGTGGAGAGCCCCTGCTCGGCACGCTCCAGGTCGGTGCGCAGCTCGGACAGCCGCTGCCCGGCCCGCTGCTCGACCTTGGCGAGCGCCTCGCCCAACTCCACGCCCGCTCTGCGCTCGCGCTCCGCGAGGGCAGCCCGCCGCTCCTCGCCGATCTTGCGCTCCTCGGCGACCAGTTTCGAGAGGGAGTCGGCGCGGGCGCGGGCCAGCGTCCGCTCGAGCTCGGCCGCGCGCGATTCGACCTCCGCCTCGACCAGCGTGTCGAAGCGCTTCTGCGCCTTTTCGAGCCGGCGGTCGACGTCCTCCGCCTGGCGAACGAGGCGAAGCAGCCCGAGCGTGGCGAGCTGCAGCGCCGCGCACAGGGTCAGGCCCGCCGCGGCGACGGCGAGCTCCCGGGACGGCTCGAGCGCGAACACCGCCCATCCCGCTGCGGCTGCGGCGCCAAGCAGGCCGCTCAGCCAGACGAGGGTCGTCCGCGAGATTCGGCCGAGGATCGCTGCTCCCGCCGAGGCGAAGACCACGACGACCGCTCCCGCGAACACGAGCTCGACGACCTCCTCGCGCACCCGCGCCATGCTATGCCAGGCTCGGCCTCCTCGTGCCGGGACAGTGGGACGTCACATGCCCTTCGCCATCCAGGCGGAGAGCGTCTTCCAGAAGTCCACACCTTCGGCGGTGGCCCTCGGGTTCATCGTGTACTTGCCGTGCCTCTCCTGGAAGAGCGTCCCTCGGAAGGCAGGCCCCGATCCGGCCCAGCCGAGCTCGATTCCCGGTGCTTGGTTGGTCCCGGTGGCCTCGGCTAGCACCTCGCCCTTCCGCAGCCGCTTGCCGACCCTGTGCGAGGCCGGGATCTTGATGTCCTCGGCGGTGTAGATCGGGTGGCGCGACATCGGCCCCCGGTCGCACCGGACGACGATCAGGCCGCCGATTCCCGGCCAGCCCGAGTTCGAGCGCACGAGTCGCACGATCTTGCCGTCGGCGAACATCGGGATCGGCCCCTTGCCCTTGAAGTCGACGCCCATGTCGAGCCCGTTGAAGGCCGTCCGGCGGCCGATGAGGCCCCAGTCTCCGATCTTCTCCTTGGCGAAGTCGCGGAGCAGCTTGGAGCCGAAGGCGTCGACGTGCCCGACCAGCGCCTTGAACGTCAGGTAGCCGATCTCGCCGTCGTCGACGAGGCCGTGCTTCCGCTGGAAGCGTTTGAGCGCCGCCTCGAACTTCGGTCCGAAGCGGTCGTTGAACTTGCCGTTCGTCTTGACAGGCGCGGGGAAGCCGACGCGCGCGCGCGCGAGCATCCGCTTCAGGGCCAGGACGTCCTTGCCCTGGTCGCCACGTCGGAGAAGGCGTACGAGTTGAAGGTCGTCTTTCGCCATCGGGTGGCTCCCTTCTTTGTGTTCCCGCTCACTAGACGACCCGTTTGGTCGGCGTCTTCCTGTTCGGAGCTACGCCAGCCGGAACACGAGCAGCGCTCCGGCGAGGGAGACGTTGGCCGCCGCGAGCAGCTGCAGGGAGCGCTCCTGGGTGCCGGCGAGCGTCTCGCGCGTCACCGGCTCGCGGCCGCCGTCCCGGAGCTCGATCGTTCCGGCGACGGCTGCGACGCGGCGGCGCACGTGGCGAACCGGAGTCGAGAGCACCCGCTGAACGTAGCTCGTGAGCGCGGCGTAGCAGGCCGCGAGCAGGGCCCCCCACGTGATCGTGCCCGCGCAGGCGAAGTATCCCGTCAGGAGCGGGAACGCACCCCACGCGAGCGCGAAGCCGCCGCTGTTGTGGAACGCCCCGCCGAGCAGCTCCAGGTTGTAGAGCGGGACGAGCACGGCTCCGACGGCCACGAAGACGAGCAGCCAGAGGTTGAACGAGACCGCCCCTGCGATCCCGATCGCAACGGCGCCCGCGAGCGGGACGACCGTGAGCGTGACGAGCACGGGCTCGGGTATCCGTGTCGCCAGTGGGCGCCCCTTCAACTCGTCGAGAGCATGCGCGGAGACGCCGAGCCCGAGGAAGAAGGCGGCGGCCGCGGCGGCCAGGCGATCCTCGTGCACGGTCGGAGCGAGGCACGCGCCGATCGCGACGTAGCTCAGGTGCCACGCGGTGTACGGCGGGTGGAGGAGCGTGACGTAGTCCCGCCAGCCGCCGGGCGCGAGCGCGTAGAAGGCCGGCCGCGCCTCCGTCACGCGCGGCGGCCCCAAACGACGGTGCAGCCTCCGAGGCTCAGACGCCGGGCGCCGACGTCCTCGAGCCCGGCCTCCCGCAGCGCCGAGAGGAGCCGGGGCACCGGCCAGCGCGCGTCGAAGTCGCGGATGCTGCCGCCGAGGAAGCGCCCGACCTCGTGCCAGCCGGGCGAGATCGCGCGCCCGAGCGCCGGCAGGCTGACATCGACCCAGATGTTCCAGGCCGCCCGCGGGAGGGTCGCCGGCGGGACGCCGAAGTCGAGCAGCGCAGCGGTGGCCCCAGGCCGCAACACGCGGGTGAGCTCGCGCAGGCCGGCCGGAAGGTCGTCGAGGTAGCGCAGCACGTAGGCGGCGGTGAGGCCGTCGAAGGACGCGTCCTCGAAGGGCAAGTGCTCCGCGCCCGCCTCCACGAGCCTGATGCGGCGCGTCTCGGCCGCGAGCAGGAGCCGGCGCCGCGCCTCGGCCAGCATCTCCGGGCTCTGGTCGACCCCGACGACCGAGCAGCCTCGCTGCCGCACGAGCTCGAGGGCGACCGCCGCCGTGCCGGTGGCGACGTCGAGGACGACGTCATCCGGGCCCACGCTCGCGAGGCGGGAGACGAGAAACCGCCGCCAGCGCGGGTCCTGGCCTAAGGAGAGCACGCGCGCGTACCGGTCGTACGTCGGCCCGAGAGGCGCGAAGAGGCCGCGCGCGAGCTCGGTCGGGGTCGCGCTCACCCGCGTGAGTCTAAGCTCGTTGGATGGCGCTCGATCGCGACCTGAGGCGAATCGCGGAGGCAGCCGGCAGCTTCGCGGTGCCCGGCGAGGACGTGACGGGCATCGTCCCGACCGAGCCTGCGAGCGGGCTGCGCCTCTACGTCTGCGCGTACGGGAACGAAGAGCCGACCGGCTGGCTCGTGCTCGACGCGACCGGTGTCGCCGTCGAGGAGCGCGCGCTCGTGCACGACGCGGTCTCGATCGCCGCCCTCTGCGAGGTCGCCGAGGACGCGGCCGGGATCGAGCCGATCGCGCCGCGCGTCGCGAGCCCCGCGCTGCTCGACGAGCTAGGCGCAAACGGCGGGCCTGAGCTCGCGGCCGCCGTGAAAGGAGCCACGGAGACGATCGAGGAGCTCGTCCGCGACGTGGAACGCGGGTACAAACGGCCCCTTAGCTAGGCTGGGGTCATGGAAGGTGGTTTCCCCTTTGGCGGCGACCCGGAAGACCTGATGCGGAGTCTGCGCGAGTTCGCCGAGCAGCAGGCGGAGTCAGTGCAGGAAGCGCAGCGCGAGCAGTTCGCAACGCTGACCCTGAACACGGCCGTGGAGCTCACGGCGGCTGCCCTACAGCAGGTTCAGGCCACGGGTGGCGCCGACGAGCAAGCGATCGCTCTCCGCGACTCGATGCGCGTGCTCTTCCCCGAAGCCGTGGCTCTTGTCAGCGCAGCACGCCAGGGCTTCATGCGCGAGACCTAGCTCGCCGCGCGCCGCTCAGTGGGAGCCGCAACTCGTGCGCACCACGAGCTGGACATCGAGGATCGTGCGGCGAGGGCGTGGCTTCTTTCCGCGGATCAGGTCCGAGAGCGGCACCGGCTTCATCACCCTCGTCGGCGGGATGCACGCCGACTGATCTCCGCGCCCAGGCTCACGCGCGAGGGCTGAGCTCGGGACGGGGGTGCGTCGGCTCGGGCGCGAGCCTCTTGCCCGCTCGAATCAACCCGGTTGCCAGCGCCCTGCGGAAGCGGTGCTCCCGCTCGTCGACCGGCCAGTAGCGCCTGAGGTCTGCGGCCCGCTCCCTGGCGAGCTGTGTGCGGATGTGCTGGTCGTACACGTCGCCTCCTCTTCTTGGGCTAAAGTATCTCGACGTCGAGATAGATG
>JBKPHO010000391.1:0-8854 GCA_046729915.1 Actinomycetota bacterium | reverse complement strand
TCCTTGTCGATCCGGACCCACGGCAGCTCCTGCCGTCGCCGCGCCAGCTCGTCGCTGCGCCTCGTCAACTCCTTCTCCGCGTCGAGCAGCTCGAGCCGGGCCGTCAGCCACTCCTCACGCGTTCCTGTGCTGTGCTGGGCCATGTGCCTTCTCTCCTTTCCTGTCGCGGAGTCGACATCGCCGCGTTCGACCGCGGCGCACGTCCAATTCGTCCCACACCACTCATGACACCAGTCGCGCCGGAGAAGAGTCGGTCCGGCTCGTAGATCCGGTCGCGTCCGCCGCCCGTACAAGCGTGATACCGCAATCGGCGTGCATGCGCCGTCACGATCGGAGGAACGGAATGACCCGCCTTCCTTTCGCTCGCCGCGCCGTCTGCGCCGCAGCCGCGTTCGCCGCGATGCTGCTCGCGGCGCCCTCTGCCGCGCCTGGCCAGACCCGCGGCCCGCTCGCCGGCCCGACGAACCTGCGCGTCGCCGCGACGACACCGCACAGTGTCCCTCTGGCTTGGGACCCGGCGATGAACCCCGGCAGCTTCACGTACGTGATCCAGGCAAGCTTCGGCTACCGGGTCGGCGTGCCGCAGACGCAGACGAGCTACACCTGGACACGCGACATGGTCCCCGGCGGGACGTACGCGTTCGTCATGTGGGCGGGCGACGCGAAGGGCCGGGAGTCCAAGAAGAGCAACACGGTGACGGTCACGCTGCCGGTCGACACCACGCCGCCGGCAGCGCCGGTCGTCTCCGTGACCGGCACGACTTCGTCCACCGTCGGCCTCGCGTGGGGCCCGGTGGCCGACGACGACTCCACCTGCTGCACCTACCGCGTCTTCGCAAACGGCGCCCTCGTGAACGCCCATTGGACGGGTGAGCGGGCGGTGACGGTGCTGCGGCTCGCCGCCGCGACGACCTACTCGTTCACGGTCGTCGCCGTCGACCCGTCGGGGAACGCGTCGGCGCCGAGCGCGGCGGTGACGGCGACCACGCAGCCGACCACCGACACGACTGGCCCGACGGCGCCGGGCAACCTTGCGGCGTTCGACATCGACGGTTGCGAGACGTGGCTCTTCTGGGACGAGTCCGTCGACGACGTCGACCCGCAGTACGCGATCCTTTACGAGGTGTACGTGAACGGCGCCTTCGACGGGGCCCAGATCGGCATCGACCGCTGGATCACGTACGGCACGCAGACGTCGAACACATTCAGCGTCCAGGCGGTCGACAGCGCCGGCAACCGCTCTCCGATCAGCTCGGTCACGCTCGACAACCAGACCTGCTGAGCGGCGGCGTGCGCGCCGGGGCATAACGGCTCCCGGCGCGCCGCCGCGATAACCGCGTCGACGTTCCTGACAGACTGCTCCGCCGCCTGCCTCAGCGGCGGCCGATGGCGGAGAGTTGCTGGGCCAGCCCGCGGCGGACGGCCGGCACCAATGCGAGCAGGCGTAGCGCCACGTTGCGCAGCGGGCGAACGGCCGGCGGGGCAGTGGCCAGTCGGGTGAGCCGGTGCGCAAGTGCGACCACGTGCATGGCTTCGGCTCGACTGGAGGTCGCATACTCGTCGAGCTTTTCCTCGCGACCTTCCCGCAGCGCGACCGAGAGCGCATCCCCGAGAGTCACCGCATCACGCAGGCCGAGGTTCATGCCCTGCCCGCCTGCAGGGCTGTGCGTATGTGCGGCATCGCCGGCGAGCAGCACCCGCCCGGCCCGGTAGTGGTCCGCCACCCGCTCGTGAATCCGGAACCTGGATCCCCAGATGACCTCAGTCACCCTCGCCGTCGTACGGCGCGGCCCCCGTGTGTTGAGCAGTTGCTGCGCATAGGGGACGTCCGGCTGCTCCGGCGCATCGTCGACTTCGGCAACGAGCCGGAACGAACCGTCCGGCAGCGGCGCCACGACCAACATGCCGGGTCTGGAGAAAAACAGCAGGACCTGGTCAGCCGGCAAGCCACCCTCCACCCGGACGTCAGCCAGCGCGAAGGACAGCGGCAGCGCGCCGTTGCCGTCGGACCCGAGCCCGGCCAGGTCACGGATCGTGCTGTTCATGCCGTCGGCCGCAACCACGTACCGGGCCTTGATCGCGTCGCCGCCATCCAGCGTGACCTCGGCACCGTCGGCGGTCTGGCGCAGGCCGGTGGCAAGGTGCGGGCGGTGGACCCTGCCGCCGAGTTCCTCGAGGCGGTCGAGCAGGACCTGCTCGGTGACGTTCTGCGGGACCATCAGCGTGTACGGATACTCCGTCGGGAGCCGGTCGAACCGGACCGGCACGAGCTCGCGATCGCCATCCCGGATACTGAACTGCCGAGCCTGGATACCGAGCCCCGCCAGTCGCTTCGAGACGCCGATCCGCTCGAGCATCTCGAGGGTCCGCGCGTGCACGACAGCGGCGCGTGAGGTATTCGCCCCTGCAGCCTGCCGGTCGACCACCGTGACCTCATGGCCATGCCCGGCCAACGAGGCTGCAACCGCCAACCCCACGGGCCCCGCACCGACCACCAGCACATCGGTTCGAACAGGAAGCTCGCTCATCATGATCTCCTTCTCTGAATAGTCGTCCGTTGGCCAATCCGGGGACGGTCGGCCGGACCCGGACCAGGGTCGCAGGTGAGACTGCTCGGCGTAAGCCGGGAGACAGGCGGCTTCGGGGGCCGGGTTTCTGGTGGCCTCCGCCGGCCGTCAGCTCATGCCGCCACCTTCACCGCGGTCGGGTGCACGAGCTGTCGCTCGGCGAGCCGAGCCCCGGTCTCTGGATCGTGCGCGACCAGGTAGACGGTCGGGTTGGCCGCGGCGAAGGCGCGGATCCGCTCGTGGGTGAGCCGTTCCGCCCCGTCGTCGGAGCCGACGCCGTCGACCTTCCCGCGCAGCATCAGGTCCTGGGTGTAGGAGCTGTCGCCGGCGAGGAAGACGGTCTGGTCGCCCTCGTCGACGAGCACACCGATCTGGCCGGGGGTGTGGCCGGGGACCGGGACGAGCGTGACGTCGCCCGCATCTGTCAGGCGCAGGCTCTGCGGAAACGGCCCTTGCGGCTCCGGCTCGAGCTCGAGCAGGGTCGGCATGAACCAGGCCGGCCAGTGCGTGTTCGCGACGTAGCCGCGCAGGCGGCCGCCCAGGCCCGATGCGAACTCGAGCTCGGAGCGCGTGACGAGGATGTCGGTCTCGGGGAAGTGATGCAGGCCGCCCGCGTGGTCGGTGTGCAGGTGGGTCATCACCAGCCAGCGGATATCGCCCGGGCTGATGCCGAGTCGCCCGAGCTGGGGGCCGATCTCCTGCTCGGGCTCGACCCATTCGCGGAAAGCGCGGACGCCCGGATGCCAGCTTGGGAAGTAGCCGGGCTGGGAGGCGCGGGCAGTCTCGCCGGTGTCGACGACGATCACGCCTTCCGGGTGCTCGATCGCGAAGGCGTAGATCGGCAGCGGCTCCGTCCACTCGCGGTCGCGAATCGTGTTCAGTAGACGCCGCTTGCCGTGGCCGACGCCCTCGCGCCACGCTCTGGTGACGGCGACCGTTCCGGTCTGGATTGCGTGGATCTTCATCGTGTCTTCTCCTCTCGTGCTGTCGTCATGGCCGCCTTGTCCGACCGGCTTCTCCGGCCGACGGAAACGCCGGCCCCGGTCACCCAGACGAGCAGCAGCGGCCCGGAGAGGAACGCCGCCTGAGCGAGTGTCCTGTTCAATGCCCGCCAGGGCGCGTGTCGTGATCAGGCCGCGAACCCAAGGGCCGACCCGGCGCGTGCCGCGTCCGACGCCCTCGCGCCTGGCTCTTGTAAGGGCGACGGCTCCGCCTTGGATTGCGCGGATCCTCACTGTGTTCTCTCCCTTCGTCCCTTTCGGGGTCTCGTACCGCGTGGCCGGTCTGGTGCGAAGCCGCGCAGGATCAGGTCGGCGACGCCTTCGGCGAGCTGCTCGTCGAGTGGGCCGCCGGTGACGAGCAACCGGTAGAAGAGCGGCCCGCCGAGCACGTCGAGCGCCAGCTCGAGGTCGAGATCGGGACGCAGGTCGCGGCGCTCGACGCCGCGCCGAAGCACCTCGCTCAACGCGCCGCGTCGGCTGGCCAGGAATCCGTCGCGGACCGCGCGTGCCAAGTCCGGCTTCTCGGCCATGGCCCCGATCAGGTTCGGCATCAGCCGCCCGGCGGCCGAGGCGCGGTAGAGCGCGACCGCTTCCCGCATCAGGACGAGCAGGTCCGTACGGGTCGAACCGGTATCCGGGACCGCGATCTCCTTATCCACGAGCGCGGCGACCGCCGCCGTCACCAGCTCGTCCTTCGAGCGGTAGCGGCGGTAGATCGCGCCCTTGCCGACGCCGGCGCGCGCGGCGACGTCGTCCGTCCGGAACCCGTAGACGCCGACTTCGGCGATCAGCTCGCGCGTCGCCTCGAGAATCGCGCGATCGGCACGCGCATCCCGCGGCCTCCCGGGCCGGCGTTCCGTTGCAGCGCCGCCCTGCAAAATTCGTTCTCCTTTCTGGAACTGACGAGTACCGGATGTACCGTATCACAGTTTCGGTACTCGCGAGTCTCATAAAATCCCCGGGCCCTCCGGGACAGGACAAGGGCCGACAGGGCCAGCGATCAGCTCGTCGGGAGCCGAGCCGGCCTATCAGTGGCCGGCCGGCTCACGGAGGGCGTCAGGCTCTCCCGCGCTGGATACGGAGATCTCAGCGCACTACGGCTGGCTATCGCTGTGGCGGCTCCCGGTATTGACGGCCACCTCACGTCGATCGGCCATCTCGGAGCAGGCGATCGAGTAGCCGCGCGACGTCGGGGTCATGAAGGATCCGTAGAGGGCCGCCGACAAGCCCGCGCCACTTCATGCGCGCGTTGACCGTTCCGGGACTTGTGGGTAGCCTGCTTGGCTCGGTCCACACAGAATCGAGCCGCCATGCAGAGCCGGGACAACTCCAACGCTCGGCCATCGAAGATTTCGCATCCTGGCGGCTCTTCGGGACTCGCAAGAGGAGCCGGCGGATGCACCCAGGGGATCCAACGCTCTGCTCGTTTGCACCCGTCGTTCTCCGGCCGGGAGGTGAGGTATGGAAGGCAGCAGCACATCGCTGCAGATTGCCCCGAACGCCCTCGAGGGTGTGAATCGCCACATCTGCGCGTTCTTCAACGGCATGGAGGAGCATTACCGCGTCCTTCGCTCCTTCTTCACGGACGGCTTCGAGAACGGGGACAAGGAGTTCCATCTCGTCGATCCCGAGCGACGCGAAGACCATCTCGAACGGCTCGCTGACGCAGGCATCGACGTGGACGAGGCCATGGCGTCGGGCCAGCTCGAGGTCCACCCGTGGGAGGACGGGCCGCTCCACGGTGAGCGGTTCGACCAGGACACCTGGCTTGCGGGGTTTGAGGACGTCCTCCGCTCCGGGCCCGCATCCGGATATCCGAAGACGAGATTCCTGGCGCAGATGGAATGGGCGCTAGTCGACCTGCCGGGCATCGACGACATGATCGAGTTCGAGACGCGGGTCAACTACGTCGTCCCCAAGTACGACGACCTCGTGATCTGCGCCTACGATCTGTCGAAGTTCGGCGCGAAGACAGTGATGTACGCCCTGCGCACCCATCCGGTGGTGATCGTCGGCGGGTTGCTGCACGAGAATCCGTTCTACGTCGACCCGGAGGAGTTTCTCCTCGAGCTAGGGGAGCAGCGTCCTGCGAGCGTAGGCGCACCGCCTCCGCAATAGGTGCACGTCGAGAGCGACGTCGAAGTCCACCGCCTCCGGGTGGTGCTGAGGGATCTTGTCGCGCTCTCGGCGATCCCGGCCGCATGGATCGGAAGCGACCCGCCTGTGGTCGCGGCCGGGCTCGCCGACATGCTGATGGAGTTGCTGCGGCTCGACTTTGCGTTCGTACGCCTGAGCGATCCCGGTGGCGCCGCGGCAGTCGAGGTCACGCGTGGGAACACGTGGACGGGCTTTCCGGAATGGCTGCAAGGGCACCTCGCCGCTAACGCGCCGCTTCCGCGCAAGGAGATCGTTCCCGACGTCGGCGACTCGGACCAGCGGCGCGGCTTCGCCGTCTCGGTCGGCGTCAACGGCGAGGGAGGCGTGGTCGCGGCCGCCTCCGAGCGCAGCGACTTTCCCACGCCGATGGACGAGCTGCTGCTGTCCCTCGCTGCGAATCACGCGGCCGCCGCATTCCAAAGCGCCCGCCTCGTCCACGAGCGGAAACGTGCGGAAGAAGAGCTCCGCCGAGCTCGCAATGACCTCGAGGTGAAGGTGGCGGAGCGGACAGCCGAGCTCGGGCGGCTCGCCGACGAGCAGGCGGCGCTGCGGCGCGTTGCGACACTGGTGGCGCAGGGCGTCCGCCCTATGGAACTTTTTTCCGCCGTCAGCGACGAGGTCGCCCGCCTGTTCGAGACAGATGCCGCGACGGTGGTCAGGTTCGACGACGACGGGCGAGCCCTCGTCTTCGTCGGCGTGTCGAAGGGCGAGCGGGGGACGATCCCGGTTGGAACACGGTGGGACGTCACCGACGGTCGCTTGGCTTCGGCCAGGGTGTGTCGGACCGGGCGCTCGGCGCGCATGAACGCGCGGGACTGGTCGTCACTCGGCGGCCCGCCAGGGGCAGCCGGGGGTCGCCTGGGCCTGGTCTCGACGGTTGCGGCCCCGATCATCGTCGAGGGGCGTTCTTGGGGCGCAATGAGCGTCTCGTCCTCCGACAGACCCCTTCCGCACGACACCGAAGAACGCCTGGAGAAGTTCACCGGGCTCGTCGCGACGGCGATCGCGAATGCGGAAGGCAAGTCAGAGCTCGCAGCGTCGCGCCGGCGGATCGTCGCCGCGTCGGACGAGGCTCGCCGCCGGATCGAGCGCGACCTCCACGACGGTACCCAGCAGCGATTGGTCTCGCTCGGGTTCGCGGTGCGCTCCGCGGAAGCGAATGTCCCTCCCGACAGGGACGACCTTCGAATGGAGATGGCCGGCGTCGCGAAGGGACTGGCGGACGCAGTCGTGGAACTGCAGGAGCTCTCGCGTGGGATCCATCCCGCCATCCTTTCCCAGGGCGGTCTTGGCCCCGCCTTGCAAACGCTCGCCCGCCGCGCAGCGATTCCCGTACAGCTCGAGGTCAATCTGCAGACGCGGCTCCCCGAGCCGGTCGAGGTCGCGGCCTACTACGTCGTGTCCGAGGCCCTGGCCAACGCCGTGAAGCACGGACGAGCGTCGCGGATCGACGTTTCGCTGGGGCGGAGCAACGGCAGCCTGCTCCTGTCCATTCGGGACGACGGCATCGGCGGCGCCGATCCCCTGCGCGGCTCGGGCCTCATGGGTCTGACGGACCGCGTCGAGGCGCTGGGCGGGTCAATCCGTGTCGAGAGTCGGCGAGGGGAGGGAACGCACCTCACGGCCGAATTGCCGCTCGAGCTAGAGGCGGTCGACAGGTCTTGAGCTCACGCGAGCTCCACGAAGTTGCCCACGCCGAGGAAGACGGCGCTCAAGCAAGCGCCCGCGGACATCAGCGTCCACCGCCGCGCGGCGGGCGAAGGGAACGCGAGTAGGAGCCCGCTCGCGATTCCGAGCGCCAGGCCCGCTGCGGTCTCGACCGCGTTCAGGGCGATGCCGGCGGCCAGCGCCGTCGACGTATCGGCCCCGCGCTCGTGCAGGACGAGCGCAACGGCTCCGCTCGTCACGTCAATCCCGGCCGGGGTGACCGGGGCGAACGCGGCGACCGAGTGCCGGAACGATGACGAGAGCGGCCGCCATCGGCGCTTGCACGCCCAGTGCCGCGGCGATCGCGGCGACGGCGACAACCCCACGCCGAGCGCACAAACGAGCCAACCCAGAACGGGCACAGCGGCGGAGGGCGACCGGCCGAACCTACGGACGGCTTCCGAGTGTGAGCTGCGCGGTGTTCGAGTGCCCGCTCCGCTCGTACGTGATCGTCACCTGGTCGGCGGGCTTCTTCGCGTTGACGGCGCCGATGAGGGCGTTCGGGCTCACGACCGGGTGGCCGTCGAACGCCGTGATCACGTCGCCGGCCTTCAGCCCCGCCTTCGCTCCGGGCGACCCGCCTTTGACACTCGCGACCCGCGCGCCGTTGCCGTTCGCCGGCGACTCGAGCGCGATGCCGAGGTAGGCGTGCTGGACCTTCCCGGTGCTGAGCAGCTGCGTCACGACGGAGCGGACGGTGTCTGATGAAATCGCGAACCCGACCCCGTCGCTGCCGCCGCCGTCGCTCTCGATCTGGCTGTTGACGCCGATTACCCGGCCGCTCATGTTCAGGAGCGGGCCTCCGGAGTTGCCGTGGTTGATGGCGGCGTCCGTCTGGATCGCGCCCGAGATCGCGTAAGCGTTGTCAGAGCTGATCGTGCGGTTGAGGGCGCTGACGATCCCGTTCGTGACCGTCTCAGGCAGGCTGAACGGGCTGCCGATCGCTACGACCGCGTCCCCGATCTCCATCTTGGCGGAGTCGCCGAGCGTGAGCGGGTGCAACTTGCTCGCGGGCGCGTCGACCTTCAGGACCGCGAGGTCGGTGGACGAGTCGTGCGCGACGACCGTCGCCGGGAACGTGGAGTTGTCGGCGAAGGCGACCTTCGTCCCGGTGGTGCCCTGGACGACGTGGAAGTTCGTGACGATGTGACCGCCGGTGTCGTAGACGAAGCCCGAGCCCTGCACCTCGCCCTTCTGCTGCGCGCCCGTCTCGTTGCTCGTGATCTCGACGACACCCTGGTAGGTGCGCCGGTAGATCTCGTGGATGCTGAGCTCGCTCGTGGTCGCCGTGGCCGGCCTCGACGTGCTCGACGCCGCCTGCGCCGCCTGGGTGACCACTGTCGTCGTGTTGTCGCTGCCCGACGCGGCGTAGCTGCCGATACCAGCGCCGACGGCGGCGAGCGCGATGGCGGCGATCGCGAT
>JBKPHO010000390.1:0-12596 GCA_046729915.1 Actinomycetota bacterium | reverse complement strand
CGTCGAGGTTGGGGTGCGGGACGGCGTGCTTCGCGTCGCCGTCGGCGACGACGGGCTGGGCGGCGCCGACCCGGCCCTTGGCTCGGGGCTGCTCGGCCTGAAAGACCGGGCCGAGGCGATCGGCGGCAGGATCTCGCTCGTGAGCCCACCGGGTGCCGGGACCTCGCTGCTCGCCGAGCTGCCGGTCGACGAGTCCGAGCGCTAGTCAATCCGCGGCCGCGGCCGATTAGCTCCTGCATGGCTTAGGCGATCGCCTCCCATGCGCCTGCGAAGCTCGTCGCGAGGCCGATCCGCGGCACCTCGGTGTCGCTTAGCCTCAGTTTCGGCGCGTCCGTCCCGAACAGGACTACGCAGCCTGCTTCGGCCTCGTGCCGTCCTCCGTCTCGTCGCGATCGGAATCCCGGTAGGCGAGCGCCAGGCAGGCGGCGCTACCGCACCCCGCTTCGGCATCGGATCCGCGATGTCTTCACGGCTGGCGCCCAACCGTCGTGGCGGCTTGTACGACTTCCCCGTTGGTGGTTATCCGGAACGGCCAGGGCGCGGACGCCTTCGGCGCCATACACACGCTCAGGCAGCGACCTGCTCGTCGTCCGCTTCCTCTCGGGGCGACTCGCCGGGTTCAGCCTGAGGCGTCAAATCCTCGCGCTTGAGCGCGACGAGCGCCGCGGCCACGGCGATCGCGGCGAAGCCGACGCCGACCCAGAAGGCCAGCTTGAAGCCGTCAGTGAGCGCGGTTGGTCTCGCAACGCCGCTCGCAAGCAGGTTGTTCGTCCGCGTCGTCGAGACCGTGGTCAGGATCGCCAGCCCGATCCCGCCGCCGATCTGCTGGCTCGTGGTGATCAGTCCCGACGCCAGGCCAGCCTCCCTGCTCGTGACGCCGCTGAGTGCAGCAATGGACACGGGGACGAAGGCGAACCCGAGGCCGACGCCGATCAACAGAAAGCCCGGAAAGAGGTCCCAGAAGTACGAGCCGTTGACCGGGAGCTGCGTGAAGTAGCCGAGACCCCCGCCGAGAAACGCGAGGCCGACCATCAGCACCGGCTTCACTCCTACCCGCGTGACGAGCGCCTGGGAGAGCGTCGATGCGGCGATGACGGTAAGCGCGATCGCGAGATTGCCGACGCCGGTCCTGAGCGGCGAAAAGCCGAGCACGTCTTGCTGGTACAGCGAGAGCAGGAAGAACATCCCGAAGAGAATCGTCCCGAGAAGCAAACCGATCAGATTCGCGGCGGTCAGCGTTCGCCGGAAGATCCTCAGATCGACGAGCGGCGAGCGAGAGCGCTGCTCGATGACGATGGCAGCTGCGATCAGCACGGCGAAGCCGGCGAACGATGCAATCGTCTCGGCGGAGGTCCAACCAACGGTGGGAGCCCGTGTGAGCCCATAGACCAACAGCATCAGCCCCCCGGTCACCGTCACTGCACCGGCAACGTCGAAGTGCCGCACCAGCTCGGGAGCACGACTTTCGCGCACGACCCTCGGAACGATCAGCAACACGCCGAGGCCGATTGGAACGTTGACGAAGAAGATCCACTCCCAGCCCACGAACTCTGTCAGCACTCCGCCGAGCAGCAGGCCGATCGCGGCTCCTGAGCCGGCTATCGCTCCGAGGACTCCGAGCGCCGTGTTGCGCTCCGACCCCTCCTCGAACGTGACCGACACGATCGAGAAGACAGACGGCGAGAGGACAGCGCCGGCGGCGCCTTGAAGCGCTCGCGTCGCGATCAGCATGGCCGGTGAGCCCGCAAGGCCGGAGAGGAGCGAGAAGGCGGAGAAGAGGACGAGCCCGGCCATGAAGACGCGGCGCCGGCCGAGCAGGTCACCCGAGCGCCCGCCCAGCAACAGGAAGCCGCCGAACGTGAGCGCATATGCGCTGACGATCCACTCGAGGCTCGACGACGAGAAGTGGAGGCTCTTCTGGATCGACGGCAGCGCTACGTTGACGATCGACACGTCCAGGACGACCATCAGGTACGCGATGCCGAGTACTGCGAGCGCCTGCCAGCGTCTTGGATCCGGCGCGGTCGTCGAGGCTTGGCTACTCATGAAGTCGCGGTCACCCAGGACGAGCTAGAGCTCGCCGGGAGCGGCGAACCGGTAGAAGACCGGCGCGAGCTTCACGAACACGCCGGGAACGAAGTCCTCCAACGCCCGTGCGTTCTCCAGCCCACCGATGTTCTCGGGCTCGTAGCCGGCGTCGCGAATCAGCTGCTGCGTGACGTCGCGCGCCTCGTCGTCAGCCGCATACAGGCAGCCGGGCCGGACACGCTGTCCGCCGATCTGATCGAAGAGGGCCCCGACGTTCGCATTGAAGGCCTTCGCGACGGGGCCCTTGGTGTGTGCCTTGACCTCGTGAGCGAGCGACTCGTACTGCTCGTTGCGTCCGGTGAATGCGTTCGTCGCGTCGATCGCGACCTTGACGTCGAGACCCGTCACGCCGTCTAGCGCGTCCGAGATCGAGCCGGACGGCACCGCGACGAGAACTGCGTCCGCGTCGGAGGCGTCACCGCCGTTGTGCCCGAGCAGTGTGACCTTGTGCCCGGCTTGCTCCCAGATTCGAGCCAGCCCGCCGCCAATCGTTCCCCTGCCGATCGTCGTGATGTTCACCGTGATTCCTCCTCGTGAAGCCAAGCCGCAAGTTGTCTGTCCACCCAAGGGTGGCGACCTCGTGGCGGCTCGGCATCACCGCCACCGCCCCACTCCACTACCGGCTAGCCCGAACAGGGCCGCGATCAGCGAAAGACGTCAGCCGAGCGGGAGCTGGATGTCGAGCGAGGTGCCGCTCGCTCAGGCGTTCGCGACGTCGAGCTCACTGATGGCTACACAAAACCGCTCGACCGACAGCACGGTCGCCCCGACCTTGTCGGCGGCCTGGCTTCGAAGCTGCACCGTTGTCTCTTCGCTTGCCCGCATCTGCTGCTCGCTTGCCCAAAGCGTCAGCACCACCACTTCGCCTCGGTCGCCGTCGCTCAGGGCGAGGTAGCCGCTAAAGCCGGGCATTGCTCGAACCACCGGCAGCACTCTCTCGCGTACGAGCCGCAGGTAGAGCTCGAGATTGCCGTTACCAGCGACGCCGGCAAAGCGCGTGAGCCGCCCAAACACATGACGCCGTTCGGGTCGCCGGCACCGATTCCTGCCCGCCCTCCGAAACGGGGCCGCCCCACTGGAGCACCGGCTAGCTGGGAACGGTCCGTTCCAGCTAGCAGGTAGACGCGACTTCCCGTCAACTGGTGTGGTCAGTGGCCGGTAGCCGGGAAGACGCGGAGGCGCTCGAAAGCGACTCTCTCCCGGATCAAGCACACCGGCCAGGAAGGACTTCGCCATGAACGCGGATCGTGACTTGATTACGTGTCCCCTGTGCCTCCGCGTGCGCCGGGGCTCGGAGTGGATCGAGGCAGAGCACGTCATCAGGAAGACTCGCTCCTGGGACCTCGAGGCTCCGCCGCGGCTCCACTCCACCGTGTGCGACTTCTGCGCTGAGGCGATCTTCAGCCGCAGGGGGCTGGTAGGGGAGTCCATCGCGGCCTGACCGGTCTGCTCACACGCAACGGCAAGGAGCCGATGTGGAATTCGGAAGGAGGAGCTCATGGAGACGAACGAACAGTCGGAGCATCTGACCAGCCGGCGTTCCTTCTTGCTCAAGGGAGCCGCGGTCGGAGCAGGAACCCTCGGTGCGGGGCGGCTGTTGGCCAATCCGCCCCAAGCGTTCGCGGGCGGCGGCCTCACCAAAGGCGACGCGGCGATTCTCCGCTTCCTGGCTGCGGCCGAGATCATCGAGACCGATCTCTGGCAGCAATACAACGAGCTCGCCGGTATCCAGGACGGCGAGGTGCCCGGCGGGACCGGCAATCCGGACTACACCGAGGCGGTCGAGGTGCTGGACGAGGACATGAACCAGTACATCCACGACAACACCGACGACGAGATCAGCCACGCCGCCTTCATCAACGCCTACCTGAAGGCGCACGGCAAGCAGCCGGTCAACCTGGACAAGTTCCGCACCCTGCCCAGCAGCCAGGCGACCGGCGCGCAGCAGATCGGGCGGCTGACGAACCTGATGCAGCTGACCGTCGACACGAGCTTCTGGACGCGCTACCGCAGCGACTCGCAGAATCCGGACTTCGGCGACGTCCTGCCGCAAGCCGTCCCGGGGCTCGGAGCCGGGCAGTTTCCGGCCATTCCCCGTAGCGACGCCGACCTCAGCCCGGCCGACCATCTGCAGGCGATCGCGAATACGGCCGGCTTCCACTTCTGCTTCATCGAGCAGGGCGGGACGAGCCTCTACGCCCAGCTCGCGCAGCGGGTCACCCATCCCGAGGTGCTGCGCATCCTGCTCAGCATCGGCCCGACCGAGGCGATGCACTTCCAGACCTGGCAGGACAAGGCCGGCAACGCGCCTCCCCTCACCGATCCCACGAACGGTTTGGTGTTCCCCGACCTCAACGCCGACGGCGAGTTGACGCAGACCAATCTGATCATGCCCGAGCCCACGATCTTCCTCGATCGCAAGTTCCCGATTGTCTCGATCATCCGCCCGACTGAGACCCGCGGCGCGGCCATGGCGGCCGCCAACGCCCTCACGGCCAACGGACTCTTCATCGGACAATCACCAGAGTTCTTCGCCGCCCTCACGGGGCTGGCAAAGGCCGCAGACGCGGCCCGCCACGGTCATGGGCGAGACGACGACGACGACGACTGACGTTCAGCTGGGAGGAGGACTGAGATGAGGCAGAAGTGGATTCTCGCCGTCGCCCTAGCCCTGGCGCTCGGGCTGGTCACGCAGTCGTCCTCAGCCGGCGGCGGCCGTAACTCGACGGTGCCGGTCACAGGAGTCTGACGCAGAGGGGCGCCGCTGCGGCCGGCGCCCCTGTCCCCGGCGCCGCCGCCCGCCTCGGGCAGGTCTTTCGGCGGTCGCGGCGAGCAGGATCGTGAAAGCGCCGTCCGGCCCTCGGCGAATTGGTGAAGTTCCACGATCGGGCATGGCAAGGCGTACCTCTGGCACGGCCAGCGCCCAACTCCGGTACCGGCCAGCAGGAACTCGACGACGGGGGCCACCCGCAACGCACAACGCCGGGAGACCGCGATGTCGCGCTGCACTGCGACCGCGATCGTCTTCGGACGTACCTGAGCTCGAAGGGAGCACACACAATGTCGTTCACGAACAAGGTCCGAACGGGCGGCCGCGCAAAGGTTGCGCTTGCCTTGGCGGGCACAGTCGCGGCAGCCGTCGCCCTCAGCGCCTGTGGCGGAAGCTCGTCCAGCGGAGCCTCGTCGTCAAAGAGCGCCTCCGCTCCGGCAAGCCACGCCGCTTCTGTCGGCAACCCGCCGCCCGAATGGGCCGCCAACGCCGGCGGCTGGCCCGCCCACAACTACGACCTCTCGAACGCGCGGAACACCTCGGCGACCAACATCAACGCGACGAACGTCTCGAAGCTGAAGCCCCTATGGAGGTTCAAGCTGCCGTACATCGGTCAGTTCGGGGCGTACGCGTCGAACCCGATCGTCCTCAACGGCATCGTCTACATCGAGGATCCCGACTCGAACGTCTACGCGCTGAACCAGCAGACCGGCGCGGTGATGTGGAAGCACCTGTACAAGTCGCCGACGCCGAGCGGCGGACCGAACGGCCTCGCACTCGGCTACGGGCTGCTCTTCGGCGCGACGGAGAACTCGGCCTTCGCCCTCAACCCGAAGAACGGCAAGCAAGTCTGGATGCACAAGCTGATCGGCAACAAGAAAGAGGGCATCGACATGGCGCCGCAGCTGTACGACGGCAAGGTGCTGATCTCCACCATCCCGGGCAGCTCGAACAACTTCTACCAGGGCGGCGCCTTCGGCACCGTCTACTCCCTCAACGTCAAGACCGGGAAGACCATCTGGAGCTTCCAGACCGTCAAGGGCGGCGCCAAGCTCTTTGGCAACCCGAAGGTCAACAGCGGCGGCGGCCTCTGGTACCCGCCCACCGTCGACAGCCAGGGCCGCGTCTTCCTGTCCGTCGCCAATCCGGCGCCGCTGTACGGAACTCCGAAGTTCCCGAACGGATCGAGTCGCCCCGGCCCAAATCTCTACACGGACTCGATCGTCGCCCTCAACGGCCAGACGGGGAAGCTGCTCTGGTTTCGCCAGGTAATCCCGCACGACTTGCGCGATTACGACCTGCAGGTGGACGCGATCACTGCGACGGTCCCGATCAAGGGCGTCCAGACCGAGGTCGAGCTCGTCGCCGGGAAGATGGGCAAGGCGTACGCGTTCCGCGCCGACAACGGACAGCATCTCTGGACGCGCTCCGTCGGCAAGCACCAGAACGACACCGGGCTGCTGCCGCGCAAGCCCATCGACGTCTTTCCCGGCATCTTCGGCGGGGTCGAGACGCCGATGGCGTTCGCCGCCAACCGCCTCTTCGTCCCCTGGCTCAACTTCCCCACACGCGGGAGCGCAACCGGCATCGCGGGTGGTATCGGCAACTTCAAGACGGGCACGGGCGGCCTCACCGCGATCGACGCCGGCACCGGCAAGGTGCTCTGGCAGAACAAGCTGCCGTCAGAGAATTTCGGTGCGGCCACCGTCGCCAACGACGTCGTCTTCACCAGCACCTACGCCGGCACGATCTACGCCTTCGACACGCAGACCGGCAAGACGCTCCGGACGATAAAGGCTCCCGCCGGCATCAACTCCTTCCCGGCCGTCACCAAGAACATGCTGATCGTCGGCGCAGGTGCTCCGGGAAACCTCAAGCACCCGCAATACCAGATCGTCGCCTACTCGCTGAATGCGCCCGCCGGCGGTGCAAAGACGCAGGCACCGCCTACCAAGAACGCCGGCCCCGGGGTGACTGGCAACGCTGCGCCGGGGAGCGTCCGTGGAACCGCAATTCAGGTCAAGGGTGGCGAGTTCTTCTTCAGGCTCTCGACCAAGTCGATCAAGAGGCCCGGCAAGGTGACGTTCGTCTTCAAGAACATCGGCCAGGTCTCGCACGACTTCCACATCCTCGGCAAGACGACGCCGCTGATCCAACCCGGCCAGACGACAAAGCTCGTCGTCACGTTCAAGAAGAAGGGCAAGTACCCCTACCTCTGCACGGTGCCCGGGCATGCCGAGGCAGGGATGAAGGGCGTACTCACGGTGGGCAACCAGGTCACGGGCCAGGCACCGGCCGCTCTGAAGCCGCAGCCGCAGCCGCAGTCCAACCCCATTCCCCAGAACAACGGCGGTGACCACGACTCCGACAACAACGGCGGGCCGTCCGACGGGGACGGGAACCAATGAGATGACGGGACGCAGCCGCGCGATTGTCGGCCTGGTTGCCGTCACTGTCGCCGCGGTTGTGCTGATCGTAGGCCTGGCCGGCGGTGGCGAATCGAGCGACCGCCGGCCCTCCGGCCAGTTCGCCTGGCTGCACCCGGCTTCGCCACCCGCCGGCTGGAACGTCGCTCGCAGCTCGGGCGGCGCGCTCGCTTACCCGCCCGGTTGGAGACCGATCAAGACCGACCCCGGTACGGCGTCGGTGGCCCTCCTCGGCGGTGGCGACCGGATTGACGGCTACCTCAACGCGACCCCGAAGCAGGAGGCCGAGACGCTCGCGAACTGGAGCCGCTTCCGCCCGGAGCACAACCTTGACGAAGGGGACCGAAGCGTGCACCTCATCGCCTCCGCGAGCCACTTGAGCTTTCGCTCCGGGCTCGGCTCATGCGTGATCGACGGCTACACGACCTCGAAAGCCACCTACCGCGAGATCGCATGCCTGGTGTCCGGCCCACGATCGAGCGCGGTGGTGGTCGCCGCGGCCCCGATCGCACTCTGGAACCAACAGGCCGCCACGTTGGAGCGAGCCGTCTCGAGCTTCGAGCCTTGAGGATGAAGGCGTTTTCACCGGACCCGCGCTTCGACCGGCGGACACTTAGAACCCTCGCCGGCGGGCTCGCCGTGGCTGCGATCGAGGCGAAGGCGGGACGCGCAATGCCGCTTCCCACAGTGACAGGCTCGTGAGAACCTTGTTCGCGAGGTCGAAGTGCGTGATCCCGAGCTCGAACGCGGGCGGACGATCTCGCGCGACCGCTCGAGCGGCGCGACGCGGCCGAAGTTGTGCCAGAGGCCGAGGGAGATCTCCGGCAGCTTCAGCCCCCACTTGCCGACGCGGCGGTATTGCATCGCGGCGCCGAACGTTTCGCGGCGCCGGCGCCGACGATCAGCATCTACTTGGTGACGGCCGGAAAGGAGTTGATCCCGGCCGGGGCCTTCGCAGACCAGAGCGGCGAGCCGTCTCTGATCGAGAGGCGTAGATCGTGCCGTCGAAGGGTGGACGTGAAGACGAACCCACGGCACCCGGCTCCTGCGAACGCAGACAAGAGCGATACCGGCTCGAAGTATGGAGACTGTCGCCTCTGCAGTGCGTGTCGTGTTCGTGTCCGGAAAGGGAGGGATCGTGCGCATAGTCCGGCTGTATCCCGATGGCCTGAGGCTCGAAGAGGGGGGCGCTCCCGTCCCGGGGGAGGGCGACGTTCTCGTCCATGTGCACGCGGCCGCGATTACGCGTAACGAGCTGGAGTGGCCTGTGGATCGCCTGCCTGCGGTCCCCTCGCACGAGCTGTCGGGGGTGATTGCCGATACGGGGGAGGAGGTCTTTGCGCTGACGCCGTTCGACCGTGACGGGGTCGCCGCGGAGTACGCGTCGGTGCCCTCGGCGGTGCTCGCGCCGAAGCCGGGAAGCCTGACGCACGTCGAGGCGGCGGCACTTCCGATGGGCGGGCTGGCCGCGTGGCAGGGGCTGTTCGTGCACGGGCGCCTCCAGCCTGGGGAGCGGGTGCTCGTCACGGGTGCTTCAGGCGGGGTCGGCCATCTGGCAGTGCAGCTGGCGCGGCACGCCGGCGCCGAGGTGGTGGAGGAGGGGCCGGCCGAGCTCGTGTTCGACACGGTCGGCGGTGAGCTGCCGCTGGGCGAGCGGGTCGTCACGACCGCGGCGGATGCACCGCGCGCGACCTACTTCGTCGTCGAACCTGACCGTGAGCAGCTGGTCGAGCTCGCACGGCTTGCCGACGCGGGGAACCTGGTTCCGGCGATCGACTCGACCTTTCCGCTCGACCGCGCACCCGAAGCGTTCGAGCGCGTCGCAGCGCGTGGCAAGCGGGGCAAGGTGGTGCTCGATGTCGCCGGCGGCTGACGACGGCGTCGCGCAGGGTTCGGCTCGCGGCAGATCTCACGCGCCACCTGGAACGCGCGTTTAGATTCACGAGATGCCGCGAACGATCGTCGACAGTCCCATCGGGCCGCTCGGCCTCGTCTCGTCAGAGACCGGCCTGCGGGCAGTGCTGTTCGACGGCCGCAGGATCCGCGCAGAGGGCAGATCGACAGTCCTCGACGATGCCGCGCGTCAGCTCGAGGCGTACTTCGACGGCGACCTCTTCGCGTTCGACCTGCCGCTGGACCTGCACGGGACCGGGTTCCAACGTCGCTGCTGGCTTGCGCTCGCGTCCATTCCGTACGGCCAGACCGTGAGCTACGGCGAGCAGGCGCGCCGGCTCGGGCTCGGCAGCGACGCGGCCCGAGCGGTCGGCGCCGCCAACGGCCGCAACCCGCTGCCGATCGTCCTGCCGTGCCATCGCGTGATCGGAGCGGACGGCTCGCTCACGGGCTTCGGCGGCGGGCTCCACGTGAAGCGCTTCCTCCTCGAGCGCGAGGGAGCGCTACTGCCGCTCGGCTAGCGACACGCGTCGGCGTGGGCCGACGAGCCGCCACGTCTCGATCTCGCCCTTCCCCTTGACGTTCACGAGCCCGATCGGCTCGGTCACGAAGTCGTCGTCCAGTAGCTCCCACGTCGAGCGCGTGATCTGGATCTCGTCCGGCGTCCCGTGCGACTCCATGCGACTCGCCATGTTCACCGTGTCCCCCCACAGGTCGTAGAGGAAGCGCCGGCGCCCGATCACGCCTGCCACGACCGGCCCCGAGCTGATCCCGATGCGCAGTCGCAGGTCGTGGCCGTCGCGGCCGGGGAGGCGACGTTTCGCGCACTCGCGCATCTCGAGCGCGAGCGCTGCGAGCGCACGTGCGTGGTCCGGCCGCTCCCTGGGAACGCCCGCCGCGACCATGTAGCAGTCGCCGATCGTCTTGATCTTCTCGACCTCGTAGCGGTCGACGAGCTCGTCGAAGCTCGTGAAGAGCCGGTCGAGGAGCCCGACCACCTCGCGTGCGTCGAGCCGGCTCGAGAGAGGCGTGAAGTCGACGACGTCGGCGAAGAGGATGCTCACCTCGTCGAAGTGGTCGGCGATCGAGTGCGGATCGGACTGCAGCCTCTGCGCGACGTCGGCCGGAAGGACGTTCAGCAGCAGCGCCTCGACGCGCGCCTGCGCGATGTCCCGCCCTCGCGCGAAGGTGACGAGCAGCAGCATCGCGACGAACGAGACGACGACGACGTTGAGGACGTCGAAGGTCCGGACGAACGCCTCCGGCAGGTCGGCACCGTTCGGCCGAACGACTTCGGAGAGACCAACTGCGACCAGGACCGTGGCGACGAAGGCCGCAAACCACGGCCAGGCCCGTACGGGACGGTCGAACGCGACCGCCCCGAGCGGCGCGAACAGCGACCACAGGATCACCCCGCTGGCCTCGCGGACGCCGCCGAGCATGACGGTCCCAGCCGCGGGTGCGAGGAGAATCAGAAGCAGCTGCGCCGTCCGCAGGGACGCGAAGTTCCTCGTTCGCGCGAAGACGACGAGGCTGATCGCCGATCCGGTGACGTAGGCCCACGGCGTAAGCGCGACCCAGTGCTCTCCCACGGCCCAGTACAGGCAGCCCCAGAGGAACCCGATCGGGAGGATGACGAGCGCCACCCCGACGAGCAGGCGCTTCCGGAAACGCTCGTCGGCCGTGTCGCTCGGATCAGCTCCGATGGAGAGCACGCGATTCCGAAGCGGCGTGGTCATGACCGGCGAGCGTAGACCACACCAGAACCTCGACATTAGGGGTTGCGGGGTGTGACGAGCTGCACGCACGTGGCACGCCGCCCGCTGCAGATCGCTACGCCTTCACCGTGGCCTATGCAGTGGCTGCGCCGAGCTCATAGTGGAGTTCGACCATTCCATTATCGAGAGGGCGCGCCCGAGTCAGCTGCATCGGACGGGGGAGGCGCCTCTCGAACAGCCGCTTGCCATCTCCCAGCACCGCTGGCACGACGTTTACGACCACCTCGTCGAGCAGGCCCGCTTCGGCGAACTGGGACGCGACGTTCCCCCCGCCGACGACGACCCACAGGTGACGTCCCCTCGCCGCGGCGAGCATCTCCTCGTGAACGTCGCGCACCGACCCGCTGAACATTCGCACACGATCTTCAGCACCCGCCGGGCCTGGAAGCTCACGCGAGGTCAGAACCCACGTCGGCTTGGACTCGTACGGCCACTCGGGACGGAAGCCGGTGGCTAGCTCATGGAGGATGACCTCGTACGTCGCTGATCCCATGACGAGCGCACCCACGGCGTGGAAGTAACGCTCGTACGAACCCTCGTGCCGCTCGCCACCTTTGTACGTACCGTCGTAGGTGAACAGCCACTCCAGCGCGTTGTCGACGTCCGCGATATAGCCGTCTAGCGACATGGCGCAGTAGTACTGCGTCCTGCTTGTTGAACGCATCGAAGCGTCAAGTCTAGGCGCCGAAACGCAAGCTCCCGGGCCATCTACGAGCCCTGTAGCGTCGAAGACCCGCTCGACCCGAATCTCGAGCTCGTTCGGGGTGGTGACGGTGGTCTCGTTCGTCGTCAGCCCACCGCCTGCTTGAGGAGCTTCGCGATCCTGGCCTCGTCGGCCTTGGTCAGCTTCGTCAACGCGAAGGCGACCGGCCACATCGAGCCGTCGTCGAGGTTCGCGGTGTCGTTGAAGCCGAGCATCGCGTAACGCTCCTTGAACTTCTCGGCGTTGCGGAAGAAGAGGACGACCTTGCCGTCCTTGTTGGCGTAAGCGGGCATCCCGTACCAGGTCTTCGGCGTGAGGTCGGGCGCGGTCTCCTTGACGATCGCGTGAATCCGCTCGCCGAGGGCGCGGTCGTCAGGCGACATCTCCTTCAGCGCGGAGAGCAGGGCCTCTTCCCCCTGCGCAGCCGCCTTCAGCTCCTTGGCGCGCGCTCTCATCGCGGCCTTCTCCTCGGCCGTGAATCCGTCCTTCTTCTTGGTCGGGCTCATCATGCTCCTTTCGTGCGTTCGACGACCTGTGCGAAGCGGTCGAGCCGCTGCAGCCACGTGCTGATGCCCTCGAAAGCGTAGGGCGCGAGCATGCACTTGCGGACGCGGCCGACCTTCTCGGTCGTGACGAGCTCCGCCTCCTCGAGCAGCCGGATGTGCTTCTTCATCCCGGTCAGCGACATGCCGAACGGCTCGGCAAGCTCGCTGATCGTCGCGCTGCCGGCGCCGAGCCGTTCGAGGACGGCGCGGCGGGTCGGGTCGGCAAGGGCTGCGAAGGCGCGGTCGACGGTCGTGGAATACTGAACCATCGAGTTCACTATAGCGGGTTCCGCGGTGCGGCGTAACACCGCCGCGTCACCTCGAGCAGGATTACTCGGTCGTCCGTCCGCGTCGCAGGATCGCGCGGAGGTCGGCGACCGTGCCGAGGTGGGC
>JBKPHO010000389.1:0-1540 GCA_046729915.1 Actinomycetota bacterium | reverse complement strand
ATCCAGGACGTCTCGTGGGCTCGGAGATGTGTATAAGAGACAGAGCCCGCAGACCGCGTCACGCACCGATGTACGAGCCGGGTCGTCGGAGAGGTCCCACCGAGTCATCGGCGATCGCCGCAGCGACCGACACGGGGGCTCGGGACTCGGTCTCTAGAGCAAGATCTGCTGCGATGGGCTCGGCAACGTGGGACGAGGTCCGTGCACGCCGACTCGCGCGCTCCTCGCTGGCTGACCGTTCGGCCGCCGCGCGGCTCGTTCAGGTCGCGGGCGACCTCGGTGGAGTGCACGCACAGGTTCAGGCTTCCGCGGAGCTCCAGCTCGCTGCACGCGTCGATGGGATCACCCAGACCGACATTCGGGAGGCGCTGTGGGAGCGACGGGCTCTGGTCAAGGCCTGGACGGTGCGCGGAACGCTTCATCTGCACCCCGCCGACGAGCTGGCGCTCTGGCACGCGGCCCGGCGTGCGGTGGGCAGAGCCTCGGAGGACCTGGAAGCGTGGCGGGATCCGGCGGGCGTGCTCCATCCGCCGCTCGGACATGACGATGTAAAGGCGATTCGAGCCGCGGCCTGGGACGCGCTCGACGGCTGCTGCCTCCTCCGCGAGGAACTGACCAAGAAAGTCGTCAAGCACATCGGCCTGGGAGCGCGCGAGCGCCTGCTCTCGGGGTTTGCGTTCTTCCTCGACGAGCTCTGCCAGGGACCGCCGCAGGGAGCCAAGGTCACCTTCGTCCGCCCCGATCAGTGGATCGACGGCTGGCAGGAGGTCGAAGAAGAAGTCGCGCTGCTCGAGGTCTGCCGGCGGTACCTGCGCACCTACGGCCCGGCGCGGCCCACGGACTTCCAGGAGTGGTTCGGTGGGCGGGGGTTCAAGCCCGCGGATGCGCGGGCGGTGTTCGACTCGCTTGGCGATGAGCTCGAGGAGATCGACGTCGAGGGTCATCGCGCGTACGTCTTCGCAGGCGACACCGCCTTTCCGAGCCCGGAGCCGAGCCTCCGGCTCCTTCCGGAGTACGACGTCTACATCATGGGTTTCCGCGAGCGCGAGCACCTTGTCCCGGCGCGGGTGAGGGAACAGGTCGCAGCCCACGGCCGCGGCCGGTACGAAGGCCCTGCGGGCGTACGCTTCGTGATCGTCGACGGCGTCGCCGCGGGTTTGTGGGAGCGCAAGAAGCGCGGCAAGCGAGTCGAGCTCCAGGTCGCTCCGTCGCGGAGGCTTACGAAAGCTCAGCGCGCCGACCTCCACGCCGAGGCGGAGCGAATCGGCGCATTCGGCGGGCTCGAGCCCGTCCTCACCGTTGGGTGAGCGGAGAGGCCAGCGGAAGCGCCCGCTAGGAGTCGGCGCCCTGGCGGAGCCGGGCCTGCTTCGCTCGCTCGATGTTCATCGTGTCCGGAATGGGCTCGGGCTGCTCGCGGAGGACGTCGGTGAACGTGCGAAGGACGATCTTCGCGTCCAACCCGGGTGACCAGTTCTCGATGTACCAGGCGTCGAGCTCGAAGCGCTCCGGCCACGAGATCGAGTCGCGCCCGTTGATCTGC
>JBKPHO010000388.1:0-2603 GCA_046729915.1 Actinomycetota bacterium | reverse complement strand
GGAAGAGGTAGACGCCCGGCCGGCTCGGGGCGCCGCGCGCGAGCGAGCGCTTGTCGTAGACCCGGCGGCGCCGCGGGGCGGCGAGCGCCCGCAGCTCCGAGAGCCGCCGCGCCCCCAGCTCCTGGGCCAGTCCGATCAGGTGCACCAGCACCTGGGCCGTCGCCTCGGCGTCGGGGAGGGCGCGGTGGCACGGCCTCGTCGGAACCCCGAAGAAGTGCGCCAGCGAGGCCAGGCCGACCCGCCGCAGGCGGCCGTCGAGCAGGCGGCGGGCGAGCGCGGCCGTGCAGAGCGGCGGCTCGGACAGACGACGGCCGTGCCGGACGAGCAGTTGCCGCTCGAGGAAGCGCTGGTCGAAGCGGGCGTTGTGCGCCACGAGCAGCTCGTCGCCGGCGAACGAGAGGAAGCGCTCGAGCACCCGGCCGATGGAGGGCGCGCGCCGCAACTCCGGGTCGCGCAGGCCGGTCAGCTGCGCGATGGGCTCCGGGAGCGCGACTCCGGGGTTGACGAGCGACTGGAACGAGTCGACGAGCTCGAGCGCCCGCACGCGCACGGCGCCGATCTCGCAGATGCGACTGCGCTCCGCCGAGAGCCCGGTGGTCTCGAGATCGAAGACGACGAGCTCGGCCTCGTCAAGAAACGGATCGGCCCGCGCCTGCGCGAGCGAGACGGTGGCGCCGGCGAAGACGACCCGGCTGTCGCCGGCGGTGACGTCGGCGAGGAGCGACCCGGCCAGGCCGGCGGAGATCGACGAGGTCGCGAAGAGCGAGCGCGCCGCCTCGGTGGCCGAGAGCGGCCCCCGCTCCTCGAGCGTTTCGACCAGCCGGTCGAGGGCGTCGAGCGCGAGCTGCACCCCTCAGATGAAAGCGAACATATGTTCGTATTGCAAGCCGATCAGTCCGGGAGGAGCGGCGGCGTCGGTCCCTGGCCGCGGTGGAGCAGCACGGCCCGGATGACCGCGCCGGAGCCGAAACGCTGGCGCACCTCGTCGATCGCGGCGTCGTGCGCCTCGCTGCTGTGGCGCTCGAGCGGCAGCGCGAGCTGGATCGCACCGCCGTCGTCGAGGTTGCTCACTGCAACTCCTACCAGGGTGATCCCCTGGCGCTCGATCAGCGGCGCGGCGGTCGTGAGCAGCCCTCTCGCGGTCGTGAGGACGGTCTGGGTGCCGGCCGTCGCTTGTGGAAGCGTGTGCGAGCGGGTCGCCCGCGAGAAGTCGTCGAAGCGCAGCCGCAGCACGACTGTCCGGCCCGCGCGGCCCGCGGCGCGCATCCTCCGGGTGACGCGGTCGACCAGCCCGACGAGCGCCACGTCGACCTCGTCGAGGGTCTTCGGCGAGCGTCCGAGCGCCCGCTGAGCCCCGACCGAACCGCGCCGGCGATGAGGCTGCACCGGCCTCGGATCGCGGTTGTGCGCGAGCGCGTGGAGCTGCCGGCCCGATGCGCGGCCGAGCAGCGACTCGAGCGTCAGCTCCTCGAGCTCGGCAACCTGGCCCACGGTGGTGAGCCCCAGCTCGTGGAGCTTCCCCGCCGTCACCCGCCCCACGCCCCAAAGGCGCTCGACCGGCAGCGGATGGAGGAAAGCGAGCTCGTCCTCGGGCGGCACGACGAGCAGGCCGTCGGGCTTCGCCACTCCGCTCGCCACCTTCGCCAGGAACTTCGTCCGCGCGACGCCGACGGTGACCGGCAGGCCGACCTGTTCGCGAACGTCGTGCCGCAGACGCGCGGCAATCTCGGCAGGAGCGCCCGAGAGCCGGCGCACACCGCGAACGTCGAGGAACGCCTCGTCGATCGAGAGGCCTTCGACGCGCGGGCTGGTGTCGTCGAAGACCCGGTAGAGCGCCTTGCTCGCCTCGGAGTAGGCCGACATCCGCGGCTCGACCACGACCGCGTCCGGGCACAGGCGGCGGGCCCGAGCGACGCCCATCGCCGTTCGGACACCGTGCGCCTTCGCCTCGTAACTGGCCGCGAGCACGACCCACGCGCCGACGATCACGGGCCGTCCCCGCAGCCGCGAATCGTCTCGCTGCTCGACCGCCGCGAAGAACGCGTCCGCGTCGGCGTGCAGGATCGTCGCCTCTGCCACTACGAACATATGTTCGCATCACCTTTGGGAAGACGCCAGGAACCGCAGCCGTCAAGGGTGAGAGACTGGTCCGATGACGACGATTGCCGAAGCACTCACGCTCGACGAGACCGCGCTAGCGGAGCTCCAAGGCGGCTTCCGCGGCGAGCTCGTCGACAGGGACCACCCGGGATACGACGAGCACCGGAAGATCTGGAACGGCTCGATCGACCGGCGTCCCGCGTTGATCGCGCGCTGCGCAGGTGTGGCGGACGTGATCGCGGCCGTGAAGTTCGCGCGCCAGCACGGCCTGCCGGTCGCGGTGCGAAGCGGCGGGCACAGCTTTCCCGGCCACTCCGTCGCCGACGACGTCTTCATGATCGACCTCGGCGCGATGAAAGGCGTGCGGGTCGACCCCGAGGAGCGCATCGCGCGGGTGCAGGCCGGTGTCCTCCTGGGCGAGCTGGACCGGGAGACGCAGGCGTTCGGGCTCGCGGCGCCCTCCGGCATCGTCACGCACACCGGCGTCGCGGGCCTGACGCTCG
>JBKPHO010000387.1:0-1271 GCA_046729915.1 Actinomycetota bacterium | reverse complement strand
GGCGCGATCCCCTCGTACTACCTGCGCTATTTCTACGCGCACGACCGCGTGCTCGCGGAGCAGCTCGGGGATACCCCGCGCGCCGCGCAGGTGATGGAGATCGAGCGGCAGCTGCTCGAGCTCTACCGCGACCCGGAGCTCACCGAGAAGCCCGCACTGCTCGAGCAGCGCGGCGGAGCGTTCTACAGCGAGGCGGCCGTCGGGCTCGTCCGCTCGCTCGCGACCGGCGACGGCGCCGTGCACGAGGTCGACGTGCGCAACGAGGGGACGCTGGCCGGGCTCGCGGGCGACGACGTGGTCGAGGTGCCTGCCCGGGTCGCGCGCGACGAAATCCGGCCGCTGCCGCAACAGCCGCTCGAGCCCGAGCTGCTCGGTCTCGTCCAGCACGTGGCCGCCTACGAGCGGCTGGCGGCCAGGGCGGGCGCGACCCAGGACCTCGACCTCGCCCGCAAGGCGCTGCTCGCCCACCCCCTGATCGGGCAGCACGACCTCGTCGAGGAGCTGCTCGAGCCGCTGCTCGAGCCGCAGGAGACGCCCGTATGAGCGCGCCGGCGGTAATCGCCGTCGACGGCGGGGCCTCGAAGACCCACCTGGCGCTCGTCGCGCGCGACGGCGAGCTGCTCGAGCTCGTGCGCGGCGCGGAGAGCTCGCCGCAGAACCTTGGCCTGGAGCGGGCGCTCGCCGTGCTCGACGGCCTCTTCGCGAAGGCGCGCGGTGCCTCCGGCGTGGCCGAGGTCGCGCAACTGAACATGTCGGGCGTCGACTTCCCGAGCGAGGAGCAGGAGCTGCTGGAGGCGATCGAGGCCAGACGCTGGGCGGAGCGCACGGTGGTCGACAACGACACCTTCGCCGTCCTGCGCGCCGGCACCGAGCGCGGCTGGGGCGTCGCCGTGGTCTGCGGCACCGGGATCAACTGCGTCGGAGTCTCCGCCGACGGCCGCCACGCGCGCTTCCCGGCCCTCGGCCTGATCACCGGCGACTGGGGCGGCGGCACCGACGTCGGCAACGCGGCCCTCTTCGCGGCCGCGCGCGGGCATGACGGGCGCGGGCCGCACACGACGCTCGAGCAGGCGGTGCCCGCGCACTTCGGCCTCGAGACGCCCGACGAGCTGGCCGAGGCGATCCACCGGGGCCGCATTCCCGCGCGGCGGCTGATCGAGCTGCCGCCGGTGGTGTTCGCCGAGGCCGAGCGCGACGCGGTGGCGGCGGAGATCCTCGAGCGGCTCGCAGCCGAGATCGTGGCCATGGCGCGGGTGGCGCTCGAGCGGCTC
>JBKPHO010000386.1:0-15563 GCA_046729915.1 Actinomycetota bacterium | reverse complement strand
TCGGTCCGAACCTACGACTGCCAGCTGTGCGCCCGGCTCCCGGGGCTCATCGCCCTGGGGCGAGAACGCCTCGCGGAACTAACGCCGCGGCGCTGATTACTGAATCCCGGTGTCGAGGTGGAAGTTGACCTTCGCGATCCGCCCTCGCGGGACGCGGACGACCCGTGGAGTCAGGCCCGTCCCGATGGGACGTCGCGGCGCCCTCACCGCATAGGAGCCGGCCCGCAGCTTCACGGCGTAGCGTCCGGTCTCCGTCGTCCTCGCCTGGGCGACGACCTTGCCCGCCCGCTTGAACTGAAGCAGGAGGCCACTCGCCGGCTTCTCGCACGGCTCGTCGACGTGGCAGACGGGCTTCGTCGGGCCTTCCATCACGACACCGCGCAGGCCCGAGGCGTGCCTGGCCCCGGCCGCCCCGGCGAAAGCGAGCACCGGCACGAGGGCGGCGAGGCCGGCAGCTGCTGCCCAGCGCATGACCGAGACTGTACCGGTCTCCGTTGAACCTTCGTGGCCATCGGCATAAAGTCGCGCCGTACGTGCTGGCAACGAGGGGAGGCACACGATGCAAGGACGTTCAACGTCCGCGCGCCGCAGGCATCGTCTAGCTGGTGCGCTAGCACTTCTCACCGGAGTCCTGGCGGCGACGGTCTTCGCCGGCGCTGCGGGCACCGGCTCCGCCGCGGTCGTCGCAAGTGGGGCGAGCGGGACGAGCCCGACGCCTACCGTGAGGTGGGACGCGGCCCACGACGTCTCGCCGCCGTTGCGCGACCTGGCGGCGGGCAGGATCGCCCCGGACGCCGACGATCCGGCGGACGAGGAAGACGAGGGCCCGATCTCGGCAGGGGACGGCGGCTATTCGGGCGACGGCGCGCTGCAGGCAACGCTGCCGGCCGCGACCATCCCTTCGACACAGCAGAACTTCGAAGGCCTGAGCAACGAGGCCAACTTCAACATCTTCGGCTTCCGCGTCAATCCGCCGGACCCGAACGGCGAGGTGGGGCCGAACAACTACATCGAGATGGTGAACCTCGCGTTCGCCGTCTACGACAAGAGCGGCAACCGGCTGCTCGGGCCGGTCGACACCGGCACGCTCTGGGACGACTTCGCGGTGCCCGACTGCACCGACCCGTCCGGTGACCCGATAGTCCTCTATGACCAGTTCACGGACCGTTGGATCCTCAGTCAGTTCACCACGAGTGGAATGAACCCAGACGGCTCGTTCAACGGTCTGCCCTTCTACAACTGCGTCGCAATCTCACAGACCGGAGATCCGACCGGCGCGTACTACCGGAACGCGTTCATCACCTCTCAGGACGGCTCAACGTCGACCTTCTTCCCCGACTATCCGAAGTACGGAGTGTGGACCGATTCCTACACGCTCACCTCCCGAGATTTCGGATCGCAAGACGAGTATGGGATCAGCGTCTACGGGCTCGAAAAGAACAAGATGGTGAACGGCGAGCCCGCCCGCGCGGTCCACTTCTTCCTCGACGGCAACGACCCTGATGTCCTGCCGCTGGTCGGCGACGGCCTGCTGCCGGCGGACGTCGACGGGAAGCAGAAGCCGAAGGCCGACGCCGCGATCCCGATCGTCGGGACCCAGGACAACAACGCATCGTACGGGGCGACCTTCGACGCCCTGAACATCTTCGATCTCTCGGTGAGGTGGCGCTCGACGCCGATCGCCTCGTTGGAGCTGAACACGCAGCTCCCGACGGCGGCGTTCGACTCGATCTTCCCGTGCGCGCCGACCTCACGCGACTGCCTGCCGCAACCGGGCATCACGGATCCGGCGCAGTACCTCGACATCCTGTCCTACCGGCAGAGGCCGACCTTCCGGCTCGCGTACCGGAACTTCAAGGACTACGAGGCGCTGGTCACGAACCAGTCGGTCGAGGCGACACCGGGAGTCGCCGGTGCCCGCTGGTACGAGATCAGGCGGATCGGCTCGACGTACAGCCTGTACCAGCAGGGCACGTACGCACCGGCCGACGGAATCCATCGCTGGATGGGCAGCGTCGCCCAGGACAAGAGGGGCGACATGGCGCTCGGATACAGCGTCGTGAACGGGACGAGTGTTTATCCGGGCATCCGCTACACGGGCCGCCTCGCCGGCGACACGCTCGGTGAGATGACGCTCGGCGAAGGGACGATCATCAACGGCGCAGGCGTCCAGACGACGACGAACTCGCGCTGGGGCGACTACACCGATATGACGGTCGACCCGGTCGACGACTGCACCTTCTGGTACGTGAACGAGTACTACCTGACGTCGGGAACCGCGACCGACGGTAGACCGTGGCATACCCGAATCGCCAGCTTCAAGCTGCCGGGCTGCTGATCCAGGAGTGGTGAGGGCCGGCGTGGCGCAGCCTCGCCGGCCCTTCCTTCCGGGCGGCTCAAGCCGAATCGCTCCCCTGAGGGATGCTGGCTCGGCCGCCGGGGAGCCGATTAGCGATCGAGAGATAGGCGGTGCGGCCCCGCTGGAATGCGCCAGTTGGAGGCAGATGTTGCGCGACCTCTACTCGAATCTCACGGCCAGCGAGCAGCGCGCGATCCGCTGGGGAGCTGCCGCCATGGCGGCCGCACTGTGGCTCGCGACGGCCTGGGCCGACCCGTGGATCCTCCTCGCCGTACCGCTCGTCGCCGGCGGGTACTTCGTCTGGCTCAGGCGAAGCCGCGGCCGCGGGCCGGAGCCCGAAGACCCGGACTGGGAGTTCTAGGCCTAGAGCAGCTTCGCGACGACCGTGAGGTCGTCGACGAAGGCGGCGTACTCCTGCTCGCGCGTCTCGGGGTCGCGCAGGATCGAGCTGGGGTGGACGGTGGCGATCACGTGCTCGGCGAGCTCTGACTCGACCGGTCGCCCGCGCTCGCGCGTGACGCGAAACTGCCGGCCGAGCAGCGCCTGGGCTGCCGTCGCGCCGAGGCAGACGAGCACGCGCGGCTGCACAACGTCGAACTCGGCCTCGAGCCACGGGCGGCACGCGGCGATCTCCGACCAGTTCGGCTTCTGGTGGATGCGGCGCTTGCCGCGGCCCTGCCACTTGAAGTGTTTGACGACGTTCGTCACGTAGACCGCCTTGCGGTCGATGCCGGCGTCCACCAGCGCCTCGTCGAGCAGCTTCCCCGCGGGGCCGACGAACGGCTTGCCGGCCAGGTCCTCCTGGTCGCCCGGCTGCTCGCCGACGAACATCACCTCGGCGCTGCGCGAGCCCTCGCCGAAGACGGTCTGCGTGCCGGTCTTGTAGAGGTCGCAGGCGGTGCAGCCGGCGGCCGCCTCACGGAGCTTCGGGAGCGTAGGCCGCTCCGGGACGAGCGGCGCCGCGCTCTCGTCGAAGCTCAGCTGGCGGGGCATGCTGGAGTGCTACCCGCGCCGGGAGCCCGGGAATCACCCCGCTACGATGGACATCCCGGCGCCGTGGCCGAGTGGTTAGGCAGGGGCCTGCAAAGCCCCGTACAGCGGTTCGAATCCGCTCGGCGCCTCTCCTACCAGTTCCCCCAGAGCGGCCGCACCTCGATCGTTCCCGTCTGGGCGAGCGGGTGGCTCGCGGCGATCTCGACGGCTTCCTCGAGGCTGGCGCATTCGAGGAGGTCGAAACCGCCGATCGCCTCCTTCGTCTCCGTGAACGGCCCGTCGGTCACCAGCGTCTTGCCGTCGCGGACGCGGACCGAGCGGGCCCGGCGCGGCGGGGCCAGCTGGTCGCCCGTGAGCCAGATGCCCCGCGCCTGGAGGTCGTCCACCCAGGGGAAGCCCTCCTCGTCCTCCGCCGGAGGCGTGCTCGGATCGGGCTCCGTCTGACCGTTCATCCGCTCCGTGTCCCAGCAGACCATCAGTAGGTAGTTCATCGTCGCTCCTCTCTTCGAATCTCCAGCGTGACGTACGGACGACGGACGCGACGGCGAGAAATCGACATTTCGTGCACGCGAGTTGCGGTGCGCGAGCATGAGCTCGGCAACTACCAGGGCATGGTCGACTCCACGCAGCCCTGGTAGGCACCCCGGCGGAGAAGCGTCGCGTCGCCGTCAGGCGTTTGGTTAACTGCCGCGTCGTCAGCTAGCTAGCCGTCAGAACGGGGGGATCTCATTGAAGCGGCTGCTGATTCTGGCGCTTTCGGCCGCTACCTGAAGAACGGAAAGAAGAACTGGACGCGGCTCGGCGCCGGGCTGCCCAACACGCCGGTGCTCGACGTCAAGCTCTGCGGCGACGGTGCGACGCTCTTCGCAGCGACGTTCGGCCGGAGCGTCTGGAGGATCGCCTTGCCGCAGGGCTATATCGAACGACGAGGTCGGGCCGGGACGGGCCCGCCCTTGTCGCTCTCGAAGGGGCGGCTACGAGGCGCGCCAGGCCTGGCTCGAGATGAACAACGAGTGCCCGGCACGGTTGCGGCACGTAACACCGGTGATGAGAGACGTGCAGCTGAACGCCCTGCGCCGGAACGTCTTCCCGTACGCCAGCTTCGGGTAGCTCGGGCGCTGCGTGTCGGGGTTGTAGGCCGGGTTGCTGGTGCAGAAGACCGTCGCCCGCCTGGTCGCGGCGAGCGCGAAACCGTGCCAGTCCACGCCCGACCCGTCCGGCCGCATGCAGCGGTCCTGGAGCTTCTTCGCATAGGCCGCGCGGCTGATCGAGCAGTACAGCCTGTTGCCGACGAAGCACTTGATGTTCCCTGTCGGCGAGCGGAAGCCCGGCAGCGTCTGGACGGCGGCGCCTTGAGCTCCGTACGAGATAGACGGCGCCGCCAGGAGCGGCGACACGCAGAGTACGGACGCCACGAGGAATGCGGCGGCCGTGGAGATGAGAAGCGATGCCTTCATGGGGATACCTCCCGGTCGAATTGGGCGGCATCCTGCTCGGGCGCTGAAACGGCCCTGTCACGACGGCGTAACGGTTCCGCTACACCGTGCCGGGGCGCCGGCGCTCGTCAGCTGAAGTCGTCGACCAGCATGTGGACCTCGCCGACGCGCTCGAAACCGAGCCTCTCGAGGATCGGGCGGGACATCGAGCCGCCCTGCGTGATCAGCGCCGGCGTGCCGAGATCCGCCGCGTCGTCCCAGCGGGCGCGGACGAGCGCGCGGTAGGCGCCCCGGCCGCGGGCGCGGGGGAGGGTGGCGCCGCCGTAGAGCAGGAGCCCGTGCTCGGTCGGTGCCGAGGTGCCCGCGCAGACGAGGTCACCGTCGAGCCAGACGGCGTGCATGAGGTTCACGGTCTCGCGGTAGCGCTGCGGGAGGAGCTCGCTGTTCTCGGCGATCTCGGCGGCGGGCATGTCGAAGGCCTCCCACTGCACGGCGTTCGCCTCCGCGTACTCCTCGAAGGTCTCGACGCGCCGCGCCACCAGGCCCGGCGCCGCCTCCGGAGGCTCTTGCCTCAGCACGAGCGCAACCGCATACGGCTCCTTGTCGCGGGCGAGCCCGCTCGCGAGCAGGGCGTCGACCAGCCCTGGCGGCGCCGAGCTGCCGACCTCCCACTGCGTGTGCGTGCGGCCGCGCTCGCTCAGCGTCGCGCGGACCTCGGCGAGCACGTCGTCGAGCTCCTCGAGCAGGAACCGCTGCCGCTGGACGGTGTTCCACCTCGCGCCCGCGCCCATCCACAGCGTGTAGCGGTCGGTCTCGATTCGCTCGTCGCGCGGCCCGAGCGGGCCGAAGGAGTTCGGGTACTCGGCGATCTCGCGCAGCACGTGCGGGAATCTAGCCCCGGCGAGGCTCTTCCGGCGTGAGGCGGCCTGTGACATAACTGTTACGAACGCGTCACGGGCGCGTTGCACGAAGGCCAGAGGATGGCCGGCGGCAGCACACAGAAGGGAGCCGCCATCAAGCCGCACGCCCACCCGCCCAAGCAGCAGCACACGAGGACACGTGCCTCCACCGTGCTCCTCGTCGCCGCCGGCCTCGCGGTCACCTCAGTGGTCGGATGCGGGGCGACGCCTTCACGTCCCCACGCCGGGTGTGGAGCAACCGTGAGGCCGCCGGCGAGCGCCGTGCAGACTCCTCGAGGTGCGGCTCCGTCATTCGTCCACTCGCGGACGTACCACGTGGGGCGAAGCCCAGCCTCGGTTGCCGTCGACGACGTGAACGGCGACGGCGCGGCCGAGATCTTGACCGCGAACACCGATGCGAACACCGTCTCCGTGCTCAAGAATCGCGGCGACGGAACCTTCGACGCACGCGAGGACCACGCCGCGGGCCGGAACCCTGAATCCGTCGTAGTCGCCGATCTGAACTGCGACGGCAGTCCGGACATCGTCGATACGAGTGGGCGCAGCAGGGTGTCGGTCCTGCTCAATCGCGGCAGCGGTCACTTCGAGACGAGGCGAAGCTACGAAAGCGGGCCGTACCCCTCCGCGGTGGTGGCCGGCGATCTCGACCGCGACAGCGACCCCGACCTCGCGGTTGCAGGCGCGGCGGGCGTCTCGGTGCTGCTGAACGACGGTGACGGGAGCTTCGAGCCTCGCGTCGACTACGCCACCGGAAGCGACGCGATGGGGCTCGCGCTCGCCGATCTCGACGGGGACGGCGCACTCGACTTCGCAACGGCAAGTAGCGAAGGCGAGTCGGCGGTCCTGCTCAACCGCGGAGACGGCACCTTCCGCGACGTTCGCCGCTACGACAGCACGAGCGGCCCCACGTGGGTCGCGGCCGGCGACCTCGATGGCCGCGGCGCGCCTGACGTCGCGGTCATCTCGAACGACTGGTCAGACGAGGTGGAGGAGGACGGGGTGACGCTCCAGCCCGCCTCCGCCTACGTCTACCCGAGCAGGGGCAACGGAAGCTTCGCGGCGGCGCAGCGTCTGTTCAAGACGTTCGGGTACGACGAGGGGCTCGATGCGCTGGTGGTTGGCGACGTGGACGGCAACGCGAAGCCGGACCTCGTCGTCGGCCGCGAGATAGGCACAGATGACGTCGGCGTGGTCTTGGTCCTCCTGAATAACGCCGACGGCGGCTTCCGCGACCGGCTCGACTACCTCGTGGGAAGCGCCGCCGACGCGAGCGGCCCGATTGCCGTGGGCGACCTCAACGGGGACGGGAGGCCGGACCTCGTGACGGTGAACCCGGCGTCGAGCTCGGTTTCGGTGTTCATCAACCGGCCGGGCCGCTGCACCGTTCAGGACGTCTCCGGGACGCTCCCCGGCGCCTCGGGATATGAAGGGCCGACGTTTGCCGCCGCGAGGCGGGCGCTCGAGCGTGCGGAGTGCCGCGTGGGCAAGACCGACCGCGCGTACTCGCCGCTGGTGACAGCAGGACACGTGATCTCGCAGAAGCCGAAGTTCGGCGCCGTCCTTCGCGGCGGAGCGCGAGTCGACCTCGTGATCAGCAAGGGGCCAAAGCGATGAGCGGGCGCCTGCTTCGAACGCTCGCCCTCGCCTGCACGCTGCTCGGCAGCACCGTCGCAGGCTCGTCGGCACTGAGCGCCGGGACGGCGGGCGCGGCAAAGGACTGGATTCTGCTGACCAGCAACCGTGACGGCACGGCGCGGCTCTACAGCGTGGCCTCGGACGGGTCGCGCCTGAGCCCGCTCCTGCCGTCCGATCGCCCGCTCGAGCCGGCCGCCGTCTCGCCCGACCGGCGGCTGATCGCCTACGGCCCCGTCGAGGGCCCGGCAGGGCCGATCTACCTCTCCCGCGCAGACGGCTCAGGTCTCCGGCGGCTGGTTCGGAAGGGACTCTTCTGGACGTTTTCGCCGAACGGGCGACTCATCGCCTTCACGAGGGGCGGCGGGATCTGGATCATCGGCACGAACGGACACGGGTTGCGGCGGTTGACCCCCCGCGGCGACAGCCCGGCGTGGTCGCCGAACAGCAGGACGCTCGTGTTCATGCGCGTGATCGACGCGAAGAACGAGCGCTACGCCGTCGTCGAGCGTCCGCTGCGAGGAAAGGAACGCGTTCTCGCTCGGACCGGGCCGAACACCGACGCCTTCCCGGACGAGTATCAGCCGGAGTGGTCCCCGGACGGGCACTGGATCGCCTACATCAACCACGAGGACAAGGAGCGGCGTAACGGCCTGACGCTCGTCCGTCCGAACGGCGCCAATCGCCACCGCGTGGTGATCGGGGCGGGCGAGGAAGACACGTACGTGTGGTCCCCGAACGGGCGCTTCCTCGTCTACGAGGACGGCATCGAGCTGTACGTGATCCGGCCCAACGGCAACTGGCGCCGGTTGTCGGCCCACGCGCAGTCGCTGCCCGTCTGGTCGCCTGACGGCAAGAAGCTCGCCTTTCCGGTCTTCCCCCAGGACCTCGTGGTCGCACGTGGTGACGGGCGAGGGGCCCGGCGGCTGGGCCTCGGCCCGACGAGCATCGTCGCCTGGAGCACGATCTGGTCGCCGGACGGCCGCCGCCTCGCCTTCGCCGGAAGCTTTGGGGAGGATCCGACCCAGATCTGGGTCGTCGGCGTCGACGGACGCGGGCTGAGCCGCCTCACGAATGAGGGCACAAACGACGTCCTCGCGTGGACGCACCTCAGCCCGGCCCTGCCGCCGGCTCCGGCGCTGCCGGCGACCGAGCACGTGTCGGGACCAACGAGCGTCGTGACCAGCACGCCGGTCCAGGCTCTTTCGGCGGACGCGCCGCGCGTCGCGTTCGCCCCGCGGCCAACCGTCAGCGACTGCGTGCACGTCGAGGTTTGGACGCCGGGCGAGGACGTCCTGCGGCGTCTCGGCAACCTGCCTGCGCCGTGCGTTCAGCACGTCGTCGTGAACCCGCTCGTCCTCGCGGGCTCGCGCGCAGCGTGGGCCTCTGTCGCCGGCACCGACCCGTGCTCGTTCAGGCTCATGTCCGCGACGCTCGCCGATCCCCGTGCACGCGTCGTGAACGGATACGACCTGGCGGAAGGGGAGCTGTGTGCGTCTGCGGACATCGACCACCTGCGTGGCGACGGCGACCTGCTCGTCTTCAATCAGGAGCCGTCGCACCCGTCCTGGCTCGTCCGGATCGGCACCGGCGGCGAGTCCTGCGGAGAGAGCGTCTGCTCCACGCTCCGCAAGGACACGCAGGCCGCGCCGGTCGCTTCGGTCTCCGCGGGACAGATCGCGACCCGCACGCCCGCGGTGGTGTCGGTCCTCGACGGCCAGGGCAGGCTGGTGCGCGCCTTCTCCTTCACGCCCGCCGATGTCAACGCCGCCGCCCTCGACGGCGGGCGACTCGTCGTCTGGCGCTTCGGCGTGCTCGAGGTCTACGAGGTGGCGACGGGTGCACGCCTGCTCTCGCGACCACTTCCGACCGGGTTCCGGCTCACGGACGTCGACGGTGGCATCGCGGTGCTGCGAGCGGCCGAGACGATCATGCTGCTGCGCCTCGACGACGGCCACTCGTCGACGCTGACGCCGGGGCGGGCGCCCGTGCTCGCCGATCTCGAGCCCAGCGGGCTCTACTACTCGTACGCAACGGCCGAGGGTGGCGGGCGGGTGGTCTTCGTCCCCCGTTCGGGGCTCTCGCAGCACCTCGAGGAGGTCGCCCGATGACCCGCGCACTCTTGATCCCGCGATTGCGACTGCTCGCAGCCGCGCTGGCCGCGTCCGCATTCATCGCTCTCGCCGTCGCCGGTACCTCCGGACCCGCCGCGGGGGCGACAAGCGCCCGCGGGTACTGGATCGTCCTCGGGAGCGACCGCGACGGCGTGACCCGCGCCTACAGCGTCCGGCGCGACGGCTCGCGGCTGACGATGCTCCTGCCGGCCACGCTCGGTTCGGTGACGCCGGAGGCCGTTTCGCGCGACGGCCGCACGATCGCCTATGAGGTCGACGGCTTCGGCGACCCCCTCGAGCAGCTTTCCGTCTCGCGCGCGAATGGCACCGGGCTCCGCCCCCTGGTTCGGGCGCTCGGGTCCGCCGCGCTCTCGCCGAACGGGAAGATGCTTGCTTACACGTCCTCGCGTCTCTTCGTCATCCGGAGCGACGGCACGGGCCGCCGGCGTCTGTCGTCCCGCGGCGAAGCGTACGCTCCGGACTGGTCGCCGGACGGGAAGGCGGTGGTGTACGACGACGAGAGCCGTTCCCCGCGCGCAGCGATCGTCGTTCAGCCGCTCCGCGGCCGGTCGCACGTGGTCGCCCGCGGGGAGGTGGGCATGCCGAAGTGGTCGCCCGACGGCAGATGGATTGCGTACTCCAGCAAGCAGGGCCTCGCTCTCGTCCGGCCGAACGGAACACGCAGGCACACTCTCGCCCGCGGTTCGATCTCCTCGCTTGCCTGGTCGCCGAATGGAAGGAAGCTCGCCTTCGGGACCGGCCGGAAACTCGTCGTCGTTAGCCGTGAAGGTGGGGCGCCGAGGCGCATACGCCTGCGCGGCGCACAGGCCATCGGCCCCGTGAGCTGGTCGCCTGACGGACGCTTCCTGGCGGTCGAAGCGGGCCGGATCTGGGTCGTCAAGGCCGACGGGCGCGCGCAGCGGGTGGTCGCGCACGAAGGATCGAGCACGCTCGTCGGCTGGTCGCGTCTCGCTCCGGCCCAGCCACCGGCGCCCCCGCTCCTGCCCAGCGAGTGGGTTCTCGGGAACGACGCCGTGGCGACGCGCACGCCGATCTCGGACCTCTCTGCCGACGGAGGCCGCGTCGCCTTCGTCGTGGGACGGACCGGGGCGGACTGCGAGCACGTTGCCGTCTGGACGCCGGCCGCGCAGGCTCTGAGCCGGTTCCAAAAGCCGAGCCCCGCCTGCGACGGGGGCATCTACAGCGTCGAGCTGTCCGGTTCTCGAGCGGCGTGGGTCTCGTATGGGGGCTGCGGCAACTTCTGCGACGTGACGCTCGAGACGGCGACCGTCGACGACCCGGCGCCACTCGCGGTCGCCTACGACTCCGTCAACGCGAACGAGGGGTTCGAATGGCCGCTGCGCGGCGACGGCGACCTGCTCGTCTTCAATGTAGCCGGGCGGCTGGTACGACTGGGAACCGGGGCCGAGAAGTGCGAAAAGGCCCTTTGCACGACGCTGCGGAGCGGCGCGCACTCGGCACCTGTCGAATCCGTATCGGGCGCGCTGATCGCGGTTCTCGAGGCAGACGCGGTGGCGGTGGTCGACGGACGCGGGTCGCTCGTGAGGGTGATCCCGTTCGCGCGGAACGAAGTCAAGGCCGCCCGGCTGGATGGCGCCCGCCTCGTCGTCGCGCGCTCGGGCGTGCTCCAGGTGTATGACGCGGCGAGCGGAGCGGCTCTTCAGCAGCGGCCGCTCCCGGCGGGCTACAGGCTCACGGACGTCGACGGCGGCATCGCCGTGCTCCGACGCGACAAGACGATCGTGCTGCTGCGGCTCGACGACGGCCGCTCTGCAACGTTGGCGCCGGGGAGGGGGTCCGTGCTCGCCGATCTCGAGCCGGCCGGCTTGTACTACTCGTACATGACCGACGAGGGCGGCGGGCGGGTCGTCTTCGTTCCGCGGTCGGGCCTCCTCCAGGCTATGGGCGCCTGAGAACCTCGAGCACGTCCTCGACGCCGCCGTCGGCGACGTGCACGACCTGCTCGACCCCGGCTCGGCGGAGGAGGGACGCTGCCAGGGAGCTGCGGATGCCCGCCGAGCAGGCGACCGCGATCGGCTTGCCGGCGTCGCGTACCTCGTTCGGCACGCCGTCGTGCAGGTCGTGGTACGGGAGGTGCAGCGAGCCCTCGACGTGCTGCTTCTCCCACTCGTCGTCTTCGCGCACGTCGAGGAGGACGGCCTCGCCCCGCCAGAGCGAGTCGGCGGCGCCTTTCGGGTCGAGGGCCGGGGTCGCCTCGGTTTCGAGGTGCACGCTCCGCCACGCGCCGATTCCGCCCCCGACGTAGCCGCAGAGCCTGCGGAAACCAACCGCCTCGAGCAGCAGTCCCAGGCGGCGGGAGTCCTCGTCGCTCGCGGCCAGCAGGACGACCTCGCCTTCCGGGTCGAGCACCCAGGCGGCGCGGGTGCCGACGCCACTCTCGATCATCGTCACGTTCAGCGAGCCCGGCGCGTGGGCCGCGTCGAACTCGCGGGGGTCGCGGCCGTCGACGAGCGTGGCACCATCCTCGAGGAGTTGCTGCGCCCGCTCCGGGGCGAGCGCCTCGAGCACCGCGGCGTGCGTCAGCAGGGGGCCGCGGTTCAGCTCGACGATGCGCTCGAAGTTCGGCGGCTGCGGCTCGAGCTCGCTCGTCAGCCGCCGGACGAACTCGCTCTCGCCGAGGCCGAGAAGCTGGTCGTGGCGGCGCTCGAAGCCGATCGTCGAGGACGGCTTCTTGCTCATCGCAGCGCCCCCGCAGAGCGAGCCTCCCAGGTGGCCGGGCCAGAGCTCGACGTGATCGGCGAGCTCGAGCAGGCGGCGGCTCGAGCGGAAGAGACCGTGGGCGCCCTCGTCCGCATCGACCGCGAGGTCGGGCCGGCCGACCGCGCCGACGAAGAGCGCGTCACCGGTCTGCACGAGCCAGGGATCGTCGCCGCGGCTGCGGTCGGCGACGATGAACGCAAGGTGCTCGGGCCGGTGGCCCGGCGTCGCGAGCGCGCGGATCAGAACGTCGCCGAACTCGAGCTCGGATCCGTCGGCGAGCGGCTCGTGCCGGTACTCCGCGCCGGCCTCGTGCGAGACGTGGAGGGTCGCCCCGGTGGCCTCAGCGAGGCGGCCGTGGCCGGAGACGTGGTCGGCGTGGTTGTGCGTCTCGAGCACGTGCGCGAAGCGGAAGTCGTGCTCGTCGGCGAGCTCGAGGTAGTCCTCGACCTCCCACTTCGGGTCGACGACGGCTGCCTCGCCCCCGTCCGCGATCACGTACGAGGCGCAGGCGAGATCCTCGTGCAGCACCTGGCGGAAGAACACTTAGCGAAGCCCACCGCGTTCGTGATGAGCCCGGAAGAACTCCGCCGAGCCAGCGGTCGCCATCGCCGCCGACGCCGAGATCTCCAGCGCCAGCGTCGCCGCGGCGACGATCTGCGCGAAGCGGTAGACCTTGCCGGTTCCTGCGCAGCCCAACACCTCGAGCCAGCGGCGGGCGTAGGGGAGGGTCGTGCCGCCACCGATGGTGGCGACCTCGAGCCCGGGGAGCCGAAACGAGACTTGTAGTCCGTCCTCGACCCGGCGCGCGGTGCCGTGTGCCATCGAGCTCGTCGCGACCATGCCGAGGTCCTGGCCGGTCGCGGCAAAGATCGCTGCGATCGCCGACGCGGGCGTGAACGCGACAGACTGCATCCCGGAAGCGACGGCGCCGTGGGTCCCGGCCCAGGCGAGCTCGGCGAGGTCGTCGAGCTTCGTCCGCAGCACGCGCCGCACTGGGTCTTCGCTCAGCGTTGCCTCCGCGAGCACCGTCTTGCCGTGGCCGCTCTGGAAGTACTCGAACGACGGCTTCTTGTCGCCGCCCATGTTCGCCTCGAGGATCGAGCGTTCCGGCTTCACGGGCGCGCGCTCCATCACGTAGCCCATGTTCAGGACGTACGAGTTGCGGGTCATCATGTTCGCGCCGACGGCATCGCCGGTCGTCCAGCGCCAGAGCACGTGGCACATGGGGCCGACGACGTGCGTCTTCACCTCGCGGAGGCGGGCGAACTTCGAGAGCGACGGGTCGTCCTGCGCCTCGAGCCACGACCGCATCGCGTCGAGCTCGCCCTCGATCCAGCGCGCGAGCTTCACCGCCTCCGCCGCAGACCCGCACACGAAGCACGAGGCGCGGGTGATCCGGTCGGCGAGCACGTACGTGCGGAAGCCGCCGGACTCGGCGACCGCGCGTGCGCCTCGGTGCAGCGAGGCCGAGAGCCCGCCCTCGGTGTGCGCGAGCGGGACGAAGACGCTGTCGCGGCTGCGGCCGGTCTCGTGGAGCGCGCCGGCCGGCTCGCACAGCTCGTACTCGCCGAGCTCGAGCTCGACCGGCCCGACGACAGAGACCGGGATCACCGCAGCTCCGGTCAGCATCTCCTGCGCCCGGGCGAACGGTTCGAGGTCGATCCGCGTCACAACGCCGTCGAGCCCGAGTGCTTCCTGGCGCGCCCGGATCGAGTCGGCATCGTTCTTCCTTGGCCACCGACGCATATCCACGGCTCGGACCTTAAGCTCCTGCGGATGGCGACCGAGCAGGTCATTGACCAGGAGCGCGAGGAGCGGGAGGCGTTCGCAGGCGTTCTCCGCTTCTACGAGCTCGCCAAGCGCCAGGAATGGCAGGTGCGCGACCTGCCGTGGGGCGAGCTGCCGCCGATCCCTGAGGGCAAAGGCTCGCCGGAGCGCCAGGCACGCCGCAAGGACATGTGGCGCTCCGTCCTCACGCAGCAGCTCCAGGCCGACATGCTCGCCTGCGAGATGTCGTCACAGCTCCTCAACATCGCCCCCGACGCCGAGGCGAAGCTCTACTACTCGACGATGGTGCAGGACGAGTCGCGCCATACCGAGGCGTGGCTGAAGCTGATCGAGGAGGCCGGGGGCACCGCCGAGCGCGATCCGTACCTGGACGAGCTCGCGCACATGACCCTCGAGGCGGACACGCTCGAGGAGAAGGTCTTCCAGATGCAGGTCTTCTACGAGCGGCTGATCATCTCGCGCTTCCGGCTGATCGCCCGCGCTTCGCGCGGCACGGTGCTCGAGGATCTCTGCAACCGACTGACGACCGACGACGGCATCCACCACGGGGCCGGCATGGCGTACGAGAAGGTGCTCCTGCGGAACGCGGACGCGAAGACGAAGCGGGCGCTCGTCGATGCCGCGAACCGGCTGCTACCCACCTTCGTCGAGCACGCGCTGTGGCGGCCGAAGGAGCGCGCCTTCATCGGCAGCGCGATGCGCGCGCGCGACATGGAGAAGCTGAAGGAGGACATCGAGATCGGCGTCCGCCTCGCGCAGTCGCTCGGCCTCGACGTGAGCGACGTCCAGCTGCCCATCTCGTAGCGTGACAGCGACGTTGATGGACGGCGCCGCGCTTGCGGCGAAGATCCGCGCGCAGGTCGCCGAGGAGGTCCAGGAACTGGGGGAGCTCGGGCTCGCGACCGTTCAGGTCGGAGAGGACGAGGCCTCGACGATCTACCTGCGGCTCAAGCACAAGGCCGCTTCCGAGGTTGAGATCGCGTCGGTCGACCACAAGGTTCCGCACGAGATCACGGAGGACGAGGTGCTCGCGCTCGTCGCGGAGTTGAACGCCGACGAGGCGATCGACGGGATCCTCGTGCAGCTGCCGCTACCCGACCACATCGACGAGGCTCGCGTCATCGCCGCGGTCGACCCCGTAAAGGACGTCGACGGCTTCCACCCGTTCAACGCGGGCCAGCTCTACCTCGGCCGGCCGACCCACGTGCCCGCCACGCCGCTTGGCGTCATGGCGCTGCTCGCCGAGTACAGGATCCCGCTGGACGGCGCCCGCGCGGTCGTCGTCGGGCGGAGCAACATCGTCGGGAAGCCGGTCGCGCACCTGCTCCTCCAGGCGCACTCGACCGTCACGATCTGCCATTCGCACACCGACGACCTGGCTCGCCACACGCTCGACGCCGACGTGCTGGTGGTGGCTGCGGGAGTGGCGGAGGTCGTCTCGGCCGACATGGTCAAGTCCGGCTCGGCGGTCGTGGACGTCGGGATCAACCGCACGGAGTCGGGCCTGGTCGGCGACGTCGACCCCGACGCGGCGGCACGGGCGGCCTTCCTGACTCCGGTTCCCGGGGGCGTCGGCCCG
>JBKPHO010000385.1:0-10651 GCA_046729915.1 Actinomycetota bacterium | reverse complement strand
ATCGTGAACAGCCCCACCACACATGTACTACACATGCCCTGCCGGGTGGTAGCCGGTCACAGCCGGTCACAGCCGGTTCGCTCGTTGAGGAAATACCTGCTCTAGCACGTAACTCCGCGTCATAGCCTGCTGAACCGGTTGAGCTCACCGGCCTGTCACGCCGGAGGTCGCGGGTTCGAGTCCCGTCGCTCCCGTGAAACGCCCTGGAAATCTACATATTCTGTTGACAAAGTAGGCACAAACGACCCGCCGGCCTCTTCGCCGTTCCGGGGTCGACCCCACCCGGCGTTTCGGCCGTGCGCTCGTCGCGTAAAGTGCTGCAAATCAGAACGTTCGGTTGCCTGGTCAAACGCCGGAAGACTCCACGGGTCGCTGATCATCCCGCGCATATCCCGCTCACGCCATGGCAGTTCCTGCGGACCGTGGCGGGGCGCGGCCTTAATGCGCTCAGCGGTGCCGGGGCGACGGTTGGGCCACGAATGGGCCACGAAATCGGTCTCTAGAGACAACGCCCGACTCGCCGAGACGTCACCGATCGCTTAGGTCGAGAGCCCCGCCGCGCGGACGGGGCTCTCGCCTCATCGGTTCAGTGGCCGCTTCCCTGCTTGTGCGCCAGTGCTGACCCCCAGGCCATGTTCCGGGGCTTGAAGCCCGAGAAGGGGGTGATCTGGGTCAAGCCACTGCCGTCGGGATGGATCTTGAAGAGGGCGGAGAGGTCGCCTTCCTCGATCCGCAACAGGATCCACTGCCCGTCCGGCGAGTAGGAGTTGCCGAGCGCGCGGGTGCCGCCGGGCGGGTAGTCCGTGACCGCGGTTCGGTCGCTGCCGTCGCGCGCGATCGTCCAGGTGTTGACCTGGTCGTCGGCCGTGGTGATGAACATGATCCGCCGGCTGTCGGGCGACCAGTCCGACTTGTTGCCGACCTCGTCCGAGTAGGCCGTCAGCTGGTGCAGGCCGCTGCCGTCGATGTTCGCATCGAACAGCGCTCCTTCTCCCTCAGCGGAGTAGCAGGTGAACGAGATCATCGTCCCGTCCGGCGAGACCTCCGGGTCCGTGACGCCGGTGCCCTCGCAGTCGCTGACGAAGTGGCGATCGTTGCCGTTCAGGGCCATGCTGAAGATCGCGTCGCGGCTGACGCCGTCGAAGCCCTCGTAGTAGATCCGGTGGCCGTCGGCGCTGAAGGTCGGTGAGCCCTCACAGACGTCCCCGTTCGCAAGCGGCAGCATCCGCGCGCCGCCACCGTTGCGATTCATCGTCGCGACGTTGGCACAGGCGGTCGGTGGGTCATACTCGAAAACGATCCGGCTGCTCTCCGGCGACCAGTGCGGCAGGTAGGTGAATCCGGCCAGGTGCGTCAGCTGTCGCTGGTCGGTCCCGTCGGTTCTGATCGTGTAGACCTGGCCGCCGTTTGCCTCGTCGGCGCGGAAGACGATCAGGCCGTTCGGCCCCGGTACCGTTGCTCCGCCTCCGGCCGGCAGCGCGAGCGCGACCAGAACACCGCAGAACCCGGCGAGGGTGGTCAACCTCCTCATGCTTGTACCTCCTTCTCCCCCAAGCAGGGGCCTCGGCTGTCGCAGGCGAGAGCGAATCCCCACACGCGCGACGGGCTAGGGACATGTTGTCTTGTCGATAACAGCGCCTTGAACATGGTTTTCCTCCTCGTTCGTCGAGGTCGCCTATGCGAGCGCGTCACAGAGCTGCGCTTCGATCGGCGGCAGGTCGCCGAAGCCGAACGAGAAGGTCCCGTTCATGGCGACGATCCGGGGCTCGTCGTCGGTGATGACGGCGAGGATCCTCCCGGCCGACAATGCGACCGTGCCCTGCCCTGGGATCGAGATGTGTCCCGAGAGGCCGGTGATCATGACGGTGGCGGAGTCGTCGTTGAAGGTGATGTGCCCGACCGACGGGCTCACCGTCGTCAGCGTGACGCCGTTGGCGCTGAAGCTGACCGTCAATCCAGGGGAGATGAAGAGCTCGCGGGTCGGGTTCCCGTTCCGATCGACGAAGTCGATGATCCGGAGCGTGCCCTCGGCGTGCTCGGCGATCGGGAAGGGGCAGATGTCGGTGACGGTGAAGGTGTCGTTGATCGGGACTACCGTCTGCTGCGGCGCAGCTGCGTCGGCAGACGCGGCCGACAGAGAGGCAACGCCGGCGAGCGCCAGCGCAGCCACGGCGAGTCGCGCCTTCATTGGTTCCTCCTTTGGGATCGCACGTCATCCGGCTCGAGCGCTTCGAGAGCGTCCATGGCCGCTCCATCCGGCGCGGGAAGCCAGATGGAGGCGATGACTCGTTCGCAGGGAACGCGGGCGCGTTCCGCCGCCTGCTTCACCGCGGCGCGCGACGCGGCATCAAACAGACAAAGGACAAGATCGTCGTCCGGGAACAGCAGCGCGCCGCGGTAGCCGATGCTTAGAGACTCGGCCGAACGACTGGACAACCGGCTCGACGCAATGCGATCGAACTCGACCGTGTCGATCCCGGGCCAGTAACACTTCGCCGTGTAGAGCATCGCCCGGCGAACATCGTGCGGCAGTGTCTCAGCAGTGTCTCAATCCTGTCTCAGTCGCAGTCTGGACTTGGCTGATCGCGACATTTGCAGGACACTTCGGCTGAGGCAACGGTGGGCGGCGACCGTATCGAGTTCTGCATTCTCGGCCCGATCGAGGTCCGCGTCGACGACGCTACGCTGCGGATCGGTGGCCCGAGGCAGCGAGCACTGCTCGCGTTTCTCCTCCTGAGCGCGAACGTGGTCGTTTCTCGGGACCGCCTCATCGACGAGCTGTTCGGGGAGGCGCGGCCGGAGTCGGCGGATCACACGCTGCGGGTTCAGGTCTCGCGCCTCCGAAAGGCGATTGGCGCCTCCAGCGACCACCGTCTTGTGGCGTCTCCACCCGGTTACCAGCTGCGCGTCGAGCCTGGCGAGCTCGACCTCCAGGTCTTCGAGCAGCTGCTCGCCGCCGGCCGGCGCGCGTTCGAGGAGGGGGACGCTGCACGTGCCGTCCGCAAGCTGCATGCGGCGGAGAAGCTGTGGCGGGGTCGGCCGCTCGCCGATTTGGAGTTCGAGCCTTTCGCGCGGGTCGAGGTCGAGCGGCTGGAGGAGCTGCGCCTCGCGGCAGTCGAGGCGAGGATCGAGGCTGAGCTCGCACTTGGACGTGAGGCGGCGCTCGTCCCGGAGCTCGAGGCCCTCGTCAGCGAGCATCCGCTGCGAGAGCGGCTGCGTTCGCAGCTGATGCTGGCGCTCTACCGCTGCGGCCGTCAGGCGGACGCGCTCGAGACCTACCGTCTCGGCCGCTCGCTCCTGAGCCGCGAGCTTGCACTCGAGCCGAGCACGCGCCTGCGGGAGCTCGAGCAGGCAATCCTTCGTCAAGAGCCGGCGCTCCAGCTTGCTGCTGAGCCGCACGCCGTCGCGACGGAGGTCGTCTCGGCGTCGGCGCGCGCACCTCACAGTGACGGGGGGCGCGGGGCGCCAGCGCCGCGGCCTCGGCCACGGTGGCGGTATGTGGTTTCGGGAGTGCTCGCTGTCGCCGCGCTATCAGCAGCCACCGCCTTCATTGCCCCCCACTTCACGTCAGGCGCGCCGACCATCCAGGCCGCCGCGAACAGCGTCGGCATCATCGATCCGCGCGGAGATGCGATCCGCACGGTCGTCGACACCGGCGGGCAGCCGCGCGGGATCGCGTGGGGCGCAGGAGCGACGTGGGTCACCGATGCGGCGAGCGATCTGCTCTTGCGGATCGACCGGAAGGGAACAGTCGAGCGGATCCCAATCGGCCACGGTCCGACGGGCGTGGCCGTGGGTGACGGCGCAGTCTGGGTCGTGAACCAGCTCGACCGCACCGTCTTCGAGCTGAACCCACGCGCCTTCAGGAGAGTGGCGACTTTTCGCGTCGGGAACGGTGCCGACGCGATCGCCTTCGGTCACGGTTCGCTCTGGGTCGCGAACACGAGCGACGGAACGGTCTCGCGCATCGATCCGGAGACCGGAGCCGCCGCGACGATCCCGCTCGCCGGAGCACCGTCCGGGGTCGCGGTTGGGCGCGAGGGGCTCTGGGTCACGACCTCCGCGGGACAACTGGTACTCATCGATGCTGCCGCCAATCGCATCACGAGGGCGATCTCGATCGGCAACGGGCCGGCAGGTGTCGCCGTCGGCGGGGGCAATGTCTGGGTGACGAACACTCCCGAAGCGACCGTCTCCCGCTTTGACCCGGGCAGCGGTGCTGTGACGAAGATCAACGTCGGCGGCGCACCGCGTGGGGTCGCCTACGGCTCCGGTGCCGTCTGGGTAGCGGATAGTCGTGACGGCGTCGTCGACCGGATCGATCCGAACGGAAATGCTGTTCGGTCGATCCGCGTCGGCAACGAGCCAAGTGCAGTCGCGACAGGCAGCGGACGCGTCTGGACGACCGTCCTTGCGGCACCAAACGCCGATCGTGGTGGAACGCTGCGCGTCGTCGAGTCGCTGGCGTTCTCATCGCTCGGCGGTTCTGTAGATCCAGCCGTCTTCGGCGGCGTCGGCCAGTGGCAGATGCTGAGCCTCACCAACGACGGCCTCGTCACGTACCGCCGCATCGGCGGGATCGCCGGCGACACACTCGTCCCCGATCTAGCGAGCGAGCTGCCGAGCCCGACCGGAGCTGGCCGGATCTACACCTTTCACCTGCGCAGCGGAATCCGCTACTCGGACGGCGCGCGCGTGCGCCCCGAGGACTTTCGACATGCAATCGAGCGCATCTTCAAAGTTGGCAGCGGCTATACGCAGTCGCCCTACACCGGCATCGTCGGCGCGAAGCAGTGCGAACGAACGCCGCGACGATGCACGCTGCGCCGCGGCATCGTCATCGACGATCGCAGTGACACGATCACCTTCCGGCTGACCGCATCCGACCCTGACTTCCTGTACAAGCTCGCGTTCCCGATGGCAAGTGCCGTCCCTGCGAGCGCGCCGAGTCGCGACATCGGTCGTCGCCCGTTGCCAGCGACCGGCCCGTACATGACCGAATCTGTTGCGCTGACACGACAGCCGCTGGACCGCGAACACGGACGCGGCATCAGGAGGTGGACGCTCGTCCGCAATCCTCGTTTCCACGAGTGGTCCGCCGACGGCCAGCCGTCCGGCTATCCCGATCGGATCGTCCTCAGCGCGAACGCACAAGCTCCGGAGGCCGCGTCGGCGATCGAGCACGGCGTCGACGTCCTGCTCTCGCCGAGGACACGTGAGCTGCAGCAGCTCGCGCGACGGTATACGACCCAGCTCCACAGCAATCCCAACGGTGCGACCTTCGCATTCGTGATGAATACACGCGTCGCGCCGTTTGATCGATTGGACGTTCGACGGGCGCTGAACTTCGCGATGGACCGCAAACGCATCCTGGCGCTTGCGGGCGGCTCGTTCGAAGCGCAGCCGACGTGCCAGATTCTGCCACCGACTCTGGCGGGCTACCAGCCGTACTGTCCGTACACGCTCCGAGCCAACGCCAGCGGAACGTGGATCGCGCCGGACCTCGCGAGGGCAGAGCAGCTCGTCCGCGCGTCCGGCACGCGCAATGCGCGAGTCACGGTGTTGGTGCCGCCGCCCGGCCCGACGTTTCCGACGACGAAGATAGGCCGGTACGTAGTGTCGACTCTTCGGCGTCTCGGCTTCCGCGCCTCGCTCCGTGTCTTGCCGTCGCCGACGTTCGAGCGCGAACTCGGCGATTCCCGTGCGCAGCCGCAGATCGGCTGGTTCACCTGGTACCAGGACTACCCGGCGCCGTCGAACTTCATCGAGCCCCTCCTGAGCTGCCGCTCTTTCACCCCGCACGACCCGGCGAACCTGAACCTCGCCGAGTTCTGCGACCGGAAGCTCGACATGCAGAGCGGCCATGCGGCCGCGCTCGAAGCGCGAAGCCCGGGAATCGCGGCAGAAGAATGGCGCCACATCGACCGACAGCTCACGAACCGCGCGACCTGGCTGCCGCTCTACAACCCGCGCGTCCCGGTGGCATTGTCGGAGCGGGTCGGCAACTACCAGTACCACCCGTTCTGGCAACTGCTGCTCGATCAACTCTGGGTCCATTGAGTCCGCTCAGGCGCTACGCGCACCCGCTACTCGGAGCGGATGCGTATGACAGAAGCAGGTTTCCCGAGAAACCCACGCGAGACCCACCAGGCGCCGTCGGAAATGGCTCCGCTGAACGCGGCTCGGTGAAGCGCGTCCCGCCTCCGGCTCCGTTCGCGACCTAGGCAACGGCGCATCCCGCGCTCATCCCGCGGGAGCCGGTCGAAAGCTCCTGCCAGCACCCGGCAATCCCCGCAACGGCAGGGACAGAACGGCCTGCTCGCGCCGGGAATCCCCGCGCGTCCCAGTCAGCACGCAAGCGCCAAGACCGGCCTGTCACGCCGGAGGTCGCGGGTTTGAGTCCCGTCGCTCCCGTAAAGTCCTGCAAATCGGTAGATGTATTTGACATAACGACCGCCGGCTTCTTTTCATCCCGGTAATCCCCGCACAAGGATGACCGGCCAAGTCGGCCGGAGGTCTTCCCCGTGCGCTTCGCCCTCGCATGCGACAGCCTGCAAACCATCCCGCGCGAATCCCGTCGTCGTCTCACCAGTAGAGACGGCTGAGCGACCACTTAACGCTCCTTTAGTGTAAGTGCGGCGGCTCGGGTAAACGGACGAGGGCGGCGGCCGCGACACTTGCAGGCCGCCAACGCCGAGAACGTCCCCAAGCGGGGTTACGACGCGGAGCCTAGGTCGCTTCCGAGGGTTCCGGTTCTGCGCACAGGAGATTGAAGGCTCTCCTCAGCGCCGGGTCGCTCTCGGCGTCAGTCAACACGGCACAGACAGCCTCACGCTCCGCGTCGCTGAGGACTTTCAAAGCGGCCGTCTTGTCCTCGGCCACTGCGCCTCTAATCGACTCCGCGATGTGAGCCAAGCCCTTCTGCCTAAGCCTCCGCGCGAGTTCGTCGACTTGTTCCGGGGCGCGTAGAACGAAGGAGCGATCCCGCCATCGGACGGTCAGCAAACTGTCAGCCCCGGCAGTCATACGCAAGCCCTCCTCATGTGCGCCCCTTGAACTCTTGCGGGCACGGGTCCTGTCTCTTGGCGTGTGTGTGCGCGGCGCGCGCCGCACGGGGCCGCGCGCCGCGCGGTGGTGCGTTCAGCGTGGCTCGGTGTGGTTGACGGGAGTGCCGAGGCCGTTGGCGAGCGGGTCGCCAGGGTATTCGTAGAACCTGCCGGGCTGTGAGGCCTCGACTCCGTAACCGATGCCGAGTGCCTCGAGGGCTTCGCGGACCGCGCCGAGCGTAGGCCAGTCAAAGTTCTCGAAGCCGACGTCGTTGGGCGGGCCGATCTCCTTGCCCAGTTCACCTTGTGCGAAGCGTACGAGCGCGCGATGGACAGCCTCGGTGCCCATCGCCTCTGCGCAGAGGCGGGCGCCGAAGTCGTCGCCGTGGCGGGCGAAGGCGCTGACGCCGATCAGGTAGAGGCTGATCTCGATCGTCTCGATGACCTCGAGGGTCTCGAACACGCCGATGCCGCCGTTGTCGAGGGCCGCGTCGGGGAACCAGTACCTGGTCGTTAGTGGCTTGCCGCCGGCTTCTTTGAGTGCCTCCACGTGGAGGTATTCCTGAGTGACGCCGTTGCGCAAGACGGGAAGGAACGCTTCTGAAGGAGTGCCGGGCGCGTTCTCGATCGCGGCGGACACGAGCGTCACGCCGAGCTGTTCCTCGGTGACGAGGAAGTCGAGCACCTCGCGCAGGCTCTCGTCGTCGCCGAGCGGCCTTGTCCTTTCTGCGTGGCTGACGATGTTTGATGCGGACATCTGTGACCTCCAGTGGATGGGATGTAGTGCGATCAAGGGTGGCGCGTTGGGCGGCCCGTCGCTTCTGTGGGGAGCCGAGTCCGTGCCCTAGTCTGCGGCGCCGACCGCGCGGCGGCGGATCGCGGCGAGCCAGCTCCTGCGGATCGCGCCGCTCCCGGGTCGGATCGCACGCCAGTAACGCAGCAACGCCCGCGTCGCCTCGGGGGTCGTGCCGACCACGCGGGTCTCGGTGATGACGCGGCTGCCGTCGCGCTCGGGATACACGAGGAACGAGATGCTGCTTTCGCGTACCCGGGCTCGCCGAACGAGAGGAAGTCCTCGCGCGTGCGCGCTTCCACGGTCTCATTACCGACCAGGCGCCAGAAGCGGCCGATGGCTCCTGCGGCGATCTCTGTGCCGGCGCGCTCGCCGAGGGGAACGACGCCCGTCGTGAACTGATCGAGTACCGGCGCCGAGGGGTTCGGCCGGAAGACCGGGCGCCGCATGAGGAGGCCCGGGAGCGCGCGCAGTGCTTCCAACGGGCGCAGGAGGCGGACCTCCCGCACGGTCACCTGCCTCACGGCCGCGAACACGACCCGCGAAGGCGCCGCGACCCAGACGTCGTGCACCTCATTTGCGTCGAAGCGCGGCAGCACCTCGTCGAGCAGTGACCGCGGAACGTTCATCCGTCGCGAGCCTAAGCTGCGCGCGGAGGAAACGACTCGTCGATGAGCGTGACCTGGTCGCTAAGCGGCACCGCTACTGGATGCGGGTGTAGGTGAGGTCGAAGTCAGTCGTGTAGTGGGTGCCGTCTTCAGCCTTCTCCCAGCGGCCGACGATCGTGTTGCCGTCGTCTTCGAATCTGCCGGTGAAGCGCTGCGGGAACGGCTCGCCCTGCCGCCAGAGCGTCCACTCGCCGTTGCCGATGCTCATCTCGTAAACGCGACAAACGCCTCGATCGTCGGAGTAGAGCTGGTAGTAGGTGCCGTTGGCCGCGTCGCAGCCAATGATCGAGACACCATCGGGCGCCTCGGGCGTATGGACCGTCGCGCGCTCGACCAGGTGGGCTCTCGAGTCGTGCCAATCGAAGGTCGTCCGGCCCTCGCCCGACCACCGCGGGCCGCCGGGCGGGGTCGCCGTCAGTCTCCACTCACCGACCAACGGCTCAAGCTCTTTCAACGCGTTCTCCGCAGTGGGCTGATCCATCATCTTCCTCCTTCTCGTCTCGCTGGCGGATCTGTACTTGGACGCCAGCCGGGCCGACGGTCTCGCCCTCCGCGCGAGCTTCATGCTTCAGCGTCTCAATGCTCTCGGGCGGCCCACGGGTGCTCGGTTCCGAGCACAAAGGGAGTAGGCATGAGCAGCGAGCCTGAGGCGACCCGCGTCGCACTGGTCACGGGCGGTTCTGGTGGCATCGGCCGCGATACCGCTGTCCGCCTCGCCACCGACGGCTTCCGGGTCGTCGTGAACTACGCCGGCCACGTCGCCGAGGCGGACGCCGTCGTCGCCGATCGCAGGCGCTGGGGGCCGAGCCGTCGCGGTCAAGGCCGAAGTGGCGGACGAGGCGGCAGTCGCAGCCATGTTCGACACGGCGGAGCAGGCGTTCGGCGGCATCGACCTGGTCGTCCACTCGGCCGGAATCATGCCCCTGGCGCCCTTGGCCGACCTCGACCTGGACGTTCTCGACCGGGTGCTCCGCACCAACTTGCGCGGTACGTTCGTCGTTGCCCAGCAGGCAGTCCGGCGCGTTCGTCCCGGTTGCGCGATCATCAAATTCTCCAGCTCGGTGCTGGGGCTGGCGCTGCCGAACTACTCGGCCTACGCGGCGAGCAAGGGTGGCGTGGAGGCGATCACGCTGATCGTCGCCCGTGAACTGCGGGGCCGCGACGTGACGATCAACGCGATCGCGCCCGGCCCCACGGCGACACTGCTGTTCCTGAACGGCAAAGACGAGGAGACGATCGAGCGGTTCGCATTCCAGCCGCCGCTCGAGCGCCTCGGCATGCCCTCCGACATCGTCGAGGCCGTTGCCTTCCTTGCAGGGCCCGGCCACTGGGTCAACGGCCAGGTATTGCGCGTCAACGGTGGCATCGACTGACGCCGCACATGGACGACACACGATCAACGGAGGACGAAATGAGCAAGACCATCGTCATCAGCGGGGCCTCGAGTGGCTTCGGCGCCCTCAGCGCCCGCGCCCTCGCCGACGCTGGACACACCGTGTACGCAGGCATGCGCGAAAGCACAGGGCGCAACGCGCCTCAGGTGGAGGCCGCCCATCGGTACGCGACTGAGCATGGCGTCGACCTGCGCACCGTCGAGCTCGACGTCGCGTCGCAGGACTCGACCGACGCCGCGATCGAGGCGATCATTTCCGAGCAGCGCGGTCTCGACGTGGTCATCCACAACGCCGGTCACATGGTTCTCGGTCCCGCCGAGGCCTTCACGCCGGACGGGATCGCCAGCGTCTACGACACGAATGTCCTAGGGACCCAGCGTCTGAACCGTGCCGCTCTCCCGCACCTGCGCGCCCAGCGGCACGGCCTCGTGCTGTGGGTTGGCAGCTCGAGCACGCGCGGCGGGACGCTGCCCTACCTAGCGCCCTACTTCGCGGCCAAGGCGGCGATGGATTCGCTCGCCGTCAGCTACGCGGCCGGGCTTGGCCCATCCGGAGGCGCGCAATCCCTCCGGCGGCCCCGCAGCATTGATCCCCGGCGGCTCGCGTAATCCGGAACTCTGACCCTGCGCTGAGCGCGTATTCCAGCAGCGCGGACTTGCCGACGCCCGCCTCGCCGCGTACGACGAGCACGCCGCTCTGCCCCGCGCGTGCCCTAGCGAGCAGCCGATCAAGGGCCGCGCACTCGGTACG
>JBKPHO010000384.1:0-8044 GCA_046729915.1 Actinomycetota bacterium | reverse complement strand
TTCTCAGCGGCACTCGTGACGCTGATCGCTGCAATCGTGATTCCCACGGCGGGTGCGAGCGCGCCGATCCGCGAGGAGGTCGTGTTTAGCGACGTCACGTTTGAGGACTTCTACTTGTCGGATGCCTGTGGGACGACGGTGCTCGACACCGTCAGCGTCAGTGTGTCGGTGACGTTCTTTCCCGCGGCTCACGTTTCGCCTGCGCACGAGGTCGACACGCTGAACGGGAGCATCACCTACAGCTCGCCGGACACGGGCAATTCGCTCACCCGGCCGATGAACGGAACGTCGCATGCCGTCTACCCGGAAGGGACCGAGCCCGGGAGTCCGGCTCACATGACGATCACTGGGGTGAACACGTCCAGCCTCACCGGCACCGCCCCGCCCGGCTCGGGGCAGCTCGTCGCCGACGGGACGATACTGTTCCTCGACGACCTCGGCGTGCCGGTGACGACGTTTGAGACGAGCGGCATCGTCTCGATGAGGGGCACCTACGCGGCGACAACCGCTGCGATCTGCGCTGCGCTGACATAGAGCGCGGGCTCAGCCATTCGATCCCCCCTCCTCGTCCGGGGCCGAACGGACGTCTTGAGCTTACCGCGCTCGTGGCGTTGTCACGGCTGACGAATCCCGAGGACAGCACGGAGGACAGCACGCGCGAGCGTTCGTGACGTTCACGACACCCCTGTCTCGCTCAACCAAGCGGAATCGGCTTGGGAACTCGGATCGACATGCGCCTGGCAGGAATCGAACCTGCGACCTCGCGCTCCGGAGGCGCGCGCTCTATCCCCTGAGCTACAGGCGCTTCGGCCGTTCAGTCTAGCGTCGCCGCCGGGGATCTAAGGTATCCGCCGTGGAGCTCGAGGCCCGGATCGCGACGTTGCGGCTCGCCGAGACGTTCGTCATCTCGCGCAGCGCAACCGACGAGGCGGAGGTGGTGTTCGTCGAGGTCCAGCACGACGGGGTGAGCGGGTTCGGCGAGGCCGCGCCGATCGAGCGCTACGACGAGTCGGCGGCCTCCGCGCTCGCATTTGCCCGGGAAGCGGCCGAGGTGCTCGGAGACGACCCGTTCGCGCTCGAGGAGATCGAGTCGCGCCTGCGCGAGCGCGCCGGCGAGCAGGCGGCAAAGGCGGCGATCGACGCGGCGCTGCACGACCTCTGCGGCAAGCTCGTCGGTCTGCCTGTCTGGCGGCTGCTCGGGCTGCGTCGGCACGGCCCGCCGACCTCGTGGACGATCTGGCTCGGCGACCCCGACGACATGGCGCGGCGCGCGGAGAAGGTGCGCGGGCGCTTCGGGCGGCTGAAGCTGAAGCTCGGCGGGCGCGACGGCCTTGACGCCGAGCGCGTGCGGGCGGTGCGAGGCGTCTCGGACGTGCCGTTGCAGGTCGACGTGAACGAGGCGTGGTCGCTGCGCGAGGCGATCGAGTGCCTCCCGCAGCTCGCCGCGCTCGGCGTCGAGTACTGCGAGCAACCGCTCCCGGCGGGCGACCCGGGCGGGCCGGAGCTGAAGCGCGCCTCGCCGCTCCCGATCTATGTCGACGAGGACTGCCACACGCTCGACGACGTCGCCGCCTGCGCCGAGCGCGCCCACGGGCTCACGGTGAAGCTGGCGAAGTCTGGTGGGATCCGGGAGGCGATTCGTATGGCCCATGCGGGCCGGGCGCTGGGCCTCGGGCTGATGCTCGGCTGCATGAACGAGTCCGGCCTCGCGGTCGCCGCGGGCGCCGCCGTCGCGAGCCTCTTCGACCACGTCGACCTCGACGGGAACCTGCTCCTGAGCGAGGACCCGTGGCCGGGTGTGGAGCTCGTCGACGGCGTCCAGCTCCCATCCAACGACCCGGGGCTCGGTGTCCGCCCCGCCTCGCGTTCCTGGGCCGCCGCTCGCGGTTCGGGGCCGGAGGGCGCAGTGTGAGCAACACAGGCCCGGAGAGCACCGGGCCGTCAGCGGCGGAAGGCGGGGGCGGAGCCGGGCTTCGCCCGGCTCGAGTCGCCGCCGGGCAGGATCGCGAGGAGAAGCGGTACCTGATCCTCGCTGAGGGTCGCTCCGGCGACCCGCACTACGGCAAGACCGCCCGCGGGATCCTCCGCTACGCGCCCGCCCCCACCGTCGCGATCCTCGACTCGACGCATGCTGGGGAGACCCACGAAGGCGTCCCGGTCGTCGCGACCGTCGCCGAGGCGCTCCGCTTCGAGCCCACCACCGCGGTCGTGGGCGTGGCGACCCAGGGCGGCCGCTTCCCGCCCGCTTGGTGCCAGCTCCTGAAGGCCTGCATCGCGGGCGGCCTCGACGTGGAGAACGGCCTGCATGAGTTCATCAGCGAGGACCCGGAGCTCCAGGCGCTCGCTCGCGAGCAGGGCGTCGAGCTGCGGGACCTGCGTAAGCCCCCGCCGGACCTCAACGTACCGACCGGCGAGAACTTGCAGCTCCCGGCCCGGATCGCACTGACTGTCGGCTCCGACTGCGCGATCGGGAAGAAAACAGTCGCCCTCGAGCTCGACCTCGAGGCGCGGCGGCGAGGCCTGCCCTCCGTCTTCGTGCCGACCGGCCAGACCGGGATCGCGATCGCCGGCTGGGGCATCGCTGTCGACGCCGTCGTCTCCGACTTCCTCGCCGGTGCGGCCGAACGGCTCGTCGTCGAGGGCCACCGCCGCGGCGGAGAGCTGCTCTTCGTCGAGGGCCAGGGCTCGCTTTCGCACCCTGCGTATTCGGGCGTCACGCTCGGGCTGATCCACGGCTCAGCGCCGCACGCCTTCGTCCTCTGCCACAAGGCCGGCGCCGACGAGATCGAGGGGTACCCCGGCCACCCGATCCCGAGCCTTCCCGAGCTGATCGAGCTGCACGAGCGCGTGGCGCTCGCGTTGCGGCCCGCCCGCGTCGCCTGCATCGCGCTCAACACCGCGCACCTCGACGAAGACGAGGCCCGTGCGGCAATCGCCGAGGCGACCGCTGAGACCGGCCTCCGGGCCGACGACCCCGTCCGCTTCGGCACCGGGCCGCTCCTCGGCGCCGTTCTCGAGACGCTCGAGGCTCAAGCATCTGTCGTCCCGGCCGATCATTAGGTACGAGGAGCTGTTTCACGTTCGCCGAAGAACGTGGGAACCTAGGAGACGGGTCGGAACAGGAGGATCAGGAGTGAGGACGTTTCGGGGATTGCTGTTGTGCGCGTGCGCCGCGCTCGCTTTCGTCGCCACGGGAACCGCGCGCGGCGCGCTCGACGTCGGCGTCACCGAGGACACGGGCAAGGGCCCGGGGGCCACGTTCTTCGGCACCCTGCACGACATCGGCCTCAGGCTGAACCGGGTCTCGGTGAACTGGGACCCGAGAACGCCGACGACGATTCCGCAGCAGGCGGAGGTTCAGGCGTGGCTGCCGCAGGCGCAGTCGACCGGCACGCGCATCGTGTTTGCGGTCGCGCCCCTGCGCGCCAGGGACCTGACCGACTCGCCGGCTGCAAAGGCCCAGTTCGCCGCTTTCGTCCGGAAGCTGGCCCAGACCTTCCCGAGGGTAAAGGACTACGTGATCGGCAACGAGCCGAACGTGAACCGCTTCTGGCGGCCGCAGTTCAGCGGGAGCGGCAAGGCGATCTCGGCTGCGACGTACGAGCCCGTGCTCGCCGCCTCCTATGACGCCCTCAAATCGGTCGATCCGTCGATCACGGTAATCGGCATCGGCCTTTCTCCGCGCGGCAACGACAACCCCAGGGCGGAAGACAATCCCTCGCGCTCGCCGGTCCGCTTCCTGCGCGACCTCGGCGCGGCCTACCGCGCAAGCGGCCGGACGACGCCGCTGATGGACGAGCTCGCCTTCCACCCGTATCCGGCCCGGAACATCGATTCGCCGAAGGTCGGCTACGCCTGGCCGAACGCGGGGCTGCCGAACCTCGGGCGTATCAAGCAGGCCGTCTGGGATGCTTTCCACGGCACCGCGCAGCCGACGTTTGCGGAGCGCGGGAACCGGTTCGCACGCCCGATGGGGCTCGACCTCGACGAGGTCGGCTGGCAGGTGGCGCCGCTGCCGGCGCTCGCGAACCTCTACTACGGCAAGGAGACGGGCCCGACGGTCAGCGAGCAGACGCAGGCCGACTACTACCGCGACGTGATCACTTCCACCGAGTGCGACCTGTCCGTGCGGATACTGAGCTTCTTCCATCTCGTCGACGAGCGGGACCTGGACCGCTGGCAGAGCGGCCTCGAGCGCGCCGACGGCTCGCACCGCCCTGCCTACGACGCGGTCAAGAGCACGCTCGCGCAGACGCAGGGCAAGTGTCAGGGCCGGCCGGTGAAGTGGCGTCACACGACCGCTGTCGTGAAGCCGGTGGCGCTGTGGGGCAAGCTTCGCAAGCCGCAGCCGGTCAAGCGGGCGCGCTGGAGCTTCAAGGCCGGCGCGGGCGAGGAGGCAACCTACCGGGCCGGGATCTTCAAGGCCGGCCCGAAGAAGCGCGTGATCGCGAAGCGCCTCGCGAAAGGCCGCCCGAAGCCGCTGCTGTTCTCGCGGGGCAAGATCAAGGCGAAGAAGCGCGTCGTGTACTTTCCGCGGCGCAGGCTCAAGCCCGGAAAGTACGTCTACGCGATCCGCATGAGCGCGACCATGAACCCCAAGCGCGTGAGCATCCTCGTCAGCCGCCCCTTCCGGGTCGTCCGCGCGCGGAAATGAGGGATCCGCGCGTCGCGCGGCTCGCCCGGCTGATCGTCCACTACTCGCTCGGTCTCGAGGGCGGGAAGGTGCTGCGGATCGATGCCGCGCCGGTTGCCGCGCCACTCGCAACCGAGCTCTACCGCGCCGCGCTCGCCGTCGGGGCGCATCCCTACGTCAACGTCGAGCTGGAGCGGCTGCCCGAGCTGATGCTGGCGGAAGGGACCGAGGAGCAGCTCGGCCACGTCTCGCCGATCGCCAGGGCCGAGCTGGAGCTGGTCGATGCGATCGTGACCGTGTGGTCGGAGTCGAACACCCGCGCGCTGAGCCGCGCCGAGCCGGGCCGCCACCAACGCCTGATCGCCTCCACGCAGCAGCTCGCCAAGCGCCGCTGGGAGCGGATGTCCGCAGGCGAGCTCGACTGGTGCGGGGTGCCCTTTCCGACAGAAGGCCACGCCCAGGACGCGGAGATGTCGCTCGGCGACTACGAGCGGTTCGTCTTCCGCGCCTGCCACGTCGAGGAGGAGGGCGACCCGGTCGCGCATTGGCAAGGCGTCCGCGTCGAGCTGCGCAGCCGCGCAGAGGCCCTGAGCACGACCCGCGAGCTGCGGATCGTCGGCCCCGGGACGGATCTCACGGTCGGCGTCGAAGGGCGTCGCTGGGCCCCCGCTGACGGACGGCTCAACATGCCCGACGGTGAGGTCTACACCAGCCCGGTCGAGTCGGCGACCGAGGGCGAGATCAGTTTCGACTTCCCGGCGCTCCTCTACGGGCGTGAGGTCGCGGACATCCGTCTGCGCTTCGAGGCGGGCGAGGTCGTCGAGGCCGAGGCCTCGCGCGGGAGCGAGTACTTCGACGCCCTGCTCGGGCTCGACGACGGCGCACGGCGGCTCGGCGAGGTCGCGTTCGGCCTTAACTACGAGATCGACCGCTTCACCCGGCACACGCTCTTCGACGAGAAGATCGGCGGCACCATGCACGTCGCGCTCGGCTCGTCGTTCGACGATCTCGGCGGCCGCAACGAGTCCGTTCTCCACTGGGACCTCGTCTGCGACCTCCGCCGGGACGGAGAGGTCTATGCGGACGGGGAGCTCGTCTGGCGGGCGGGCCGCTTCGTGGCGCAGCCGGAGCCCGTGGCCGAGCGTGTCTGAGCGGCTGCGGCGGCTCGCCGACGTGCTCGTCGGCTACTCCGCGGGGGTCGGGCCCGGCGAGCTCGTGCTGCTCGAGGGCGATGTGACTGCCGAGCCCTTGTTCGACGAGCTCTACCGCGCGGTCGTGCGGGCGGGCGGCCACCCCGCGATGCGCGTGGAGCTGGAGCTGATGGAGCACCTGCTGAGCGAGGGCAGCGAGGAGCAAATCGAGTGGGTCAACCCGGCCCGGCGCGAGGACGTCGAGCGGGCCGACGTGCGCATCGTGATCGAGGCGCCGAGCAACACGAAGTCCCTGAGCGCGGTCGATCCGGCGCGGCAGGCGCTGGCCGAGCGGTCACGAGCCGTGCTCCGGGACCGTTACCTCGAGCGCGCCCGCGACGGCGAGCTGCGCTGGGTGCTGAGCGCCTACCCCACGAACGGCGCCGCCCAGGACGCGGAGATGTCGCTCGCCGAGTACGAGGAGTTCGTCTACCGCGCAGCCTTCCTCGACGACGGCGACCCTGTCGCTCGCTGGCGGGCCTTCTCCGAGGAGGTGGAGCGCGTGGCGGAGTTCCTGAGCGCAAAGGCGGAGCTGCGAATCGTCGCGGAGGGAACCGACCTCACCCTCGACGTGGGCGGGCGGACGTGGATCCCGTCGGAAGGGCACGAGAACTTTCCCGACGGCGAGGTCTTCACCGCGCCGCACGAGACGAGCGTCGAGGGCGAGATCCGCTTCACTTATCCGGCGGTCTTCCGCGGGCGCGAGGTCGACGACGTGCGGCTGCGCTTCCGCGGCGGCGAGGTCGTCGAGGCGATGGCCGTCCGCGGTCAGGACTTCCTGGAGGAGATGGTCGCCGTGGACGATGGGGCGCGGCGGGTGGGGGAGCTCGCCTTTGGGCTCAACGAGGCGATCTCGGTCTTCACGCGCAACATCCTCTTCGACGAAAAGATCGGCGGCACGGTGCACCTCGCACTGGGGAGGGCCTACGCCGAGTCCGGCGGCGAGAACCGCTCGGCGCTGCACTGGGACATGATCTGCGATCTCCGGAGCGGCGGCGAGGTCTACGCCGACGGCGAGCTCGTCTACCGCGATGGGCGGTTCCTCGCGGTCTGACCCGTGTCGCAGTGATCGCCGACACGCACCTGCCGCGTGGCTCGCGACGGCTGCCGGGGGCGTGCGTACAGGAGCTCGAGCGCGCCGACCTGATCCTCCACGCCGGCGATGTCGTGGCGGCTTCGGTCCTGCGCGAGCTCGAGGCCTTCGCGCCGGTGGAGGCCGTTCACGGGAACATGGACGAGCCGGCGCTGAAGGAGGCGTTGCCGGAGCGGCGCGTAGTCGAGGTGGAGGGAGCCCGGATCGGGATGCTTCATGTCGCCGGGCCGAGGGCGGGCAGGGAGGAGCGGCTGGCCTCGTGGTTCCCTGCGTGCGAAGCGGTGGTGTACGGGCACACGCACATCCCGCAGGTGGAGGAGCACCTCGGCGTCTGGATCCTCAATCCCGGGAGCCCGACCGAGCGGCGGCGCGCGCCGCACCGGTCGATGATCGTGTTCGACGTGACGAAGAAGCGGTTCGAACCGAGGCTGCTCGAACTGTCTTGACCAGAACACGTGTTCGTGTTAGTCTGGCGAACGTATGTTCGGCAAGGTGCTACTGATCGCGGCGTTGGTGCTGATCGCTTGGGCGGTGGTGGCGCGCGCCTCGCACGGGGCGGGACCGGAGGTGCGATACACCGTCAGGCCCGGCGACACGCTCTGGTCGATCGCCGTCGAGCACTACGCGGGCGACCCGCGCGACGCGATCTACCGCATCGACGGCCGCAACCACCTCGGCGGGAGCCTGATCGTCCCGGGGCAGCGGCTCGTCTTGCCGTCAGCTCGCTAGCGGTAAAGGCAGGCCGGCGGTGTAGACGCGTTCACCCCGAAAGAGGCGCCGTTCACGGTCCCACGGGAAAAAGATCGTGACTTTCCAGGCGAGCCGCTCGCCGCTCGGCGGGATGCCGAGCCACTCCGCCTCGTGCGTACCGGTTACGTCGGCCTCCTCGCAGACGCCCTGCGGCCCGATCACGATGTCCGTGAGCTGGAAGTCGATGTCCGGGAACGCCCCGAGCAACCCGGCGTAGAAGCGCGCCGCGCCCTCATGGCCCTCCCACCGGTGGCCTGTCTGGACGAGCTCGTAGACGCAGTCGTCGGTCAGCGTCGAGAGCAGCCCCGGGAGGTCGCGGTTGTCCTCGGCGATCGAGTGGCGCTTCCAGAGCTCGCGGATCGTGTCGTGCTCCTCGGG
>JBKPHO010000383.1:0-1334 GCA_046729915.1 Actinomycetota bacterium | reverse complement strand
GATCGCGAAGACCTTGTCCTGCTGGACGAGCTCGCGCGTCTGGTCGACGGTGCGCGAGGGGTCGTAGCCGTCGTCGCGGTAGAGGTAGCGGATCTTGCGGCCGTAGACGCCGCCGTGGGCGTTGACGTACTTGAAGTAGGCGTTGGCGCCCGGGCCGACGGTCCCGAACTTGGACGCCGGGCCGCTCAGGGGGACCGTGCCGCCGACCAGGATCTCCTTCGCGGTGACGCCCGGAGGGCCGCCGGAGGAGCCGCCCGCGGGCAGGGCGAGCGCCGCCCCCGCGAGGAGCGCGAGCGCGAGGGGCCTCACCGCGAGACCGGCTTCCGCAGGATCGGCAGGTCGAGGCGGGCGTTCCCGATGGTGACTCGGGCCCTACGCGGCATCGGCAGGTTCAGGTAGAGCAGGTTCCCCGGGTTCTGCGCCAGGGAGCTCGAGGCGAGCGTGAGCTTCAGCCGCGCGCCCTGCGGGATCAGCGTCGCGGTGTCGATCAGCCTGATCGCCAGTCGGCGCTTTCCCTTCAGGCCGGTCGTGTTGATCCCGCCTTCGCTCACGACCACCTGCTTGCCCCTTCCCTTCTGGGCGGTGAGAACGGCCACGAGCCGCGACCAGCCGCCCGAGAGGCGGACGCCGACCCGCACGGTTGCGGAGCCGAAGGTCTCGGCCCGGCCGGTGAAGCGCCCGCTTTCGCGGAGCGCGCGGCCCGCGCCGGCGAGCCGGTCGCTCCCGGGCAGCGGGATCGTCAGCCGCCTCGTCGCCGGGAGCTTCGTATAGGTCTTCGCCTTCCCGCGCCACGGGCTCGGGGCGAGCGCCACCGGCGGCACCGTGGCGGGTGTACCGAGCAGGTAGCGTGAGAACCACGTCCGCCCAAGCGAGGTCAGCTGCGCGAAGTCGGGTCCGGGGAAGGTCGATGGGGCGTGGCCGAAGTCGCCGACGTAGAGCCGCTTCGGCCCCTTTAGCAGCGCGTACCCGGCCTTCGCCTGCGCGATGTCGAACGCGAAGTCGCGGCGGCCCTGGAAGAGAAATACCGGCGTCGTGACCTTCGAGAGCAGCTTGCGGCTCGAGCGCGTGTCGGCCCAGGAGCGCAGCTTGGCGAGGTTCCGGCTCGCGAGCGCATCGTCGCGGATCGCGAGCACCGACGGGTCGAGCCGGTTCTGCGGCACCGAGTTCAGGAACTGGAAGATCGCCCCGGACTTGGCGAGGTTCTGCGGCGCGAGGGCGCCGTAGAGGTCGGTCCACGTCTGGACCGTCTCGACAGCTGCCCACGGCACGCCTTCGACGAGCGAGCGCAGGACCAGGCCGCCGCCGAGCGAGATCCCCCAGGCGCCGATCTTGAC
>JBKPHO010000382.1:0-2872 GCA_046729915.1 Actinomycetota bacterium | reverse complement strand
GCGAGCGCCAAGCCGAGCAGGGCGAGCCCGAACAGGAGCGTCACCACCGCAGACCAGTCACCCCCGCCCGAGATCAAGTCGGTCACGAAGAACCAACCCCCGGCCGCGAGCACGAAGACCAGGAGCGGAAAGCGGAACACGCGTAGCGCGACCGCGGCGGAGGCGATGACCGACAGCTCCAGGACCAGCCATGAAACCCGGGTGCCGCCGAACGGCAAGTCGAGGTCGGTGTCGAGCCAGCCGAACCAGTCGAGCAACGCGCCGAGCAGCGTGACGAGGGCGGCGACCGAGCTCAGCGCGAGCAACCCGGCCGTGACGGGGTGTCCGCTCCCGCGGGCAAGCAGCGCGAGCGCGGTCACCACGAGGAAGACCACGAAGGCCCAGCCGGCGAACCCCGCGGCCGCGTGGTCGCTGGACTGGACCTGCAGCAGCGAGCCGACCGCGGCGAGAATCGTGAGCCCACCGAGGTACGCGAGGAACGAGGCGCTCGACCACGGAGCCCGGGCTGGGTTCACGCCCACGACGATCGCCGCTGCTCCGGACGGCGCCGCCACTGTTCAGTGCCGCCATCCCGACCTAGAATTCCCTGCAAGCGAGTGAGAACCGAGGTTTCCCATCCGATTCGCTCAGCTCCGCTCCGCCGAGTCGAAGGGGTCGCCGGAGGGCGGAGGGCCTGGCGCTGCGGCCCCGGCTCCTGCACGCACGCAGAGCCGCGATCGCGCCGCACAGGCTCCGCAAGCGGTGCGCCCGGCTGCGCCCGTCGCGGGCGCGTGGTCGACGACGAGCACCCGCTACGACACCCCAGCCGGGTCAACCTGGCCGCGGCCGGAATGGACGTGCTCGAGGCGGCCGACGGCCGCGAGGGGTTGGACCTCGCGCGGAGCGAGCGGCCCGACCTCGTCCTCCTCGACGTGATGATGCCGAACGTGGACGGCTGGGCGGTCGCCCGTGAGCTCGCCGCGGACGAGGAGACGCGGGACATTCCGATCGTCTTCCTCACCGCCCGCGCGGATCCCGCCGACCGCCGGTTGGGCGAGGAGCTCGGCGGCGTCGGCTACGTCGTCAAGCCGTTCGACCCCGTCGGGCTCGGCGACGTCGTCGAGGACGTGCTCCTGCGCATCGCACGCGGCGAACGGGAGAAGCTCACGCGTGCGATCTCGTCCGAGCCCGAGCAGTGAGCACCGCCGAGCACACCGAGGCTGCCGACCGCGCCCGGAGGCTCCAGCGCGTGGCGGAGCTCCTCGCGGAAGCAGTCACGCCGCAGGAGGTGCTCGACGCTGTCCTGACCGAGGGTGTGCGCGCGGCCGAGGCGCGTGCCGGCGCGATCGGCGTCCTGAGCGCGGACGGCAAGAACGTCGAGCTGCTCGCGCAGCGCGGCTACGACGAGTCGATCATGAGCGGCTGGGCCTCGTTCCCGCTCGACGCCGAGCTACCAATGTCGCAGGTGATCCGCACCGGCGAGCCGGTCTTCATCTCGTCGCTGGCGGAACGCAACCGGCTCTTCCCCGGTCTCGCCCACCAGGGCCAGGACGGGCACGCGATCGTCGTCGTGCCGCTCGCCGTGGAGGGCCGCGTCTTCGGCGGCATGTCGCTGTCGTTCGACGAGGACCTCGAGTTCGACCACGACAGCCGCGAGATGAAGATGACGCTCGCGCGGCAGGCCGCGCAGGCGCTCGCCCGCTCTCGGCTCTACGAGGCCGAGCAGTCGCTGCGCAAGCGGATGGCTTTTCTCGCCGAGGCGAGCGAGCTCCTCGCGTCCTCGCTCGACTACAACCGTACGCTGCGGCAGCTTGCCCGGCTCTGCGTGCCGGCGCTTGCCGACTGGTGCGCAATCGACGTGCTCGGCCCGAAGGGCGAGATCGAGCGGCTCGCGGTGGCGCACGAGGATCCCGAGAAGGTGCGCTGGGCTCGGGAGCTGCAGGAGCGCCACCCGCCCAACCCGGATTCACCGCGCGGGGTCGCCCAGGTGCTGCGCAGCGGCGAGCCCGAGTTCTGGCCCGAGATCCCGCCCGAGGCGCTGGACGACGTGATCGGCGACGACCACGAGCTGCGGCGAATCGTTGGCGAGCTCGGCCTGCACTCGTCGATTTGCGTCCCGCTGACGGCGCGCAACCGCACCCTCGGTGCGCTCTCGCTGGTCGCCGCCGAGACGCATCGGGCCTACACACAGGCCGACCTCGAGCTCGCGACGGAGCTTGCCCATCGCGCGGCCGTAGCGGTGGACAACGCGCGGCTCTACCGCGAGGCGGAGCGCGGTGCGAACGCCGCCCAGGCTCTCGCCTACGTCGCCGACGGTGTCGTCCTGCTCGATCGCGAGCGCCGTGTGCTGCACTGGAACCCGGCGGCCGCGGGGATCACCGGCGTCGCCGTCGACGACGCTCTCGGCCGCCCGATCTGCGACGTGCTCGCGTCCTGGGACGCCGTCATCTCGCACGTTCCGCTGGTCGCCCCCGGCGGAGCCGCGCGGCGGGTCACGGTGCCGCTCGGGCTCGCCGGCCGCGAGCGCTGGGTCGCGGTCTCCGCGGTCGACTTCGGCCAGGGCACCGTCTATGCCCTCCGCGACATGACCGAGGAGTACGCGCTCGAGAAGACGCGCAGCGACTTCGTCGCCACGGCCTCGCACGAGCTGCGCACGCCGTTGGCCGCGGTGTACGGCGCCGTGCGCACCCTGCGCCGCCGCGACGTCGAGCTGAGCGAGGACGACCGCACGCAGTTCCTCGAGATGATCGAGTCGGAGGCCACCCGCTTGGCGACGATCGTCGACCAGATCCTCCTGACCAGCCAGCTGGACGCCGGCGCGGTCGACGTCGAAGCCGCCGAGTGCGACCCGGCGGAGATCGCGGCCGGCATCGTCGAGTCCGCGGCGACGCAC
>JBKPHO010000381.1:0-3618 GCA_046729915.1 Actinomycetota bacterium | reverse complement strand
TTCGGCGCCTTCGTCGACTCGATCTCAGATCGCGTGAGCGAGGGCTTCGTGCTGACCGCGATCGCGCTCGTGTTCGCCCGGGACGGGAACGACGTCGCGGTCGGCTTCACGATCGCGGCGATGGCGGGGTCGTTCCTCGTCTCCTACGCGCGCGCGAAGGCCGAGCTGCTCGGCCTGCGCGGCGACATCGGCCTCGGCGGCCGTGCCGAGCGCGTGGTCGTGATCACGGCCGGCCTGGTGTTTGCGCCCTGGGGCGGACTGCAGTGGGCGATCTACTTCCTCGCCGCGACGGCCTGGCTCACCGTCTTCCAGCGCGTGCTCGGCGTGCGCCGGCAGCTCCGTCACAACCAATAGGCTAGACTGCTAGCAGTCCTGTGCTAGCACCAGCGCGCAAGCATGTCCTCGTCCGGATGCCCGGCGAGCTGAAGCAGCTTCTCACCGAGGAGGTCCGGCGCACCGGGCGCAGCCTCAACGACATCGCCGTCGGCATCCTCGCCTCGCGCTTCGCGGTCTCGTTCGACCCCAGCGGCCGCCCCGGCAAGGAGCCCGGGAAGAGCGGCTCGGTGCTCCTCCGCATGCCGCCGGAGTTGAAGGACAAGCTCGCCGCCCGCGCGGCACAGCGCAAACGGAACCTCAACGACCTGATCGTCGAGACGCTCTCGGAGCGGCTCGGAAAGGAACCCATGGCAGCGACCAACGGCAAGGTGCGGCGCTCGGACGACAAGGTCCGCGTCGCGATCATCGGAGTCGGCAACTGTGCTAGCTCCCTCGTGCAAGGCGTCGAGTACTACAAGGACGCCGACCCCCACGAGCTCGTACCAGGCCTGATGCACGTCGACCTCGGCGGCTACCAGATTCGCGACGTCGAGTTCACGGCCGCCTTCGACGTCACGACGGACAAGGTCGGCAAGGATCTCTCGGAGGCCATCTGGGCCCACCCGAACAACACGATCAAGTTCTCCGACGTGCCGAAGACCGGCGTCACCGTCTCACGCGGCATGACGCACGACGGGCTCGGGAAGTACCTCTCCGAGGTCGTCACCAAGGCACCCGGCGAGACCGACGATGTCGCCGGAATCCTCAGGGAGACGAACACCGACGTCGTCGTGAATTACCTCCCCGTCGGCTCCGAAGAGGCGACGAAGTGGTACACGGAGCAGATCCTCAGCGCCGGCTGCGCGATGGTGAACTGCATGCCCGTCTTCATCGCGCGCGAGAACTACTGGCAGAGGCGCTTCGAGGAGCGCGGCCTGCCGATCATCGGCGACGACATCAAGTCGCAGGTGGGCGCGACGATCACACATCGCATGCTCACGAGCCTCTTCAAGGACCGCGGGGTGCGGGTCGACCGCACGTACCAGCTCAACTTCGGCGGCAACTCCGACTTCATGAACATGCTGGAGCGGGATCGCCTCGAGTCGAAGAAGATCTCGAAGACCAACTCGGTCGCCTCGACGCTGCCGTACCAGCTCGACGAGAAGAACATCCACGTCGGCCCGTCGGACTACGTGCCGTGGCTCGAGGACCGCAAGTGGGCCTACATCCGCCTCGAGGGCACATCCTTCGGCGACGTGCCGCTCAACGCGGAGCTGAAGATCGAGGTGTGGGACTCGCCGAACTCGGCGGGTGTCGTGATCGACGCCGTGCGTCTCGCGAAGCTCGCGTTGAACGACGGCATCTCGGGCACGCTCGAAGCGCCGAGCTCGTACCTGATGAAGTCGCCGTCCGTGCAGCACCCCGACGATGAGGCGCGCGACCTTACCGAGGAGTTCATCCGCAAGCACGCGCGCAAGCAGGTCAAGGAGCCCGCGCAGACGGCGAGCTGAGCACGGGACTACACTCGGCGCGATGGGCCTTCGGGTCTGCCTGGTCACGCCGTTCGCCTGGTCGCGTCCGCACGACGTCAACGAGCACGTGGCCGGGCTCGCGCGCGAGCTGCGCGAGCTCGGCCACGACGTCACCGTTCTCGCGCCCTCGACGCGCGCAGCCGACCTGATCGCGGGGCGGCGCGCGCTGCTGGACGGAGGCGGCGGCGACGTGATCGCGCTCGGGCCGGCGGTGCCCGTGTCGCGCCGGAGCCGGATCGGCGTGCCGGTCGGCGTGCGCGCCAACCTCTCGCTCGCCCTGGCGCGTGGCGGCTACGACGTCGTCCACGGCTTCGAGCCGGGCCTGCCGAGCCTGTCGTACCTCGCCCTGCGCGACGCGCACGCGTTCGCGGTCGCGACCTTTCTCTCGCCCGAGCGGCTCGGCTACCCGCCCGGACGGGCCCAGCGCGAACGGCTCCTGGCCCGGATCGACGCGCTCGTGGCGACCTCGGAGGAGACCGCAGAGGCCGCGGCCGAGCGGCTGCCCGGCGACTACCGGGTCATTTCGCCCGGGGTCGACCTGGAGCTCTTCAGGCCCGCGCGCAAACGCCGGCTCGTCGTCCTCGAGTGGCGGCCGGGCGAGCGGGCGTTGTACCGCGCCGTCGTGCGAGCGGTCGCTGTGCTGCCGGGCTGGGAGCTGGTTTTCTTGCGGACGAAGCCGCTCGCCGGCCGCCCCACCCTTCCGCGCTCGCTACGAGGTCGTGTCCACGTGCGCACGCTGCGCGACGGCGCGGCGCGGGCGCCGCTGCTCAACGAAGCCCCAGTGTTCGTGCCGGCGTTTGCCGGGCTCGGTCGCGTCTCGTTGGAGGCTGCCGCAGCCGGGGCGGCGATCGTCTCGCCGCCGGGACTGCGCGAGCAGCCGGAGCTCGCGGCGGCCGCCCTGCTGCGGCTCGCGGACGACCAGGCCTACCGAGAACGGGAGGGCGCACGTGCGCGTGCCGGCGCGGATGGACGGAGCTTCGCTGCCGCCGCGCGCGAGCTCGACGAGGTCTACAGCGGCCTCGCTTCGCGGCGGCGCGGAAGCAGACGCGCCGCCGACCCGCTTGCCGACCGCGACTGGATCGTCGCCGACCTGCACCTCCACACCTCGTGGTCGCATGACTGCCAGATCCCGGTCGAGGACCTGCTCGACCACGCCGAGGCCGAGGGGCTTGGCGCGATCGCCGTCACCGACCACAACGTCTTCGGCGGTGCTCGGGAGGCGATCGAGCTCGCGCGCGGCCGCGATCTCGTCGTGATCCCCGGCGAGGAGGTGAAGACCGCCGGCCAGGGGGAGGTGATCGGGCTCTTCCTCTCGGAGGAGATCCCGCGCGGGCTGTCGTTCCGCGAGACGGTCGAGGCCATCCGGGCGCAGGGGGGCATCGTCTACCTTCCGCACCCGTTCGACCGGCTGCACGCGATCCCGGAGGCGGCGACGCTGCACCGGCATCTCGCCCAGGTCGGCGTGCTGGAGGTCTACAACGCGCGGCTCCTGTTCGAGGCCTACAACGACGAGGCGCTGCGCTTCGCACGCAAGTACGACCTGACGATGGGTGCGGGGTCCGACGCGCACGTGCTCCAGGGCGTCGGCACCGGGGCGATGCGGATGCGTGCGTTCGATGGGCCGGAGGAGTTTCTCGTCAGCCTGCGCAGCGCGCACGTCCTGCGGCGGCCGCGGTCGCTGCTCTACCTGCAGTCGCTGAAGTGGGCGGCGCAGGCCAAGGAAAGAGTGCGCTAGGCGAGAAGTGGGTCTTGCTCCGTGCCACGCTACGCG
>JBKPHO010000380.1:0-1099 GCA_046729915.1 Actinomycetota bacterium | reverse complement strand
CAGTGGGAGATCGCGTCTGGCGAGCCCCTGGATGACGCGTTGCGGCAGCGGATTCTGAAGCGCATCGACGACTTCGAGCGGACGTACTCACGCTTTCGGGACGACTCGCTCGTCGCTCACATCGCGGCCGCGCACGAGGGTGGGCGTTTCCTCTTTCCCGAGGACTCGACCGGCCTGTTCGATCTCTTTGACCGTCTGTACGAGGCAACGGGAGGCGCGATTGACCCACTCGTCGGGCGCCGCCTCGAGCTTCTCGGCTACGACCGGACGTATTCACTGACTCCGGCGCCGGCAGCAGTTCGCGAGGCGGAGGCTCCTGGCGCGACCGAAGTGGTCGTCGGATGTGATCCGCGACGGCACCAGGGTAATCACACACGCTCCGCTCGTAATCGACGTCGGCGCGGCCGGCAAGGGCTATCTGGTCGACCTCGTCTCGGAGATGCTGCGAACAGCCGGAGTTACCGAGTACCTCATCGATGGCAGCGGCGATCTGCGCCATTCCGGGCAGCCGCCGGTCCGCGTAGGGCTCGAGCACCCCTTCGACCCCACGCTGGTGATCGGCGTGAGCAACCTCCGGGACGCCGCCCTCTGCGCCTCGGCGGTCAACCGGCGCGCTTGGGCGGATGGGCTACACCACGTGCTCGACGCCCGCACCGGCGATCCGGTTCATCACGTCGTCGCGACCTGGGTCGTCGCCGAGGACGCAGCCACGGCGGACGGCCTCGCGACCGCCCTCTTCGTCACCGCTCCCGAGAAGCTGGCGGAGACGTTCTCGTTCGCGTACGTGCGAATGTTCGCCGACGGGCGCGCCGAGGTTTCGGACAACTTCGACGGCGACGTCTTTTTCGAAGAGCGTTTCGGGAAGCAAGGCTCGCGCGACGACCGCGGCACCACGGTGAGCCGACCCAGAGCCGTCCCGGCAAGCGACAGGGTGCGGGCAGCGGTGGCTATCGTCGCGGCGGCCGCCGCCGTCATGGCCGGTTGCGCGACGGCTGCCACCGACACGACGCGCGCCCCGTACAGAGACGGCGTGTACACCGCGACCGGCCGATACGGGAGCCTGCCCTCGTCGATAACGGTGCGCGTGACGCTCAGGAGC
>JBKPHO010000379.1:0-2592 GCA_046729915.1 Actinomycetota bacterium | reverse complement strand
GGCTGCTTCTGCACGGCTGCCACCGCCTCGTCCACCGAGGCCTCGCCGGCCACGGCGATCGCGCGCATCGCGCCGGCCTCTCGCAGGTGGACGACGAGCGAGCGCGTGTCGATTCCCGAGAGCGCGACGAGGCCGTGCTCGTGGAGCCAGTCGGTCCACGCCGGCCCGCGCGCCTCGCGCATCACGACCGCCCCTGCCTGCGGACGGCGCGACTCGCAGCGGTCGGGATCGACGCCGTAGTTGCCGACCATCGGCGCCGTGAAGCAGACGATCTGCTCCGCGTAGCTCGGGTCGGTGACGACCTCCTGGTAGCCGGTCATCGCGGTCGTGAAGACGGCCTCGCCGAAGGCGAACCCCACGGCCCCGACCGCCTCGCCGCGGAAGACCGTCCCGTCCTCCAGTACCAGCATCCCTCTCATGCGGCGTGCACCACCTTTCCCGCGGCCACCGTGAGTCGGGGCCGGCCCTTGAGCGTCTGTCCGAGGAGCCACGAGTTGGCCGAACGCGAGTGGAAGCCGTCCTCCTCGACCCGCCACGTCGCACGCGTGTCGAGCAGGACGAGGTTGGCCGGCGCGCCGACGGCGATCCGCGGCCGCTCGAGCTCGTAGGCCCGCGCAGGCCCAGCCGACATCCGCTCCAGCAGCGTCTCCAGCGGGAGCAGCCCTGGCTCGACGAGGTCCGTGTAGAGCGCCGCGAAGGCGGTCTCGAGCCCGGTCACCCCGAACGGAGCCGCCTCGAAGGGAACCTCCTTCTCGTGCCGGGCGTGCGGCGCGTGGTCGGTCGCGACGGAGCCGATCGTGCCGTCACGGAGGCCCTCGATCAGCGCGGCACGGTCGCCCGCGCTGCGCAGGGGCGGGTTCATCTTCAGGTTCGGGTCGAGCGAGCGCACCGCCTCGTCGGTCAGGCAGAGGTGGTGCGGCGTCACCTCGGCCGTCGCGGCCACGCCCTTCCCCTGCGCCGCCCGCACCGCGTCGACCGACTCCCGCGCCGAGAGGTGGAGCAGGTGCAGTGGCGCGTCGTCGTAGGCGGCGAGCGAGAGGTCGCGCTCGACCATCAAGCTCTCGGCGACCGACGGGTAGCCGCCGAAGCCGAGCTCGGCCGAGACCGCGCCCTCGTGCATCTGGCCGCCGCGCGAGAGCGTCGGCTCCTCGCAGTGCAGCGCGAGCCGCCGCCCCGTGACGCCGTGGTACTGGAGCGCGCGGCGCATCAGCCCGGGCGCCACCACCGGGCGGCCGTCGTCGGTGAAACCGGCCGCCCCCTGCTCCGCCAGCTCCGCCATCTCGGTCAGCTCGGCTCCCTCCTGCCCGCGCGTGATCGCGGCGAGGAACCCGACCGGCACCACGGCCTCCCCCTTCGCGTCCTCGACCAGCGAGCCGAGCACGGCCGCGGAGTCGACCACCGGGTCGGTGTTCGGCATCGCCAGGATCGCGCAGTAGCCGCCGGCCGCAGCAGCCGCCGTGCCCGAGGCGATCGTCTCCTCGTCCTCTCCGCCGGGCACTCGCAAATGCACGTGCGGGTCGACGAACGCCGGCGCGAGCACCAGGCCCGCGCCCTCGACGACACGGTGGCCGTTCGCCTCGACGTTCGTCCCGAGCTGCGAGATCACACCGCCGTCGACGCGAACGTCGCAAACGGCGTCGAGCCCCTCGACCGGATCGAGGACGCGCGCTCCGCGGACGACGACGTCGATGCCTTGCCCCGGCTTCCCGAAGAGCATCACGCCACCTCCAGCGGCTCGGGCTTCCGCACCCCGACGGGCCCGGTCGTGAGCAGGTCGTAGAGCACCGCCATCCGCACCACCAGGCCCGCCCGCACCTGTGTCTCGATCAGGGCGTCCGCCGCGTCGGCCACCCGCGGGTCGATCTCGACGCCGCGGTTCATCGGCCCGGGGTGCATCACCTTCTGGCCCGGGCGCAGCCGCTCCGGCGTGACGCCCCAGCGCGCGGTGTACTCCCGCAGCGAGGGCACGTAGTTCGCGCCCTCCTGCATCCGCTCCCGCTGCATGCGCAGGACGTAGACCACGTCGGCTGCGGCGATCGCGTCGATCTCGTGCGAGACCTCGCAGCCCATCGCCTCGATCCCACGCGGGATCAGCGGCGGCGGCCCGACGAGCGTCACGCGTGCGCCCATCAGCGTCAGCGCCTGCACGTTCGAGCGCGCAACCCGCGAGTGCAGGACGTCGCCCACGATCGCCACGTGCACGCCCTCGAGCCGGCCGAGCTCCTCGCGGATCGTGTAGAGGTCGAGCAGTGCCTGCGTCGGGTGCTGGTGCTTCCCGTCGCCCGCGTTGACGATGTGCGCCTCGGTGTAGCGGGCGACGAGCTGCGGCGCGCCGATCTGCGGGTGGCGGATCACGATCACGTCCGGGTCGTAGGCGCCGAGCGTGAGAGCCGTGTCCTTGAGCGACTCGCCTTTGTCGACCGACGAGCCAGCGGCCTTGATCGACATCGTGTCGGCCGAGAGACGCTTCGCCGCCAGCTCGAAGCTGGACGAGGTGCGCGTCGAGGACTCGTAGAAGACATTGACGATCGTCCGGCCGCGCAGGGTCGGCAGCTTCTTCACCTCCCGCTCGAGCGACCGCGAGAAGCTGCG
>JBKPHO010000378.1:0-1222 GCA_046729915.1 Actinomycetota bacterium | reverse complement strand
AGCCAGAACGCCAACGCGCGGGCATCGGCTCGGCGCTCGTCCGCGAAGCGCTACGCGGCGCGGAGGCGCGAGGCGAGCCGCTCGTCCTCGTGCTCGGGCACCCCTCTTACTACCCGCGCTTCGGCTTCCGCCCAGCGGCGGAGCTCCGCATCCACCCGCCCGACCAGGGCATCCCAGCGAAGGCGTTCATGGCGATCGCGCTCAGTGCTTACGACCCCGACCTGCGAGGCCGCGTCATCTTTCCGCCGGCGTTCAGCGCCTAGGTGCCCTCGTCCCAAGAAGCCAGGTACTTGGCCTGCTCCTCGGTCAGCTCGTCGATGGCGACACCCATCGTCTCGAGCTTCAGCCGCGCGATCTCCTTGTCGATCTCCTCCGGCACGGGGTAGACCTTCCGCTCCAGGCTGGCCGCGTTCGCCACCACGAACTCGGCGGAGAGAGCCTGGTTCGCGAACGACATGTCCATCACCTGGGCCGGATGGCCCTCCGCGGCCGAGAGGTTCACGAGCCGCCCGTCCGCGATCAGGTAGACCCGGCGGCCGTCCTCGAGCGTGAACTCGTCGACGAACTGGCGCAGCGGTCGCGTCTCCGTGGCCAACGAGCGCAACGCCGGAATCTCGATCTCGACGTTGAAGTGCCCCGTGTTGGCGAGGATCGCCCCGTCTTTCATCCGGAGGATGTGCTCGCGCGTGATCACCGACTTGTCGCCGGTGGCGGTGACGAAGATGTCTCCGACCTCCGCGGCCCGCTCCATCGGGAGGACCTGGAAGCCGTCCATGACTGCCTCGAGAGCGCGCAACGGGTCGACCTCGGTCACCACCACGTGCGCGCCCATGCCCTTCGCCCGCATCGCGACGCCGCGCCCGCACCAGCCGTAGCCGGCGACCACGAACGTGCGGCCCGCGAGCAGGACGTTCGTCGCGCGCACGATCCCGTCGATCGTCGACTGGCCCGTGCCGTAGCGGTTGTCGAACATGTGCTTCGTCAGCGCGTCGTTCACGGCGATCACCGGGAAGCCGAGTGCGCCATCGCGCTCCAGCGCCTTGAGCCGGATCACGCCGGTGGTCGTCTCCTCCGTCCCGCCGAGGATGTCGCCGAGTTGCTCGCGCCGGTGCGAGTGCAGCACGCCGATCACGTCGGCACCGTCGTCCATCGTCAGCTGCGGCTTGTGGTCGACCGCGGCCTCGATGTGCTGGTAGTACGTGTCGTTGTCCTCGCCCTTGAT
>JBKPHO010000377.1:0-8425 GCA_046729915.1 Actinomycetota bacterium | reverse complement strand
CCTCTGGCCCCCGTTGGGGCCCTGGCGCCCGTTGGGCCGCTGGCGCCAGTCGAGCCGCGAGCACCAGTCGGACCGCGCACGCCCGTGGCGACGCGCGGACCCGTTGCGCCGCGGGGCCCGCTCGCGCCGTTCGCACCGTTCTGGCCGGTGGCGCCTCGAGCGCCGGTCGGGCCGCGTGCGCCGGTCGGGCCTGTGGCGCCGGTAGCGCCCGTTGCTCCTGTGGCGCCGGTGGCGCCGGTCGGGCCGGTGGCGCCCGTTGCCCCCGTTGCACCTGTTGCGCCGGTCGCTCCCGTGGACCCGGTCGCTCCCGTGGCGCCAGTCGGACCGGTTGCTCCGGTGGCGCCAGTCGGCCCGCGTGCGCCGGTCGGGCCCGTGGCACCGGTAGCGCCCGTGGCACCGGTAGCGCCCGTTGCACCTGTCGGGCCTGTCGCACCCGTTACGCCAGTCGCTCCCGTGGCGCCGGTCGGCCCGCGTGCGCCGGTCGGGCCCGTGGCGCCGGTCGCACCCGTTGCTCCGGTGGCGCCGGTCGCACCAGTTGCTCCGGTGGCGCCGGTCGCACCTGTCGGGCCGGTTGCGCCGGTCGGCCCCCGTGCGCCGGTTGGACCTGTGGGGCCAGTTGCGCCAGTTGGGCCTGTCGGACCGGTGGGACCTGTGGGGCCGCGCGCTCCGGTCGGTCCGGTCGGGCCTGTGGGGCCGGTTACCGACCACACGAGCAGATACCAGTGGTTGTGACAGGTCGTTCCGGGTGGCACGATCTTGATCTCGCCGGAGCTCGAGTTGACGCACGCAAAGATCAATCCGGAGGTCTGAGCTCTTGCGTTAGCGACGATTGCGCCGACCACTGCCAACACAGCAGCAACCGTCACGGCGAGGTATCTACCCTGGCTCTGCGGCGGCGCCATGGTCGATCGCATCCTCCATTCGCCAGCGACCGCTCTCCCCGAAGCCGACGGACTTCGCTGGGCTGTGGCTCGAATCGCGCACGTTACCAGACTTCGGTGTGCCTTTACCAGCCTTAAAACTCATGAAACCACGTCCATGGAGAGGTGGGAAAGAAGGGGCCTTACGCCAATGGGATCCGCCAAGGACCAGAAGGCCCAGCCGAGCCGAATCAACGTTCCGAGCTATCTGTCTGGATCGCGGACGAACGCACCGTAGTAGCCGGGCGAGTACTGCTGGCGCGGACCGGGAGCGCCGTCGTCGGGTGGCCGGCCGCGGTCATCGCCTCCCACCAGGCGTCCACCTCGTCTCGCGAGGAGCGTGCGAGCAGCGCGAGGTGGAGTTGCGAGTCACCCGCCGGTCCGAGCGCGCGATCGAGATCGAGAGGTCCTCCCACTCGAAGAAGTGGTCGCCGCGGTACGGCTCCCCGTAGCCGAGCTCCGCCAGCGCGAGCTCGTAGAACCGGCGCGAGGCTTCGAGATCCGACACCCGGAGCGTGACGTGATCGAAGACGTCCGGCACGACCTACCCGCGGCCCGGAGGCGCCGTCGACTCGCGAACGACGAGCAGGGTGGGCAGGATCGTGCGCTTCGAGCCGTCCCGCGAGCGTCCTCCCCGCTCGACCTCCTCCATCAACCACTGCGCAGCCAGCCTGCCCTTCTCCTCCTGCGGCTGCGCCACCGTCGTCAACGGCGGGACCGAATGCACGGCGACCGGGCTGTCGTCGAACCCGACCACCGAGAGGCGCTCGGGCACCGGGACACCCTCCTCGGCGGCCGCTTCGAGTGCGCCGAGGGCGAGGATGTCGCTCATCGCGAGGATGGCCGTCGGAGGATTCGCATCACGCAGCAGGTCGCGCGTGGCCTCACGCGCGGGCTCCGGCGCGTTGGGGCGCACCGTCCGCACGAGGTCCGGGTCCCACGCGTCGCCCAGGCCTTCCCGGTAGCCCTCGAGGCGCTCCACGCTCAGGTCGAGCTCGAGCGACCTGCGGGGGTCGAGCGTGGTGACGAAGGAGAGCACCCCGACGCGCTCGTGCCCGAGCTCCCGCAGGTGCTCCGCGGCGCTGCGGGCGGCGGCTCGGTCGTCGATGCCGACGAAAGGCGTCGCGGCGCCACGCGGCTGGTCGACGGTGACGACCGGTAGCCGGCGGCTGAGCGCGGCCTCGACGCGCGGATCGTTCTGCGGCGTGGAGTAGATGATGAAGCCGTCCACCGCGGCCTCCCTGACCGTGCGCGCGGCCTCCTCGCGGCGGCGAGAGTCGGGAATCAGCAGCAAGCCGGTCGGCGCCTCCTGCAGCCCCTGGGCGAGCCCTCGCAGGAACGCCGGCGCGGCCGGGTCGGTGAACTGGTAGCCGAGGCGCTCGGCGAAGATCAAGCCCACGGCGCCCGCGCGTCCAGTTCTCAGCCGACGCGCCGCCGGGTCAGGCCCCGGGTAGCCCAGCGCCTCGGCGGCGGCGAGCACGCGCTCGCGCACCTCTTCGGAGACGAGCTCCGGCCGCCCGAACGCCTGCGACGCGCTCCCCACCGAAACGCCCGCGCGCTCCGCGACGTCTCGCAGCCGAACCCGCCGATTGCGTGCCACGTCCCGGAATACTACGCCCGCATGAACCGTTTCAGGTAGTGTAAGCGCTGAATCGTTTCATGAAAGGAGTAGAGGGTGTTGGAACTGTTCGTAGCCTCCGACGTAAGCCGGCGCCGGATCAAGGATTCGCTGGAGCCGCAGCGCTCCCCGGCACCGAGGCCAGAGCGCAAGCGACCGCGGCGCACTGCCGCCCGGTCGAGGTCGGCCGCGGCGCTGCGCGGCCTGGCCGACCGGCTCGAGCCGTCGCCCAGCGCGTAGACGTACCATCCGGGCGGCGTGATTCTCGAGAACGGCGTGATCCGGACGATGGACCCCTCGCTCCCCGTCGCGCGCAGCCTCGCGATCGCCGGGGAGCGAGTCGCGGGCGGGGCCGGCACGCACGAGACGACGCTCCCGGGGCCCGAGCGCGTAGACCTCGCCGGCCGCTGCGTCGTCCCGGGCTTCACCGACTCGCACGTGCACTTCCCGACCTGGGCGCTCGCCCAGAGCGAGGTGCGGCTCGAGGGAACGCGGTCGCTCGACGAGGCCGTCGCGCGCGTGCGTGACGCTTTGACGAGCTCCCCGGAGGGCGGCTGGCTGCGTGGCCGCGGCTGGCGCAGCGGCGAGTGGTCCCCGGCCGTCGAGCCGACGAAGGACGCGCTCGACGCGATCGCGCCGGACCGGCCGGTCGCGCTGATGGCCCGAGACTCGCACTCGGTCTGGCTCAACTCGGCCGCTCTCGCGCGGGCGAACGGTGAGCTGCAGGTCCCGGGCGGCGTGGTCGAGCTCGACGAACGCGGCGAGCCGACCGGCGTCCTGCGCGAGGAGTCGTGCTGGCACTTCCGCGACCGCTACATCGAGACGAGCGACGACGAGTACGTCGAGGCGATGCGGTCCGGCGTGAAGCTCGCCGCCTCGCGGGGCGTGACCGCCGTCCACGACAAGGACGGCTGGCTCGGCGCGCTTCGCTTCTGGCAGCGGCTTGAGGACGAAGAGGCACTGTGCCTGCGCGTGTGGCAGTCGCTCCCCGCCGAGAAGGCGGACGAGCTCGCAGGGGTCGACGTGCGCAGCGGCCTCGGCGGGCCGCGGCTCCGCCTCGGCTACCTGAAGGCGTTCATGGACGGCACGCTGGGCTCGCAGACCGCGCGGCTGCTCGACGGCTCGGGCGTCGAGATCACCAGCCGCGAGCAGCTCGAGCACTACATCCGCCGCGGCGCGCGCGCCGGCTTTCCGCTCGCCGTCCACGCGATCGGAGACCTGGCCAACCGCCACGCGCTCGACGCGTTTGAGGCGACGCGGAACGAATGGCAGCCGCTCGGCCTGCGCCAGCGCATCGAGCACGCGCAGCTGCTGGCGCCGGAGGACGTGCCGCGGTTCGCGGAGCTCGGCGTCGTCGCCTCCGTCCAGTTCAGCCACGCGCCGTCCGACCGCGAGCTCGCCGACCGCTTCTGGGGCGAGACGACGAGCGAGCCGTACGCGTTCCGCTCGCTGCTCGACTCGGGCGCCGTGGTCGCCAACGGCTCCGACGCGCCGATCGAGGAGCTCGACCCGCTCGCGGGCATCCGCGCTGGCGTCCTGCGCACGCTCGACGAGCGCGGCCCCTGGCGCCTCGAGCAGGCCCTCACGGTCGAGCAGGCGCTCCACGCGACCACCGTCGCGCCCGCGTGGCTGGCCCGCGACGAGCGGCGCCGCGGCAAGCTCGTGCCCGGCTACCTCGCCGACCTCGTCGTGCTCGACCGCGACCCGCTGGCCTGCGAGCCCGAGGAGCTCCCCGAGGTGCGGGTAGTCGCCACGATGCTCGGCGGCGCATGGACGCACAATCCCCCACCCTGGTGAGAATTCTGTAAGGCCGCTAACTGCGCGGCCCGCGGTGTCGTCGGACCTGACGACAAGGCAAAACCCGGCGGACGTGCTCCCCTCTCCCATACGCGTCCGCCAACCCGCGGGGAGGGCGGCTCTGTTCCTCCCCGCGGATCCCTTACGATTCGGGCCGATGACGGCCGAGAGCGGCGTCACCGAGGTCTCCTACTACGACCTCCCGGAGCGCCGGCTGGCGCTCGCAGGCGCCACGCTCTCGCGCCGCCTCGAGAAGGGCAAAGGCATCTGGCGCCTCGAGCTTCCGCGCCCCGGCGAGCAGCCGCTCCTGGTCGAGCAGCTCGGCGGCCCCGCGAAGCCGCCGGCCGACGTGCGCCGCGTGCTGCCAGCTTTCCTGCGCGGCTCCGGCCCCGAGCTCGTTGCCAGGCTTCCCGCAGACGAGGACCCGGCGAACGCGCTTCGCAGCCAGGACGGCGCCCGGCCCGGCGACGACGCGATCGGGCGCCTCCGAGCCATGCTGGAGCGGCAGTACGCGCAGATCCTCCGCCACGACCCCGGCGTGAGGCTCGACCTCGATCCTGAGGACGTCCACGCCGTGCGTGTCGCGGTTCGGCGGGCCCGGGCGGTCCTCCGGGCGGCGCGTCCCGTCCTCGACAGAGAGTGGTCGGAGCCCCTGCGCGACGAGCTCAAGTGGCTCGGCGGCTCGCTCGGCAGGCGCCGTGACGTCGACGTCCTCGTCGGCCACCTGCAACAGGAGATCGAAGCGCTGGAGCAGCCCGAGCGGACGGCCGCCGGCGCCCTGGTCGAGCTGCTCACCGAAGACCGCGAGACCGCGCAGGCGATCGCGCTCGACACGCTCGAGAGCAAGCGGTACTACGGGCTCCTCGACGCGCTCGAGGCTGCCGCCCGTGGCCCGCGCGTCCGACGCGGTGAGGTGTCGCTGCGGCGGCTCGCGCGGCGTGAGTTCGAGCGCCTACGGAAGGTCGCGAAGCGCCTCGGGCCCGAGGCGAGCGACGAAGAACTGCATCGCGCACGCATCCTCGGCAAGCGCGCCCGCTATGCCGCGGAGCTCGCCGAGCCCGAGGTCGGGAAGCCGGCCCGACAGTTCGTCGCGCACGCGAAGGGGCTGCAAGACGTGCTCGGCACGCACCAGGACGCCATCGTCGCAGAGGCCCGGCTGCGCGGGCTGTTGGCCGAGGCCTCGAGCCCCGGCGCGGCGTTCGCGGCCGGGCGGCTCGTCGAGCGCGAGCGGGCTCGGCGCCGCGAGGCACGGGCCGAGCTGCCAAAGGCCTGGCGCGCGCTTGAGCGCGCGGCTCGGGACGCGTGGGGGTGATCGTCTACCTCGTCCGCCATGCGCGGGCAGGAAGTCGAGCCGATTGGGCGGGGGACGATCGGCTGCGGCCGCTCGACGCTCGCGGCCGGCGGCAGGCCGACGCCCTGGTCGTCCAGCTCGCGGGGTGGGAGCTGACCCGGATCCTGTCGAGCCCGTACGTCCGCTGCGTCGAGTCGGTCGTGCCGCTCGCCGAAGCACGCGGCCTCACCGTCGAGCCCGTCGACGCGCTCGCCGAAGGAGCCGGCAGCGGCCCTGCGCTCGATCTTCTGCGTACGGCGACGGCGCCACTCGTGGCTTGCGTGCACGGCGATCTCGTCGAAGAGTTGCTGGGCGCGAAGCTGAAGAAGGGGGCGACCGCGGTGCTCGACGTCAACACGGACGGCGTCGAGGTGCTCGAGCGCCTCGAGGCGCCCGGATAAGCGTCAGGCGTAGGCGGCGGTGCTCTCGCGGAAGAGCGCGATCGCGGAGCCTTCGCGCAGACCGCCACACGCCGGGGCGAGCGGAACTCCCAGGCGCTGCTGCGCCTCGGCGAAGAGGATCGTGCCCGCGAGCAGCGTGGCCGCTCGCTGCGGCGGGAGCCCGTAGCGCTTCGCGATCTTTGCGCGCTTCAGCCCCGCGAGCTCCTCGACAGCCGCGGCGAGACCCTCGGCGTCGAGCACGCCGATGACGCGCCGGAGGGCCCTCGCCGTGCCACCGGCCGCCAATCCGAGCCGGGCAACGGGTGGGACGACGGCCGAGAAGGCTTCGGCCGCGGCGGCCCGGGCGGCGGCTACGGCGTCCGCGGACGGCGGGTCGCCTGCACCGGCGAGCAGCCTCTCGGTCAGCCGCAGGGAGCCGAGATCGACCGAACGGACCCAGGCGAGCCCGCTGGCGCGCGTGCCGACGACGACCTGCGCCGAGCCGCCGCCGACGTCACACACGGCGATGCTCTGCGGAGGATCCTCCAGGGCTGCCACGGCACCCTCCCACGCCAGCGCGCCTTCCTCGTCAGAGCTCAGGATCCGCACGGGCACGCCGGTTCCACGCCGAAGCGCCTCGGCAAACTCGTCGCTGTTGGCGCTCTGGCGGCCCGGCGAGGTGACGAGGATCTCGATCCGCTCGCAGCCGAGCCGCCGTGCCCTGCGGGTCTGCGCGTGGGCGACGTCGACCGTCTGCGCGCACTTCGCCTCGGTGATGTAGCCGTAGCGCTCGACCTCCTCGCCGAGCCCGAGCTGCGCCCGCTCCTCGTGCACGGCCCGGACGCTGTGCCCCGCGGGAACGGCAACGAGCAGGCGGAGCGTGTTCGCCCCGACGTCGACGACGGCAACCCTCACGGAGTCCATTGTTTCCTCTGCGTCGGCCGGATAATCAGCGCGCGCGCGAAACGGTGCCGGCACGCCGCCCCCTCGCCCGGGCCCGCCTCATCAGCGCGGAGTGGAGGCTCTGCCCGGCCCGCCCCTTCTTCCCGCGCACACGTTCCCAGGTCCCGTCGGCCCGTAGTGCCCACGACCAGCGCGTGTCCTCCATGATCGAGTCGAACGTACGCGAGAGCTCGCGCTGGCTCCGCGCGTCCTCGACCGGGACGAGGATCTCGATCCTGTTGTCGAGGTTGCGCCGCATCAGGTCCGCGCTGCCGAGCAGGTACGTGCTCTCGTCGCCGGCCTCGAAGATGAAGAACCGGCTGTGCTCGAAGAAGCGGCCGAGGAGCGTGCGGACGCGGATGTCTTCCTTGCCGCCGCTCTTTCGCGGCCAGAGCGTGCAGGTCGTGCGGGCGAAGATCTCCACGCCGACCCCGGCGTCGGCGGCCGCGTAGAGCTCGGCGACGATCGCTTCGTCGGCAAGGTGGTTCACCTTGATCCGGATCCGTGCCTCCTTGCCCGCCTTCGCCGCGGCGGCGCACGACCGAATGTGCTCGACCAGGGCGGGCCGCATCGTGAACGGCGCGACCAGCAGCTTCCTGAACGCCTGCGGACGGCCGAAGCCGGTCAAATGGTTGAAGAGGTCGGCGAGGTCGGCGGTGATCTCCTCGTCGCCGGTGAAGAGGCTGAAGTCCTCGTAGAGCCGCGCCGTGACGGCGTTGTAGTTGCCGGTGCCGATGTGCGCGTAGCGGCGGAGGCCATCCGCCTCGCGCCGCACGACGAGCGTGCCCTTCGCGTGGATCTTCAGCGAGGAGAAGCCGTAGACGACGTGAACGCCGGCCGACTCGAGTGCGCGCGACCACTCGATGTTGCGCCGCTCGTCGAAGCGCGCCTTGAGCTCGACGAGGGCGACGCTCTGCTTGCCCTCCTCTGCCGCTTCGATCAGCGCGGGCACGTGCGGCGAGTCGTCGCTCGTTCGGTAGACGGCCGTCTTCACGGCGACCGTGCGCGGATCGCGCGCAGACGTGCGCATGAACGACTCGAAGGTGCGCGCGAACGAGTCGTAGGGGTGGTGGACCAGCACCGGCCCCTTGCGCAGCTCGGAGAAGAGCGCGTCGCCGTCCTCCGCCACGAACCGCGCCGGGACGACCGGGGCCCACGGTTCCTCCTTGAGGTCGGGCCGTTCGAGCGCGAAGAACTCGTCGAGCTCGGCGAGGTCGAGCAGCCCCGGAACGAGGTAGATCTGGTCGTCGGTCACGTCGAGGCCGCTCTTCAGCTGCTCGAGCATGCGCGGGGAGCAGGAGCCCGAGACCTCGACGCGAACCGGCTCGCCGAACCGGCGGCGCCGAAGCTCGAGCTCGACCGCCTCGAGCAGGTCGTCCGCCTCGTCCGAGACCGCGAAGTCCGCGTCGCGCGTCACCCGGAACGGAGCGCACTCGAC
>JBKPHO010000376.1:0-4546 GCA_046729915.1 Actinomycetota bacterium | reverse complement strand
TGGCGACGGCGAACCGCGGGACCGATGGAGATGGAAAGACCATCTCTGTCCTTCTCAATCGAGGGGCCGGGACCTTCGCACTTCGGCGCGACTACGAAACCGGACTGATCCCTCGCTCGGTCGCGATCGGCGACCTGAACGGCGATCGGAGCAGCGATCTAGTAACTGCAAACATCACGAGTGTCTCCGTTCTGCTCAACGCCGGCGACGGCAGCTTCGGGGCCCGGCGGGACTACCAAACCGGCGCCACTCCTAGCTCGGTTGCGATCGGTGACCTGAACGGCGATGCGAAGCCGGATCTGGCGATCACCAATGAAGACGCGGATATCGTCTCTGTGCTTCTGAATAGCGGCGATGCCAGTTTCGACGCTAGACGTGACTACGGCACTGGCGAGCAGCCCGCATCGGTTGCGATCGACGACCTGAATGGCGACTCCAGGCCGGATGTTGCGACCGCGAACGAGACCGGCGAGACCGTCTCCGTGTTTACCAATGGAGGCGACGGCACGTTGCAAGGCAGGCACGACTATCGAGTTGGGGCGAGCCCCGTGTCGGTCGCGATCGGCGACCTGAACGGCGACCGGAAACCAGACCTGGCGACGGCGAACTTCGACGGGGGCAGCGTCTCGGTAGTGGCGAACCGTGGCAGCGGCACATTCGCAGCGCGACGCAACTACGAAGCTGGAGACAGCCCCGAGACGATCGCGATTGGCGACCTGAACGGCGACCGCAAGCTCGACTTGGCGGTCACGAATGGCGTGGCGGACAGCGGCACCCTTTCAGTGCTCCGCAACGCCACTGGCCTCTGCTTGGTGCCGAACCTGAGGGGAAAGACGCGGCCGGTCGCGACGAAGGCGATCGCGCGCGCCAACTGCCGCCTTGGCAAGATCCGCCGCGTCTACTCGAAGATCGTCAAGGCAGGCCGCGTGATCTTGCAGAGGCCCAAGCCCGGCATGGTGCTCCCGAGGGGCGCGAAGGTCAACCTCGTCGTCAGCCTCGGGCGTATGCGCTAACCGCGAGCGTCGTCTTCACCCGTCGCTTTCTGTATGGAGGACGACGAAGGCTGCGTCGCCTTCTGGGGGAAGGGCGACGTCTAGGCCGGGCAGCGAGCCGAACGCCTAGGACGCTTCCCACGACCCGGCCCGGTGAGCGTAAGGACACCGGTCTCGGGACGCTAGGTGGCTCCTTCAGACGAGGTTTGGCGGTCACTCAGAGAAGGCTGCTCAACCGCATTGTCGCTAGGGCGGGAGCATGAGACATGAGTATTGCTTTTGGCGCAATCACTAACGTCACATGCTGCTGCTAGGCTTGGCGCGTCCAAGTCCAAGCAGGAGGTTCCGTGCCAACCGAGATTGATGCAATGAAGGCGATCGACACCGCGATGGGGAGTCTCGATCCCGACGAGGCAAAGCGTGTGCTGCGGTGGGCGGTCGACAAGTTCGGGCAGGGCGAGGTCGGAGTTGATCTAGGGCGCGGCGCGCGGAATGCGGTGGGTGACGGCCCGCGTCGCGACTTCGAGCGGATCTCGGACCTGATAGACGCAACCTTGCCGGGTTCCGTCGTAGAGCACGTCTTGGTGGCGAGCTACTGGTTCCAGGTCATCCAAGGCCGAGAGAACTTCACGGGGCAAGAGATCAACTCCGAGTTGAAGGACCTCGGCCACCCGGCGTCCAACATCACGGACTCATACAACAGCCTGATCAAGAGGAAGCCACCGGCGGTTCGGCAAGTGCAGAAGACGGGCTCGACAAAGCAGGCTCGGAAGCTCTACCGCCTTACGAACGAGGGCGTGCGCACTGTGGAGCGGATGCTGCGCGGCGAGCACGGTGACTGACGATTCCTTAAGACGAGAGAGGCAGGCATGACCGAGAACTACAGCGTCAAGATCAACCGCCGTGACGGCGCAATCGAGATCGCAGGTGACAAGGAATGGGTGGACGAGAAACTCGCGCAGTTCGCGGACGTCTTCACCATGCCTTTGCCAGACAGCGCGACCGACAGCGACAGCGATGCGGCCGCAAACGAACGGAAGAAGTCATTCCGATCTCGAAGAAAGACAAAGGCCACGACCAATGGGGAAACGAAGCCCGCCCGCCGGCGGTCGAGCGGCTCGACCTGGGTCAAGGGTCTTGATCTTGCCCCGTAGGGCAAGCAGTCGTTCGACGAGTTCGTCCGTGGGAAGAAGCCGAAGAGCCAGCACGATAAGAGCGCCGCATGCGTCTACTACTTGAGCGAGATCGCGGAGATCACGCCGGTGACGAGCGATCACGTTTACACGTGCTATCGCGACCAGGGTTGGGACATGCCGCCCGACATGGCGGCCAGCCTCTTTCTCACCGCAAGCAAGAAGGGCTTTCTCGACACGAGCAATCTCGACGACGTCAGGATCGAGCCGCGCGGCGTGAACCACGTCGAGCGAGGCCTGCCGACAAAGAAGGAGAGATAGGTTTGGCGACTCCGAGCGCAGCGCTCACGAGTGTCTTCGATGCGCTGCCATCGACCCTGCGCGATGAGCTGCTCGGTGCGTTCGCCGAGATCGTCAAGAACTTCCGCGAGCGGCGCTGGGAGCCGGCCGAGTTGAATGGCGGCAAGCTTTGCGAGGTCGTCTACTCGATCCTGCGCGGCCACATTGACGGCAAGTACCCGGCTCGGGCGAAGAAGCCGGGGAACATGGTCGATGCCTGTAAGAAGCTCGAGCAAGACGGCGCGTCAGCCCCCCGCTCGATCCAGATCCAAATCCCGCGGATGTTGGTCGCGCTCTACGAGATCCGGAACAACCGCAACGTCGGACACGTAGGCGGCGACGTTGATCCGAATCACATGGACGCGGTGTGCGTGCTCCAGATGTCGAAGTGGATCGTCGCTGAGCTCGTGCGCGTCCTACACAACGTGGACACCGACACGGCGACCGACATCGTGGATACCTTGGTCGAGCGTGAGACGCCCTTGATCTGGGAGGTCAGAGGTCGCAAACGCGTCCTCGACACGGGCCTCAAGATGAAGCCGAAGACGCTTCTGCTGCTGTACGCGTCGAACGGTGCCGTGTCCGAGCGCGACCTCGTGGCGTGGTTGGAGCACTCGAACGCAAGCGTGTACCGGCGCGACGTCCTGCGGGCGGCGCACAAGGAGCGGCTGATCGAGTACGACGGATCAACCGGAACCGTTCACCTGTCTCCACGCGGCGTTGCGTACGTCGAGGACGAGTTACTACCCAAGGTGGCATAGAGGTCGATGGCGGGGAGGTCCAGCTCGTCGGCCCGCGCCAACGCGCGGAGCGGTGTCGGAGTCATGTACACGCGCGCGCGCGCGCGACCCTCGGCTCGTCACGTCCGCTTCGCCTGGGCTAGCCTCTCGCGCCGATGGCCGAGGCTGAGATCGGGATCTTCGGGGGCTCGGGCTTCTACTCGTTCCTGGAGGACGTCGAGGAGGTCGAGGTCGAGACGCCCTACGGCAACCGGTCGGCGCCGGTGACGGTCGGCGAGGTCGGCGGCAAGCGCGTTGCCTTCCTGCCGCGGCACGGCCGCCCACTGGGATGACTAGCGCACTCGCCAGCGTTTCACTCGCTATGGCGACCGCCTTCGACATACCTCTCAAAGGGCCGAGAGGCGAGCCGGTTGATTTCCTTCGGACGATCACGTCTCACGGAGTCGCCGATCTCCCGCCCGGCCACATTGACGAGGAGGCACGCTTGTACACAACGACGCTCGCGCTTCCCGCGGCGCAGCCGCGCACGATCACGATTCGTGAAGGGCGTCCGGGCTTCGCGCGTGTCGAGGTCGAGGGGCGGAAGCTCGGCGTCACAGCGACTCGCGACCTCACGCAGGCCGTGCGTCAGATGCTCAACCTGGATGAGGACATGTCCGAGTTCTACGCGCTCGTCAGCAATGACCCCGAGCTTTCCTGGGCGGCTGCCGGCGCGGGACGGATGCTCCGTACGCCGACCGTCTTTGAGGCCGTAGTAAAAACCGTATGCACGACCAACGTCGCCTGGTCGGCGACCGTGCGGATGGTGACAGCGCTCGTTGACAACCTCGGCGAGCAGGCGGCGGGGAGCAAGGCGCGCGCATTCCCGACTCCCGAGGCGATGGCCGCCTCGCCCGAGTCCTTCTACCGCAACGTCGTTCGAGCGGGGTACCGCAGCGCCTATCTCCACTCGCTCGCCGTCGGCGTCGCCGAGGGCACGATCAACCTAGAAGAGCTCGGAGCCTCGAACGATCTCACCGACGATGAGGTTGCAACCCGCCTGCTCGCGGTTCCCGGAATAGGCCCATACGCCGCGGCGCACCTAATGATGCTCCTCGGGCGGCACTCGCGGCTGATCCTGGACTCGTGGACGCGCCCGAAGTACGCGCGCGTGCGCGGGCGCAAGGCAGCCGACAAGACCGTCGAGCGGCGCTTCCGCCGCTACGGCGACTACGCCGGCCTGGCGTTCTGGCTGTACCTCACCCGCGACTGGGTCGCCGAATAGCCAGCTTCGCGAGCAGCGCCTCCCAGCGGGCGCCGATCTCGCCCACGTCGTAGGCCCGCGCGGTCCGGAGGGCCGCCG
>JBKPHO010000375.1:0-21190 GCA_046729915.1 Actinomycetota bacterium | reverse complement strand
CGTCATCCCGGCCTTCGCCGGGCTCGCAAACTACGTCATCCCGCTGATGATCGGCGCGCCTGACATGGCGTTCCCGCGCCTGAACGCCCTCTCGTTCTGGCTGCTCCCGATCGCCGGCTTCATGATGCTGTCGTCGTTCCTCGTGCCGGGCGGCCCGTTCGCGGCCGGCTGGACGAACTACGCGACGCTGTCGATCCACCAGCCGTTGGGGAACGTCTTCTTCTCGATGGGCGTCCAGTGGGCGGGTGCGTCCTCGATCATGACCGCGCTCAACTTCCTGGTCACCATCATCACCATGCGCGCGCCGGGGATGACCTTCTGGCGGATGCCGCTGCTGGTGTGGGCGAACTTCACGACGTCACTGCTCGTGGTGATCGCGACGCCCTTCATCGCCGGGTCGCAGTTCTTCGTGATGTTCGACCACATCATGCACACGCACTTCTTCGACCCGGCCGGCGGCGGCTACCCGCTCGGCTACCAGCACATCTTCTGGTTCTACTCGCACCCCGCGGTCTACATCATGATGCTGCCCGGCTTCGGGATCGCCTCGGAGGTGATCTCCGTTATGGCGCGGAAGCCCATCTTCGGCTACCGGTTGATGGCGCTCTCCCTGATGGCGATCCTCGTGCTCGGCTTCTCGGTGTGGGCGCACCACATGTTCGTGGCCGGGATGGCGCCGTGGCTGCGCGTGCCGATGATGGTGACGTCGATGGTGATCGCGGTCCCGACCGGGATCAAGGTCTTCTCCTGGCTCGCGACCTTATGGGAGGGGCGGATCCACTTCGAAACGCCGATGCTGTTCGCACTCGGCTTCGTCTCGATGTTCGTCATCGGCGGCCTCTCCGGGATCTACCTGGCCGCCGTGCCGATCGACATCCACGTCTCGGACACGTACTTCGTGGTCGCGCACATCCACTACGTGCTCTTCGGCGGCTCCCTGTTCACGATCTTCGCCGGGATCTACTTCTGGTTCCCGAAGATGACCGGCCGGATGTACGACGAGCGGCTCGGAAAGCTGCACTTCTGGCTGACGTTCATCGGGTTCAACCTCACCTTCTTCCCGATGCACTACCTGGGGATCCAGGGGATGCCGCGCCGCGTGGCCGACTACGCCCCGCGCTTCGGTGACCTGAACCTGTTCATCTCGATCGCCTCGTTCGGGCTCGGCGCCTCGACGCTGGTCTTCCTCTACAACATGGTCAAGAGCTGGCGTTACGGCCCTGCGGCCGCCGCGAACCCGTGGCGCTCGCTGACGCTCGAATGGCAGGTGAGCTCGCCGCCGCCCGTGTTCAACTTCGACGAGGTGCCGCAGGTGGTGGGCAACCCGTACGAGTACGGAGTCCCCGGGGCGCGTCACGGCGTCTTCAACGGCGACCGGGTGGCGGAACCGGAGCAGGTGCCGGTCCGGTGAACCGGCACGTGGAGGGGGCTGGGGGGAACCGGGAGGTTCCCCCATGGGTGGTCCTCGGGGGAGCCGAGGCGTACTTGGAAGAAGAAGGGGGCTCGCGGGGGAAACATGGTTTCCCCCGCGCGACCGAGCCGGAGGCGAGGGAGGTGCCGGTCCGGTGAACGGCGAGCGGAACCTCCTCGTGGTCGCGAACGAGACCGTCGCGGGGCGCACTCTGATCGAGGCGATCGAGCGGCGCCGCAAGGACGGCAAGGTGCGCGTGACGGTGATCACGCCGGTCAATCAGCCGCGAGAGGGCTACGTCGTCTACGAGGACACGCGCCGGGCAGCTGCCGGCCGCCGGCTCGAGGAGACCTTGAAGGCACTGCGCTCGGCGGGGATCCCGGCCACCGGGCTCGTCGTCGAGGCCGACCCCGTCGCGGCCACACGCGATGCGCTCGCGCAGCTCGAGCCGCCGCCGGACGAGATCATCGTCTCGACGCATCCACAGCAGCGCTCCGGCTGGCTGCGCCGAGACGTGGTCGAGCGCATCAAGAACGCCGCCGGAGGCCTGCCGGTCGAGCACGTAGTCGTAGACCTGGAGCGCGAGGCCGGCGGCGAGAAGAACGTCCTCGTCGTCGCGAACGAGACAGTCGTCGGCGAGCCGCTCCTGGAGAAGATCCGCGACCGCGCTCGGCAGGGCCCCGCGTCCTTCCTGATCATCTGCCCGCAGAGCGACGCGACGGCCTCCGCGCACCCCGAGGCCGAGCGGCGCCTGCGGAGGGCCCTGTCGATCCTGCGAGGCGATGGGATCGACGTCCACGGCCAGGTCGCGCACCCCGACCCGTTCACCGCGGCGGCGCACGCCGTTCAGGACGAGCGGGTGGACGAGATCATCGTCTCGACCTTCCCGGGCGAAAAGGTGTCGAGCTGGCTGCGCGGCGATCTCGTCAACCGCCTGCGCAAGCAGACGGGCCTGCAGGTCGAGCACGTCGAGGTGGAGCGCGAGCCGGAGGCGGTCACATGAGAACCCTACGGGTCTGGCAACACCCCTTCTTCGCCGAGCTTCGCCGACCGATGCGAGCCCGCACAAAGCAGGGGCGCGGCACGTGAGCGCTCACGCGGAAGCACACGCCGCGCACCCGCCGGCAGCGCATCAGAGCTCGCGCGTGGATGCGCGCACGCTCGGGATGTTCCTCTTCATCGCCTCCGAGGTGATGCTCTTCGGCTCGTTCTTCACGGCCTACTTCTTCGTGCGCGTGGCGAACCACGAACCGTGGCCGACCCCCGGGCACCACCTGCCGGTCTTCGTCGCCGGGATGAACACGATCATCCTCGTGACCTCGAGCTTCACGATGCACTGGGCTCTCCAGTCGATCAAGCGCGGCAACCGAGCGGGGCTGCAGGCGGGCATGACGCTCACCTTCCTGCTCGGGCTCACGTTCCTGCTGACGCAGATCCGCGAGTACTCGCGGATCGGCTTCTCTCCCTCCACCGACGCCTTCGGCACGATCTTCTACTGCCTCACCGGCCTCCACGGGGCGCACGTCTTCGTCGGCCTGACGCTGCTGCTCGTGGTGGTGATCCGGGCCTTCCGCGGCCACTACTCCCCGGAGGCCCACCTCGGCGTCGAGATCCCCGGGATCTACTGGCACTTCGTGGACGTAATGTGGATAGTCGTCTACACGACCGTCTACATCCTCTGATCCCAATGGCCGTTCGAAGCCGCCAAGGTGTCGACCGGTCGTTTCAGACGGACACGCGAGCAAAGCCCGCGTGTCATGAGGGCGGCACCGCAAGCGGCGCCTCATCGTGAAAAACCCGCTCAGGAGCGAAGCCGAGGCCTTTCAGTTCCTGCTCGGCGCCGTCGTCTACTTCGCGGCGATCGCGATCGCGGGTGTGATCAACGAGTGGGCCGGGATCGCCGTCTTCGTCGTCCTCACCGCCGGGGTTCTCTGGTGGTGGCTGCGCGCGCGACGGCTGGAGCCTCCGGAGCAGACCGCGTCCGTCCACCGCGGCGGGCCCGACGAGCACCGCATCCTCGTGGTCGCAAACGAGACCGTGGGGGGCGAGGCTCTGCGCGAGCGGATCGCCGAGCAGGGCCAGGGCAAGCGCTCGCAGGTGCTCGTCGTCAGCCCCGCGCTGAACACGCCTCTACGCCACTGGGCCTCCGACGAGGACCCGGCGCGAGCCGAGGCCCAGGAGCGGCTCGACCGGAGCCTCGCGCGGCTCGAGCAGGAGGGAATCCAGGCTCGGGGCGAGATCGGCGACGGAGACCCGCTGCAGGCGCTCGAGGACGCGATGCGGACCTTCGGCCCCGACGAGATCATCATCTCGACGCACCCGGAGGGGCGCTCGAACTGGCTCGAGCGCGGCGTGGTCACCGGCGCGCGCGAGCGCTTCACCGTCCCGATCACGCACGTTGTCGTCGACCTCGAGGCCGAGCGGGAAGGAGCCGAGCGCTAGCGCCGGCTACTTGCCGGCGACCGACGAGACGTATTTCGAGACGGCGGTGATCTGCGCGGGGGTGAGCGTTCCCTTGAACGCCGGCATCGCGCCTCCCCCGTTGATCACCTGCCGCTGAACCCGCGCCTCGGGCGGCTTCAGCTGGTCGAGATTGGGCCCGACCGTGCCGCTGGTGCCCGCGTCCTTCAACGTGTGACAGCTCCCGCAGTTGGCGACGAAGATGTCCTTGCCGTTCGTCGACTGCTTTCCGGTGACGGGCTTGCCGGCAACCGAGGCGACGTAGGCCGCCACCGAGTCGGCATCCTCGCCGGTAACGAGGTTCTTCGGCATCGGCGGGACGGCGAGCTCGATCTGGTCGCGCACGACCTGCTCGATTGTCACCTGCTTGAAGCCCTGGTCGCGCGAGGGCTTGAATGCCTCGTCGAGATTCGGCCCCTGAGTGCCGTGCGTGCCGGCGTCGGCGAGCTCGTGGCAGCCGCCGCACTTGTCCAGGAAGAGCTTCTTGCCGGTGCTCTGGTCGCCTCCGGTCGCGATGCCACCAGTCCCGCAGCCCGCCGCGAGCAGCGCGGTCGCGAGGGCGAGGACCGCGGCGCCCGGCCGCACTAGCTGGGTGCGGGCCCCGACGACTGCAGCTGCGCCAGCGCCTCTTCCCGTGTGGGGTGGATCGTGAAAACGCGGTCGAGGCCGGTGATCTCGAAGATCTTCGTGATGTTGCGATCGCTGCAGACGAGCGAGAGCTGGCCGTCGTTCGTGCGCAGCCGCTTGACACCCCCGACGAGCACGCCGAGGGTGGTCGAGTCGATGAAAGTCGTGTCGGAGAAGTCCACCACGACCTCCTTCGCGCCCTTGGCGATCACGTCGAGGAGCTGCTGCTTGAACTCCGGAGCCGTGTAGAGGTCGACCTCGCCCGAGAGCGAGACTACGTACGCGTCGTCGGAGAGCTGCTCGGTTTTGATGTCGAAGTTCATGTCGCCTGGGCTTTCGGGGCGCGAGTCTATCGCTGCGACTTCAGGGCCGCCTGGAGCTGCTGCAGTGTCTGGCGGACGGTGGCCGCGTTCGGGTTGTCAGGCGCGATCTCGAGGAAGCGCGTGTACGCCTTCACCGCCGTCGCGAGGTCGTTGGCGTTCTGGGCGGCTCCGGCCCACTGCAGCAGCGCGTTCGCCTCGTTCGAGGTTCCCTTCGAGGCGTCCACCGCACGCTTGTACGCCGCCTGGACCTTCGAATACGCCGTCGTAGTGGCGACGTACTGGTTGTTCAGGCGTGTCTGCAGCGCGCGGGAGTACGGGTCGGACGTCAGCGCCTGGCCGATCTGCGAGTTCGGGTCGAGGCCAGGCTGCGTCACGCTGTTCTGCAGGTACGTGTTCAGGAGGGTCTGGTAGCGGTCGCCCTCGCGCGCGGCCCTCGCGCTGTAGATGCCCGCAATCTGGTTCAGGACATCGACGTTCTTCGGCGCGACCGTCTGGGCCTTCTTCAGCGTCGCGAGTGCCTGCGACTCCTTCTGGTCTGCCTGGTAGAGCCCTGCGAGGTCGAGGTAGAGGGCGACGTTCTTCGGGTGGCCGGCGATCGCCTTCTGCTTGTCGTCGATTTGCGAGCTCGTCGAGCTGCCCCCGCCGCCGAACAGCTTGCCCTGGAGGATGTCGCCGATCCCAGTCGAGCCCGAGCCGACGCCGAGCACGACGAAGCCCGCAGCGAACACGATCGCGAGCAGGACGTACATCACCTTCGCGTGCCGCCGCAGGCGGGAGAAGAAGAGCTGCTCTTCCCAGCTCGGGGCCGCCTTCTTTTTGCGCTTCGGCTCCTCCGCCTGCGCGCGCTGCTTGCGCTGTGCCTGCGCCGCTCCGCGTGCCATGGCGGCCTACGGCACCGCTTGCGGTGCCGTTGTCAGGACGCACGGGCGTTGCTCGTGCGTCCGTCTGAACTGACCGGTCGACAGAAGGGACCTCATCACCAAGCCGCCCTAGGGTACCTGCCCGTCGACTGCCTCGATTGCGGCCCAGTCGAAGCTCTTGCCGATCTCGCTCAGGCGGGCCTTCGTCACCTCGTCGCAGGCGGCGCCTTCGAGGCCGGCGTCATAAGCCTCGCGGGGATCGAGCCCGAGCGAGGCCGCCGCGTCGTAGTCCACGGACAGGTCGGTGCTGAACATCGCGGGGTCGTCGGTCGAGATCGAGCAGCGCGCCCCCGCAGCCAGGAGCTGCGGCAGCGGGTGATCGGCCAGCGACGAGACCGCCCGCGTGCGCAGGTTGGAGACCGGGCAGACGTCGAGCACGATCCGCCGGTCGGCGATCTCCCGTAGCAGGCCCGGGTCCTCGGCCGCTCGGATCCCGTGTCTCACCCGGTCGGCGCCGAGCTCCTCGAGCGCACCGCGGACGGAAGCCGGCCCAGCGACCTCGCCCGCATGCGGGACGGAGGCGAGCCCCAGCTCGCGCGCGAGCACGAAGACGGGCTCGTAGGGCTCGGGCGGGTACTGGGCCTCGAGCCCGCCGAGGCCCACTCCGACCACGCCGCGATCGCGGTACTTGCCGGAGTAGCGGACGACCTGCTCGGCCCCGTCGAGCGGCGAACCGCGGTGGATGTCAGGCGTGAGGCGCACCTCGACCCCGTGCAGCTCCCGTGCCTCCTGGGCGCCGTCGCAGTAGCCGCTGAAGATCTCGTCCCAACCGATCCCGCGCTCGACGCGCTCCGCCGGCGAGAAGATCGCCTCGAGGTACACCGCGCCGTGGGAGGCCGCCTCCGCGGCGTAGTCGACGACGACCTGGCGGAAGTCCTCCTCGGTGCGCAAGGCGTTCGTGGTCAGGATCCAGATCTCGATGAAGTGCGCGAAGTCGCGGAAGTCGTACAGCTCCGCCAGGCCTTCCTCGGTGTCGGCCGGGAGCGGATAGTCGTTCCGGCGGGCGATCTCGAGCAGCGTCGCCGGCCGCACCGTCCCCTCGAGGTGGACGTGGAGCTCGATCTTGGGATACGTCACTCGGGTAACGGTGCCGTCCGGGTGTCGGATCGCCAGCGCGGCTCGAGGTAGGTCGCGAGCCCGATCGAGAGCAGGTAGAGCACGACGAGCGGCACCACCGAGAGCAGCGTCGAGACCGGGTCGACGCCGGGCAGGATCACACCGATCACCGTCATCACGAAGACGCCGAGGCGCCACGTGCTGCGGAGCTTCGCCGCGGTGAGGATCCTCAGGCGCACGAGTGCGAGCACAAAGACCGGCACCTCGAACGCCGTCGCCACGCCGAGCAGGACGAAGGTCGCAAACTTGTAGTAGTCCCGGGCCCTGATGAGGATCGTGTAGTGCTGCGAGTCGTAGTTCGTGAGGAAGTGGATCGCCGGCGGCAGCACGACGAAGTAGGCGAACGCGACGCCGCCGAGGCCGAGCACGGTCGCGAACACGACGAGCAGGACCATCGACCGCTGACGGTGCTCCTCGAAGGCGGGCGCGAGGAAGGCCCAGAGCTGCCAGAAGATCACCGGCAGCGCTAGCAGGAACGCCGCGTAGAGGCTGACCCACACCGAGGTCGTGAACGGCTCGATCGGGCTGAAGGTCGCCGGCTTCTGGTAGCGGTCGGGCAGCGGGCGGTTGAGCCAGTCGAGGATGTGCCCGTGGAAGGCGTACGCCACCGCGAAGGCGAGAGTGAGCGCGCCGAGGGAGATGATCAGGCGCGCGCGCAGCTCGCCGAGGTGCTCCACGAGCGTGGCCTCCTCGCCGTGGCGAAGGCGCCGCGGGAGCACGCTCACCGCGCTACGACGACGAAGACGGGGGCTGGGGTCGTTCGCCCGGCTCGGAGCGGGGCGGCAGCTCGGCCTTGTCGTCGTCCGAGCCGCCCGTGATCGAGTCCTTGAACTCGCGCATGCCCTTGCCGAGCGAGCGCCCGATCTCCGGCAGCCGCTTGGGCCCGAACACGAGCAGGGCGACGATGAGGATCACGATCAGCCCGGTGATGCCAACCTCGGGAAGCATGACCGAAGCGTAGCGCGTCTTTCCGTGGGTATGGACCTGGCGTGGCGAAGAAGCCCCTTCACGAGCAGGTCCTCGTCGTCACGGGAGCCTCCAGCGGCCTCGGGCGTGCGATCGCGCGGCTGGCCGGCGAGCGGGGCGCGAACGTCGTCGTCACGGCGCGTAACGAGGAGGCGCTTGCCAACTGCGTTGCCGAGGTCGAACGGGCCGGCTCGGAGGCGCTCGCCGTTCCGGGCGACGTCAGCGACCAAGAGCAGGTGGAGCGCGTGGTCGCCCAGGCGGTCGAGCGCTTCGGGCGCATCGACACCTACGTCGCGAACGCGATCGTCACGGTCTACGCCGAGGCCGAGCGGCTGGAGCCGGAGGAGCTCCACCGCGTCTGGGAGGTGAACTTCTTCGGCGTCGTCTACGGCTACTGGGCCGTGCTGCCGCACCTACGCGAAAGCCGGGGCACGTTTCTCCACGTCAGCTCGGCGCTCGCCTACCGCGGCATCCCCCTACAGGCCGCCTACTGCTCTACGAAGGCGGGCCTGCGGGCGTTCCTCGAGTCGGCCCGGGTGGAGGAGCAGAAGGCCGGCACCGGGGTCGCGATCTCGCTCGTCCTGCCCGGTGCGGTCAACACGCCGCAGTTCGAGCGCGACCGCCAGAAGATCGGCTTCCAGCCGCAGCCTGTTCCGCCGATCTACCAACCCGAGCCGTTCGCGGAGGCGACGCTGCGTTGCGCCGAGCAGCCGGTGCGCGAGCTGCCGATCTCGTGGGGCGCGCAGAAGCTGCTCTGGGGCCAGAGGCTCTCGCCGCGAACCGGCGACTGGATCCTCAGGAGGAACGGCTGGAAGAGCCAGCACACGGGCGAGCCGAAGCCCGTCGACGCCCCGGACAACCTCTTCGATACGCTTCCTGGAGACCCGGGCGCGCACGGGCGATTCGACAGCCACGCGCGCGGATCGACGCTCTGGACCCGCCTCCGACTGCTGCTCCCGAAGGGCTGATGACCATCGCTAGCATGACCTTGACATGGCTTTGCTCGAGCTGAAGAACCTCCACGTGGCGCTCGAAGACGGCACCGAGATCGTCAAGGGCGTGGACCTCGCCGTGGACACGAACCAGATCCACGCGGTGATGGGGCCGAACGGCTCGGGCAAGTCCACCCTCGCCTACGCGCTGATGGGTCATCCCGGCTATGCGATCACCGAGGGGCAGATCTTTTTCGACGGGGAGGACGTGACGGAGCTCGAGGCGGACGAGCGCGCGCAGCGCGGCCTCTTCCTCGCGTTTCAGTATCCCCACGCGATCCCGGGCGTGACGGTCACCAGCTTCCTGCGCTCCGCGCTGAACGCGATTCGCAAGGCGCGCAACGACGGCGAGGACGACCCGGTGAAGATCCCGGAGTTCCGCAAGGACCTGCTCGAGGCGATGGAGAAGCTGAAGGTGCCGCGTGAGCTGGCGCAGCGCTACGTCAACGACGGCTTCTCGGGCGGCGAGAAGAAGCGCGTCGAGATCCTGCAGATGGCGATGCTGAAGCCGCGCATCGCCGTGCTCGACGAGACCGACTCGGGCCTGGACATCGACGCGCTCAAGACCGTCGCGAACGGCGTGAGCGAGCTCGTCGGCGAGGAGACGGGTGCGCTCGTGATCACGCACTACCAGCGGATCCTCAACTACGTCGAGCCCGATTTCGTGCACGTCTTCGTGGACGGGCGTATCGTGGAGGAGGGCGGCCCGGAGCTGGCTCACAAGCTCGAAGCCGAGGGCTACGAAGGCTTTGGCGCAAACGGAAGGAGAAATGGCAGCAACTCCTGAAACCGAAGTCGTCGCGAAGATTCGCAGCGACTACAAGTACGGCTTCCATGACGCGGAGAACTACTTCTACAAGTCGGGCCGCGGGCTCTCGCCCGAGCTCGTCGCGAACATCTCGGAGCACAAGAACGAGCCGGAGTGGATGCGCAAGTTCCGGCTCAAGTCGCTCGAGTACTTCCGGGCGCGTCCGTTGCCCACCTGGGGCGGCGACCTGACCGGGATCGACTTCGAGAACATCTACTACTACATCCGCCCGACCGAGAAGCAGGCGAACTCCTGGGAGGACCTGCCGCCCGACATCAAGGACACCTGGGACAAGCTCGGCATCCCGGAGGCCGAGAAGAAGTACCTCGCCGGCGTCGGCGCCCAGTACGAGTCCGAGGTCGTCTACCACAAGCTGCAGGAGGACCTCGAGTCGCAGGGCGTGATCTTCCTCGACATGGACAGCGGGCTGCGTGAGCACGAGGAGCTCGTCAAGCAGTACTTCGGAACGGTGATTCCGCAGAACGACAACAAGTTCGCCGCGCTGAACTCGGCCGTCTGGTCGGGCGGCTCGTTCATCTACGTGCCGCCGGGCGTGAAGGTCGAGATGCCGCTCCAGGCCTACTTCCGCATCAACGCAGAGAACATGGGCCAGTTCGAGCGCACGCTGATCATCGTCGACGAGGGCGCCTACGTGCACTACGTCGAGGGTTGCACCGCCCCGATCTACTCGAGCGACTCGCTGCACTCGGCGGTGGTCGAGATCATCGTCAAGCCGGGCGCGCGCTGCCGCTACACGACGATCCAGAACTGGTCGAACAACGTCTACAACCTCGTCACCAAGCGCGCCGTCGCCTACGAGAACGCGACGATGGAGTGGGTCGACGGGAACCTCGGCTCGAAGCTGACGATGAAGTACCCGGCGATCTGGCTGCTCGGCGAGGGCGCCCACGGCGAGGTGCTCTCGATTGCCTTCGCGGGCGACGGGCAGCACCAGGACGCGGGCGGCAAGGCCGTGCACGTCGCGCCGAACACGTCCTCGGTGATCACGTCGAAGTCGATCTCGAAGAACGGCGGCCGCGCGGGGTACCGCGGGCTGCTCGAGGTGGCGAAGGGCGCCCGTGGGTCGCGCTCCAAGGTCGTCTGCGACGCGCTGATCCTCGACGAGGCCTCGCGCTCGGACACCTACCCGTACATCAGCATCGACGAGGACAACGTCGACATCGGCCACGAGGCGACCGTCTCGAAGATCGGCGAGGAGCAGCTCTTCTACCTGATGTCCCGCGGGCTCTCGGAGGCCGAGGCGTCGGCGATGGTCGTCTCCGGCTTCGTGGAGCCGATCACGAAGGAGCTGCCGCTGGAGTACGCGGTCGAGATGAACCGCCTGATCCAGCTGCAGATGGAGGGCTCCGTCGGTTGATCGTTGACGCGCGGGTTGCCGTGCGTCCGTCTGAAATGACCGGTCGACACGTCGGGAGCACCAGCCGATGCGCGTAGAGAGAACCGACTTCGTCTCCGTGCCGGTCACCGATCTCGAGCGCTCCACCAGGTTCTATGAGGAGACGCTCGGACTGGAGCGGGTGCCCGGCCACGGCAGCTGGCCAGAGTTCCGGCTCGGCGAGAACCTTTCGCTCTACCTAATCGATCCGACCAACATTGGGCAGGAGTTCTCGGGACCGCACATCGCGCACATCGCCTTGCGCGTGCCCGACGTCGAGGACGTGCGCCGCGAGCTCGAGGCGAAGGGGATCGAGTTCCAAGGCGATACGCTCGACACCGGCGTCTGCCACATGGCGTTCTTCCACGACCCGGACGGGAACGCGCTCATGCTCCACCGACGCTACGCGCCCCGCGACTGATGCAGGTCGAGCGCGTCGACTTCGTCAACATCGCGACACGGGACGCGGAGCGCTCGCGCGCGTGGTACCGCGACACCTTCGGGCTCGAACCCGATCCGAACAACCCGGACGAGCTGACGGCCGGCCAGGTCACGCTCACGTTCTGGCAGCCCGAGGACGAGGGGATCGAGTTCAAGCCGGACATCGCCGGTTTCGCGCTGCGTGTGGCCGACGTCGAGGAGGCCCGTGCGGAGCTGGAGGCCAAGGGAGCCGAGTGCGTGGGCTCGGGCGACACGGGGGTCTGCAAGATGGCCGTCTTCCTCGACCCCGACGGGAACGCGGTCATCCTGCACCGGAGGTACAAGGCGTATGAGTAGGGCCGAGGCGCTCGAGCGGTACCGCTCGCTGCCGGTGCCGGACACCACCGAGGAGCACTGGCGGTTCACCGACCTGCGCGGATTCGATCCCGACGCATTCGAGGGCGAGGCCGACGCGGCTGTTGCGACGCCGGGCTCGATGCTCGCGCTGGACGTCGCCGCCGAGGCCGTCGTCACCGAGAACGGGATCGAGATCACGCGCACGCCGGCCGAGATCCGCTTCGAGCCGCTGGACGAGGCGCACGAGCGGCTGGGCTCGCTCGTCGGCTGGCAGGACGACAAGTTCGCGGCGCACAACGCGGCGGCCTGGAAGCACGGCCTGCTTGTCCACGTGCCCGGCGGGCTCGAGCTCGAGCGGCCGCTGTTCGTGCGGGTGGTCAACGCGGTCGAGGGCGGCTCGCTCTTCTGGCGGCTGCTGGTCGTGGCCGAGGAGGGCTCGCGCTTCTCGCTAGTCGAGGAGTACTCCTCGTTCTCACACGAGCAGAACGGCTACTTCAACGGCGTCGCGGAGCTGTTCGTCGAGCAGGGGGCGAAGCTGGAGTACGTCTCGCTGCAGAACCTCTCGCGGGAAACGTGGCACTTCGCCTCGCACCATGCACGCGTGGAGCGCGACGCCGAGCTCGACTGGGTCAGTGGCGGCTTCGGCTCCAAGCGCGGGAAGGTGCGGATCCAGAACGACCTCGCCGGCCCGGGCGCGACCTCGCGCGTCACCGGCGCCTACTTCGCCGACGGCGAGCAGCACCTCGACTACGACACCTTCCAGGAGCACATCGCGCCGGACACCGAGTCGGACTTCGCGTTCAAGGGCGCGCTGCGGGACACGGCGACGGCTGTTTGGCGGGGGATGATCCGCGTGGAGCGGAACGCGCAGAAGACGAACGCTTACCAGGAATGCCGCAACCTGATGCTCTCGCCGACGACTCACGCGGTGCCGATCCCGGGCCTCGAGATCCTCGCGAACGACGTCCGCTGCACCCACGGCGCGACCGTCGGGCGCGTCGACCGCGAGCAGCTCTTTTACCTGATGGCACGCGGGCTGCCCCGAGCCGACGCCGAGCGCCTGGTCGTGCGAGGCTTCTTCCAGGACGTCCTCGACCGCATCGAGCTGGAACCGGTCCGCGAAGCGGTAACGAGCGCCCTGGAGCAGCGCATCCCGCAGGCCTGAAAAGGTTGACTAGCTGATCGCCGCGCCGCGGTAGCAGTCGTTCCGGTACGCGCGAGGCGTCACCGCATCGCAGGCGACCTTTCGTTCCGAGCCGAGCCGGTGGAGCGCGCCGAGGATCGTCCCGATGCCCTCGAAGCAGTGACTCCGATAACGGGCCGGCGCGACGCTGCAGAGCCGCGAAGCCTGCGCACCGCCCGCGTAGTTGTTGCCGTAGTCGCGCGCCGCGCCGTAGAGGCAATCGCCCGCATTCTGGCCGGCCAGGAGGCAGAGCTCGACCGTGCGCTGCGCGTCGTACTGGGCGGTCCCGGACGCGTCGCGGCCGTACGACTCGAAGCACGTCTTGACCCAGCCGGGCTCGCTCCGCCGGCACCACGCGGCGGTCTTGCGCCAGTTGTAGCCGTCGAGGCTCTGGATCCGTGAGGTCACCATCAGATAGCAGTAGACCTTGTGCCGCTCCGCCACCGCCGTGCATGGATAGAGCGGATCGTTCTTACGCAGGTAGCGCGAGGTGCCCATCCCCGGCATCAGGTTCTGCATGAAGACGCCGCCGGTGCACGAGACGCGGTCGAAGCGATTCTGCAGGTGGTCGCAGACCTTCAGCGACCACGGCAGGTCGAGGCCGCTGTAGATCATCAGCCCGTGCCCGAGCCCGTGGACGCACTGGTAGAGCAGGAACTCTTCCCTCGTCACGGCGTGCCCCGTGCAGAGGTGCCGCGCGATGTGGATCACGCGCTGGCGCGGCACACCCGCGAAGGCGCGCTCGATCACCCCGTGGTAGTAGCCGGAGTTGCAGGTCATCGCTCCCTGCGAGAGCGCGGTGGCGGCGTTCCCCTTGTAGTGCGCGAGGCCGCCGTGGCCGATCGTGTGCGCGATCTGGTGGCAGTCGGCATGGACGCGAGGCATCGCCACGTCGTCCTTTGCCAGCAGCGCGAGCGCCTTCTTCGGCCCGTCACGGTAGGCGACGTTCGCGAACGCCTGACGGAAGCAGTCCTGCGTAGCGTGCTCCTCGCAGTCGGCGATCGTCGTGTCGTCGGGCTTGAACGCGGTCGACGTCCCCGAGGCGCGTGCGGACTCCGAGACGAACCGGGCGACCAGCGCGATCTGCCTCGCCGAGAGCTTGGTCTCGAACGACGGCATCCCGTTGCCGCCGCTGCGCACCTGCCGCTCGACCGTCGCCTCCTCCGGCTTGAGCTCGTCGAGGTTCGGGCCGATCTGGCCCTTCGCCTTCGCCGCCTCAAGGGTGTGGCAGGTGCCACAACCAGCGCTTGCGAAGACCTTCGCGCCGGGTGAGCTTGATTCCCCGCCGGACCCGCCGCAGCCTGCGACAAGCGGGATGAACGCGAGCAGGATCGCGGCTGTGGCGCGGAACGTCATCACGCAGTGCCTCGGTACGATAGCCCTGTGGCCGTGACGGCTAGACCCGCCCTCGACGCGCGGAAGCTGCGCGCCGACTTCCCCATCTTCGAGCAGAAGATCCACGGGAAGCCGCTGTCCTACCTCGACTCCGCGGTCACTGCGCAGAAGCCGCGCCGGGTGCTCGAGACGCTGCGGGACTTCTACGAGACCTCGTACGGGAACGTCCATCGCGGCGTTTACCTGCTGTCGGAGCGCTCCACCTCCGCCTACGAGGGTGCTCGCACCACGATCGCCGCCTTCGTGAACGCTCCCTCGCCGCGCGAGCTGATCTTCGTGCGCGGGGCGACCGAAGGTCTCAATCTTGTCGCGTATGCCTGGGGCATGAACAACCTCGGCCCCCGCGACCTCGTCGTCGTCACCGAGCTCGAGCACCACTCGAACTTCGTGCCCTGGCAGTACATGGCGAAGCGGACCGGCGCGGGCTTTCGCATGATCCGGCTGACCGACGAGGGGGAGCTCGACCTCGAGGGGTTGGATGAGCTGACACGCGAGGGCAACGTCAAGGTCGTCGCTGCCAACCTCGTCTCGAACGCGCTCGGGACGATCAACCCGATCGAGCGCCTCTCGGCCTGGGCGCGCGAGCAGGGCGCGATCACGGTCGTCGACGCCGCACAGGCCGCACCGCACCGGCGGATCGACGTCCAAACACTCGGCTGCGACTTCCTCGCGTTCTCCTCGCACAAGATGTGCGGCCCGACCAGCGTCGGGGCGCTCTGGGGTCGCGCGGAGCTCCTGGAGGCGATGGAGCCGTTCAACTTCGGCGGCCACATGATCCGAAGCGTCCGCTTCGACGAGACGACCTGGGGCGAGCTGCCGTACAAGTTCGAGGCCGGGACGCAGCCGATCGCCGAGGCGGTCGGTTTCGGGGCTGCGGCCGACTACTTGACCGACATCGGGCTCGAGGCGATCGAGGCGTACGAGCACGAGCTCGCAGCGCTCGCGCTGGAGCGGCTCGCGGACGTCCCCGGTTTGACGCTCTACGGCCCGCCGGCCGAGCGCCGCGCCGGGATCGTCTCGTTCAACCTCGACGGCATCCACCCGCACGACGTCGCGCAGGTGCTCGACTCGGAGGGCGTGGCGATCCGCGCCGGCCATCACTGCTGCCAGCCGCTGATGAGCCGGCTCGGCGTCGCGGCCACCAACCGGGCGAGCTTCTACCTGTACACGGTGCCGGAGGAGATCGACCGGCTGGTGGAGGGGCTGCACAAAGCCCGAAGGATTCTCGGATAGGCATGGTCGACGACCTCTACCGGGACGTGATCCTCGATCACTACAAGAACCCGCGCGGACACGGCGTGATCGAGGGCGCGGACGCTCAGGCCGAGGGGCTCAACCCGCTCTGCGGCGACGAGGTCTCGATCTACGTGCAGTTCGCCGAGGACGGGGAGACGATCGACGAGGTCAAGTTCTCCGGCCGCGGCTGCGCGATCAGCCAGGCGTCGACCTCGATGCTGATGGAGATGGTCAAGGGGCGGACCGCGAGCGAGATCGCCGACCTGCCCAAGGAGGAGCTGCTCGACGAGGTCGGGATCCCGCTGACGCCGATACGGCTCAAGTGTGCGCTCCTCGGCCTCGGGGTGCTGAAGGTCGCGCTGCACCGCGCGAAGGGGACGCCGCTGCCCGAGGAGTGGGCGGGCCTCGACGAGCTCGACCTCAAGTAGCGCGCGGTCCGTGGCCGAGATCGATGTCGCGCCGGTCGAGGAGCTTCCGCCCGGGACGGTGAAGATCGTCCACGCGGGCGAGATCTCGGTCGGCGTCTACAACCTCGGCGGGCGCTACTGCGCGCTCGAGGACCGCTGCTCGCACGACGACGGGCCGCTCTGCGAGGGCGATTTCGACGCGGAGGATGGCGTCGCCGTGTGTCCGCGTCACGGCGCGCGCATCGAGATCTGCACCGGGCGGCCGCTGTCGCTGCCTGCCGTCGAGCCGGTCGAGACGTTCCCGGTCCGGGTCGTGGACGGGATGGTCAAGGTCGAAGTCGCCTAGCGTGGCCGAGCGCTGCTGGCAGAGCTCCGACCCGCTCTACGATCGGTATCACGACGACGAGTGGGGCCGGCCCGTCGTGGACGAGCGCGGGTTGCTCGAACGGCTGTGCCTCGAGGGCTTCCAGTCAGGTCTCTCCTGGCTGACGATCCTGCGCAAGCGCGAGACCTTTCGCGCCGCGTTCGCAGGGTTCGACGCAGAGCTCCTTGCGGCATTCGGTGAGCGCGACGTTCGGCGGCTGCTCGAGGACGCGGGGATCGTCCGGCACCGCGGGAAGATCGAAGCGACGATCGCCAATGGGCACGCGACGCTGGCACTGCGTGAGGCCGGGACGCCACTGCCCGCGTTGGTGTGGTCGCACCGCTCCGACGGGGCGGCGCCGAGGTCACGCGCCGACTGGCGCTCGAGCACGCCGGAGTCGGTTGCGCTGTCGAAGGAGCTGCGTCGGGCGGGCTTTCGGTTCGTCGGGCCGACCACCGTGTACGCCGCGATGCAGGCGTGCGGCGTGGTCAACGACCATCTGGCGGGCTGCCCCGCGCGCGCTGCAGTGGAACGGGAGCGGCGGGCCGTGAAGGCGCCTGGGTGATCCGGCACACACTCGTCACACCCGCGTCACAGACACGTGCGTCCCGGGCGGGTAGGCTGACCGCCATGGCAGGGGGGCGGGTCGGGACCCGCAGTACCACGCGCGCGCGTGAACATTCACTGCGGCGGTAGGCGCCCGGCCCTGCTCGACGATCGCGTCCGCGCCGTGCTCGCCCGGCTCGAGGCCGAGGACGCCGACGAGCGCGCCCGCGGCGTCCCGCGGGAGCAGCGCGCGCGGCAGGTCGTCCGCACGACCGGCCAGTTTCTCTTCGCCTTCGTTGCGCCGCAGACCGATTGCGAGGTGCTCGAGATCGGCGGCTCGCGCGGCTACTCCACGATCTGGCTCGCGGCCGGCGTGCGCTACCTCGGCGGCACGGTCCTGTCGCTCGAGAACGACCCCACGAAGATCGAGGCCTGGCACGCGAACGTCGAGGAGGCGGGCCTGGCCGACTGGGCCGAGCTGCTCGAGGGCGACGCATTCGAGACGCTGCCTCGCATTCGCGACGTCTTCGATGTCGTCTTCCTCGACGCGGAGAAGGAGCAGTACGAGCAGCTCTTTGCGGAGGCGCGCACGAAGCTCGAGCCCGGAGCGGTCGTGATCGCCGACAACGTGCTCTCCCACGAGGAGACGCTCGGCGCCTACTCCCGTGCGCGCCAGTCGGACCCGACGCTCGAAAGCGTGACCCTTCCGCTCGACCGCGGCCTCGAGCTTTCGGCGGTCCTACGCAGTCGCTAGAGTGGAGCCACCGCGGAAAGGAGGTGGTCCGAGAGTGATTTCGTCAAGTACGGGCAGTGGAGGTACCAGCGGGTAGAGGCGCGTCCCCGGGACCTACGGGGAATCGCCTAGCCAGCGTAGGGGGCTCGCGACTTCGCGCCGCCGGTGTGACTACCAGCCGGCCGGAAGCGCCTCTACCACTTCGACGCTGGTAACCGGATCAAGGGGCCGCCTCGTGCGGCCCCTGGTCTTTTTCCGTGGCGCGCCGGAGCTGTTCGTCCAACGGAATGAGCGGCAGCCCGAACGTCCGCACGGCATCGTCGTTCGAGACGACGTTGTTCCCGTGCTCGAGCATCGTCAGCAGGTCGCGCGTCAGCGGGATGTTCCCGGGCAGCCGCTCGGTGACGAGCGCGTTGGCCCGCATCACGCCAACGGGCACGTGAACGTTCCGCCTTCGGATGCCCAGCGCGCGCTTGAGCCGCTCCCAGAACTCGTTCCAGCTGACGACGTCCGGGCCGCCGAGCTCGAAGGTCCTGTTTGCTGCTTCCGCGCGCTCGACGCCATCCGCGAAGTACGCCGCAACATCCTCGATCCAGATGGGCTGAATGCGCTGCTGCCCGGAGCCGATGATCGGGGTCACGGGAGCCAGCCGCGCGAGCGTGCGGAAGGTCGGCAGGATCCCGCCGTCGGCCGCAAAGACGAAGCTCGGTCGGAAGATCACGTGCTCGATCCCCGAGCTGCGCAGTGTCTGCTCCTGCTCCCACTTGGCGTGGTAGTAGGGCACGAGGTCCTTCGTCTGTTCGGTCGTCCCGAGCGCGCTCATCAGGACGAACCGGCGCACGCCGGCCTCCCCGGCCGCTGAGACGAGAGAGCGCGTGCCCTCCTCCATCACGCGCTTGAACTGCTCCGCGCGGCCCTGCCGGATCGCGACGAGGTGCACGACCGTCTCGCAGCCCTCGACCGCTCGCTGAATGCTCTCGCGGTCCGTCATGTCTCCCTGGACGAGCTCGGCGCCCCAGACTGCGAGCGTCGAGGCGACGTTGCTGCCCGGCTGTCGAACAAGCGCACGCACCGGCCGGTCGCGATCCCGCAGCGCCTGCACGATCCGCGGCCCGATGAACCCTGTCGCCCCTGTGACGAGTATCACGGTCTAGAGGCTATCTCGCTAGGACGGCACGTCATCGTCGCAAGCGAGCACCTTAGTCATCCTCGAAGTTCTGCCAGTAGCGGCTGGGCGTGGGGCCCTGCTGGCCCTGGTACTTCGAGCCGAGCACCCCCGCACCGTAGGGCGTCTCTGCCGCCTCGGTCAGCTGCACGAAGGAGAGCTGGCCGATCTTCATCCCGAAGTAGATGGTGATCGGCAGGTTCGCCACGTTCGAGAGCTCGAGCGTCACGTGGCCGTCCCAGCCGGGGTCGATGAAGCCGGCGGTCGAGTGGATCAACAGGCCGAGGCGGCCCAAACTCGACTTCCCCTCTAACCGGGCGACGAGGTCGTCGGGCAGCGTCACGCGCTCGAGGGTCGAGCCCAGCACGAACTCGCCCGGATGGAGGATGAACGGCCGCTCGTCGTCGATCTCGACGAGCTCGGTCAGCTCCTCCTGCGGCTGCTTGACGTCGATGAACGGGTAGCGGGCGTTGTGGAAGACGCGGAAGAAGCGGTCGACCCGCACGTCGACGCTCGACGGCTGCAGCAGCGCCTCGTCGTAGGGGTCGATGCCGATCCGACCCTCCTCGAGCAGCCGCCGGATCGTGCGGTCGGAGAGGACCACGGGGCGATTCTACGAGCCTTCGCAGTCCAATATGCTTGCGGCCCTTTCCATGGAGGACCCCGACCCGATCGCTCGGCAACGCGAGCTGCGCAAGCAGCGACGGCGGCGTCAGGTTCGGATCCGGAGGACTGTTGCACTCGCCGTCGTGCTTGCGCTCGCGGCGGGGATCACCCTCGGCGCACGTGCGGTCGGGGGCGGGGGCGGCGAACGCCGGTCGGTCGAGCCGGCAGGCGACGGGTCGAAGCCGCCGCGGAGGAGCGTGCCCGACGAGATTCGCGGCGTCCACGTCACGATGAGCCTCGCCTCGCTCCCCGGCAAGCTGAAGCACTACCTCGAGCTGCCGGGGCTGAACACGGTTGAGCTCGACGTGAAGGACGAGAACGGGCGCGTGGGCTTCGTGCCGTCGTCGGTGCCGCTCGCGCGGCGAACCGGAGCGGCCGGCCGCTTCTACCAGGCGAAGGAGGTCGCCCGCCTCGCGCACGAGCGCGGTGTCTACCTGATCGGGCGCATCGTCACCTTCGAGGACCCGGTCCTCTCGGAGCAGCGCCCGGAGCTGGCCATCCGCGCGAGCGACGGCTCGGTCTGGCACACGAGCGGCGGGCTCGGCTGGACGAATCCGTACGACCGGCGGGTCTGGCGCTACAACGTCGATCTCGCCGCCGCAGCGGCGAAGGCCGGGTTCGACGAAGTCCAGTTCGACTACGTGCGCTTCCCGAGCGACGGCGACCTGTCAGCGATCAGCTACCCCGGGCCGCATCCGCAGCCGAGGGCCTGGACGATCCCGGCTTTTGTCCGGTACGCCTCGAAACGGCTGCACCAGCTCGGCGTGCGCGTCTCGCTCGACGTCTTCGGGCTCTCCGCGACGCGTGACCTCGGGATCGGGCAGCTGCCGCGGCGGCTCTCGCGCTACGTCGACGCGATGTACCCGATGGTCTACCCGTCGCACTACAGCGTGGGCGAGCACGACCTGCCCGACCCCAATGCCGTCCCAGGCGAGACCGTGAGGCTGTCGCTGATCGACTTCCTGACGGCACTCGAGGGCCGCGAGGCACGGCTGACGCCGTGGCTGCAGGACTTCTCGCTCGGGCGCACGTACACGCTGGCCGACGTGCGCGCGCAGGTCGCCACGACGCGCGCCCTGCGCACCCACGGATTCCTGCTCTGGAACCCGGAGGGCGTCTACCACGCACGTGCGCTGCTTCCCCTCTGAATGATCGCTATACACGTATGCACTCGACCGTCCGCTGCGCTATCGTCAGCTTCATGGCGGTAACGCGGACGATCGACCTCCGGACGGTGATCCCGGGGCCCAAGTCGACGGCGATCCTCGAGCGGAAGGAGCGGGTGGTCGCCGATCCGCTGTCCGTGTTCCTGCCGGTCGTCGTCGACCAGGCGCAAGGCGCGACCCTGACCGACGTCGACGGCAACACCTTCATCGACTTCACCGGCGGCGTCGGCTGCCTCAACGTCGGCCACTCCCACCCGCAGGTGGTCGCGGCGGCGCAGGAGCAGCTCGGCCGCTTCTCACACACGGACTTCACGATCGTCCCGTACGAGATCTACGTCACCCTCGCGGAGCGGCTCTGCGAGGTCGCGCCGGTGCGCAAGCCTGCCAAGGCGGCGTTCTTCAACGCGGGCACCGAGGCCGTCGAGAACGCGATCAAGTTCGCACGCTCGTTCACCGGCCGGCCGGCCGTGATCGGCTTCGAAGGCGGCTTTCACGGACGGACGCTGCTCTCGCTGACGCTGACCTCGAAGACG
>JBKPHO010000374.1:0-3929 GCA_046729915.1 Actinomycetota bacterium | reverse complement strand
CAGCAGAGGGCTCGAACGGGGCGGTCCGCCTCGCGCTGGAGCTCGCCGAGCGCGAGCCTCGCTTCCACATGCTCTTCCAGTACGGCAACGAGGCGAACCCGACCGCGCACTACGAGGGCACGGGCGCCGAGATCGCGGAGGCGCTCGACCGCGTCGACCTCCTCGTCGCCGGCCTCGGAACGGGAGGCACGCTCATGGGCGCAGGCGCGCGCCTACGCGAGGCGTTCCCCGAGATCACCGTTGCAGCGGCGGAGCCGCTCCCCGGCGATCCCGTGATGGGCCTCCGCTCGCTCGAGGATGGCTACGTTCCGCCGATCCTCGACGTCTCGAAGCTGGACCGAAAGGCGCTCGTCTCGAATGCCGAGGCGGTCGCCGGCCTCAGGGCCTTGCTCGACCAGGAGGGCATCTTCGCCGGCGTCTCGTCGGGCGCGGTCGTCCACGTCGCGCGCAAGCTCGCGGCGGAGCTCGACGAGGGCGTCGTGGTGATGATCCTCGCCGACGGCGGCTGGAAGTACCTCTCGGCTCCGTTCTGGGACGCTGCCGATCCGGAGGCCGAGATGGAGGAATCGGTCTGGTGGTGATCCCCACGGACGTGCGCGCGGCACTCGAGGAGCACGCGCGCGCCGAAGAGCCGAACGAGGCCTGCGGCCTGGTTGCGCTGAAGGACGGCGTGGCCGAGCGCTACATCCCCGGCCGCAACGGCGCGGCGAGCCCGTACCGCTTCGAGCTCGAGACCGAGCCCGAGAATTGGTTCCTCGAGGACGACGGCTACGAGCTCGCGGTGTTCCACTCGCACGTCTCGTCGCCGCCGCGCCCCTCTCGCACCGACGTCGAGAACATCGGCCTCTGGGAAGGACGCCCTTACCTGATCCTCTCGCTCGGCACGGGCGAGCTAGCCGCCTGGCGCATCGCCGGCGGCGAGGCATCGCCCGTCGAGCTGCAGCTACAGAACTAGGTCGCCTTGAACGTGCCCTTCATGCCCAGCTGGGCATGACCCGGCACGGTGCAGATGTACCGGTACTTCTTGCCCTTCTTCAGGGTGACGGTCAGTGTCGCCGTCTTGCCCTTCCCAAGGAGCTTGGTCTTCTTGCCGGCGATCTTGAAGTCGTGCTTCGACGGCCCCTTGTTGACGACCTTGAAGGTGACCTTCCCGTGGCGCGCGCTCTTCTTGGACAGGATGAACTTGAAGTCCTTCGCGGTCACCTTGACCGTCGTGGCCGTCTGCGCGGCCGGCCGTGCGCCCGCGAAGGGAACGACGGCGTACAGCGCTGCCGCGGTCGCCGTGACCACAGCCAGCAGGAACAAGATGCGCTTCATCAGACTCCTAACAGTTGTTGACCCCGCCGGGGATCAGCTTACCTAGGACGCCTCTTCGAGTTGCTGCTGCGCCGGCTCGTGCGGCACGAACTCGACCTCCAGCCGCTCGATGCGGGAGCCCTCCACCTCCAGAACCTTGAAGCGGCAGCCGTCGTGCTCGGCCGTGTCCCCGGGCTCCGGTGCGTGGCCGAGCAGGCCGAAGACGAAGCCGCCCATCGTGTGGTAGTCCTCGCTCGGCAGCGACTGGCCGAACTCCTCGTTGAAGTCGTCGACTGGGAAGGTGCCGTGGATGCGCATCCGGCCGTCCTCGAGCCGCTCGACCGATTCGTCCGGTAGGTCGAACTCGTCCTCGATCTCGCCGACGATCTCCTCGAGCAGGTCCTCGAGCGTGACGATGCCCTCGAGGTCGCCGTACTCGTCGACCACGACCGCGAGGTGCTGGTTCGTGCGCCGAAACTCCGTGAGCAGCGCGGCGAGATCCTTCGTCTCGGGAACGATGTGCGCCGGCCGCAGCAGCTGCTCGAGCTGCACGCCCGCGATGCCCCGGTCGACGAGCGCCGAGAAGAGGTCGCGCACGTGGAGAACTCCCACGACCTCGTCGAGCGAGCCGCGGTAGACCGGGTAGCGGGTGTACGGCGACTCGATCACGGCGGCGAGCGCCTCCTCCGGCGGGAGCTCCGCAGAGAGCGCCACCACCTCCGGCCGCGGCACCATCACGGCCGAGACCTCCTTGTCGGCGAAGTCGAAGACCTTGTAGAGCATCTCCTGCTCCTGTTGCTCGAGCTCACCCTCCTCGGTCGAGCGCGAGAGGAGCATCTTCAGCTCGGCCTCGGTGTAGACCTCCATCTCCCCGCCCGGCGGCTGCAGCCCGAGCGAGCGGAGGATCACCTCGGTCGACTTCTGCAGCACCCAGATCAGCGGCTTGAAGACGACGAAGAACCCCTGCACGGGTGCGGAGACCGCGAGTGCTGTCCTCTCGGCGTGCCCCAGGGCGACCCCCTTTGGGACGAGCTCGCCGATCACGACGTGGAGGAAGGTGATGATCAGGAACGCGAGCGTGAACGCGATCACCGACGCCATGATCGGGTCGAACACCTTCGCCAGCGCCTGCTCGCCGAGAGCACCGATCGCCAGGCTGGTGGCGGTCACGCCGAGCTGCATCGCGGCAATGAAGCGCGGCGGGTCGGCGACGATCCTGAGCACCGCTCGCGCGCGCCGGTTGCCCTGCTGCACGAGCTCCTGGATGCGGGTCTTGCGAGCCGTGACGAGCGCGTACTCGCCCGCCACGAAGAACGCGTTCAACAGGATGATCGCCGCGACGGCGAGCAGTTCGAGAAAGAGGATCACGTCTTCGCCCCGTCGGGCGGACGTCTAGGAATGACTTCGTCGTCCAACCGGATCTACGCCTCAGTATAGGAGAGGTTGCCGCCGTCGCCGGAGCGCGCGGCCCGGCCCTCCCGGACGAGCCGTTCCAGGTGCGAGAGCGTCTCCGCCAAGGCGAAACGGCTGTTGCTCGCGTCGAGGTTCGTGCCGAAGAGCGCAAGGGCGACCTCATAGGCGCTGCGCGGCTCGTCGGCGAGCGCGGCGACGGTCTCGTCGAGGCGGCGGCTGTGGTGCTCGAGGAGCTCACGGGCGCGTCTGGAGGGGTCGGTGACGGGCTCGCCGTGGCCGGGAAGGGCCAGCCTCGGCGCGAGCTCGATGGTCCTCTTCAGTGAGCGCCGGTAGTCGCCGAGCGGGTCGGGGCGGGACTCGGGGTAGAGCCCGACGGTCGGCGTGATCATGCCGAGCAGGTGGTCGCCGGCGAGGAGCACGCCGTGGCGCAGGAGGCAGATGTGCCCGTCGGCGTGGCCGGGCAGCTCGACGACGCGCCAGCCGTCGACCTCGTCGCCTTCACGCAGCTGCTCCGGGTCGCGCGCGAAGCGGATGAACGGCGCGAAGGTGCGGGACTCGTGGCGCAGGGCGTCCGCGCTGGCCTGCGGGATGCCGTGGGCCGCCAGGTAGTCGGCGAGCCGTTCCGACCAGTCGTCGCTCCCCCAGACGCGGACGCACTGCTCGTAGTCACGCTCGCCCTGGAGGACCTGGGCACCGGTGAGCGCCTGCGCGTCCTCACCGCCGCCGGCGTGATCAGGGTGGAAATGCGTCACGACGATGCGGGCGATGGGAGCATCGAGCTGCGCAAGCACCGGCTCCCAGCGCGCGGCGGCCTCGGGTAGCCCGAGGCCGGTGTCGACGAGCGTCCAGCCGTCATCACCCGGCAGGAGGTAGCAGTGCACGTGCCGGATCCCGAGCGGCAGCGGAAACGTCAGCCGTCGGATCCCGCCGGGAAACTCGTCCATGCGCGCATTCAACCCGTCGGGCCCGCGGTCACTTAGTAACAGCCTGTTACTTGGTGGCGGGCGGCGGGAGCTCGCGGTGCTCGCCTCGGCGGAGGCCCCGGATCACCTCGTCGAAGGTCCGGGCAGCCCAGCTGGGCGGGACGCGCCAGAGGTCGGCGGTGCCGAACAGCGACAGCACGCGCACGCGCAAGAGCGGCGTCGCGGGATGCGGCGGGAGGTCGCGGCCCCATTCGCGGCGGTGGCCGAAGACGGCGAGGCCGCCCAGGTCGACCTCGA
>JBKPHO010000373.1:0-3857 GCA_046729915.1 Actinomycetota bacterium | reverse complement strand
TCAGGGTGGCGCTCTCCGATGCGGGAGGCGGTGCCGGCTCATGGCGGGTCTCGGTCCACCAGATTGCGCGCTCCGTCGGCGTCGCGCTGCGGGTCCCGGGCCAGGCGACCGTTCCCGGAGCGCTGACGGTGCGCGCAGTGGGCTCGCGACGCGCACCCGCGCGCGACGCCAGCGGCTTCGTCGTCCTCACGCGCGGCGCCGTCACGCGCCGGATCCCCTACTGGCTGCGGGTGACCGTGCCCCGCTTGCGCGGCGAGCGGCGCACGCTGTTGCGGCGGCCGGGCCTCTACCACGGCAACACGCGCAGCGGTCGGGCGCTCGTCTCCTCGTACCGCTATCCCGCCGCACCCGGGCCGCTCGGCGTGGCCGCGCGGCTGCAAGGCCCCGAACAGGTCTTCCGCTTCGTTCTCCGCCGCCGGGTCGCGAATGCGGGGGCCGTCGTGATCTCGAGGGCGCCGGGCTCGCGCATCTCGCCGCGCCTCGTCCGCGCGGGGAACGAGGACCAGCTGGCGGGCTACACGGCGCTCCCGATCCGCCTCAACCCCTATCAGCCGGGCTTCTTCCAGGTCGAGCCCGTCGTCGGCGTCTTCCGCCCCGCGCCCGGCGCCTACGACCTCGTCTTCGACACCTCGAGCCGCCGCGTGGCGGGCCGCTTCACCTTCAGGTTCTGGGTAAACGACACCAGGCCGCCGACCGTGCGGCTGGTGACTCGCACGGTCGCGGGCGGAGGACGTCTCCTCGTGAGGGTCACGGACCGAGGCTCCGGGGTGGACCCGTCCTCCCTCGTTGCCACGATCGACGGCCGCTCCCGCCGGATTGCCTACGCGCCTGCGAGCGGCCGTGCACGCGTCGAGCTCGGCGCAATCGGCGGTGGCCGCCACCGGCTGGTCTTCACCGCCTCCGACTACCAGGAGACCAAGAACAACGAGAACGCCGCGTCGGTGCTCCCGAACACGCGGCGGCTCGTCACCACCTTCACGGTGCGTTAGAGCCGTCTAGTTGCGGCGGTCGAAATCCTCGATCGTCGGCAGCTGGTCGAGATCGCGCTCGACGCTGGCCGCGAACTCGTCCGTCTCGCTGCGGAGGAGCCGCAGCTGCGACTTCCGCCGCGCCCGCTCCCGCTTGCCCCGGGCCTCGAGGCCGAGACGCTGGCTGAGCCGGGGCCACTCGGCCCCGATGACGACGGCGACCGCGCAGACCAGCAGCGCGAGAGACAGCCAGCTCACGGCCGCCATTGTACCCGCGCTAAACCGCTCGCTCGGCGTGGCCGATAACGCCGAGGTGAACGCGCTGAACGTGCTCAACTCGCCGGCGGCCCTGATCCCCCACCTCGCCTTCTGGGCCACGCTCATGCGTGCGCTCTTCGTCCGGGCTCAGCTCCTGCCGCCGACCTGCACGCGCTGCGGGATGCAGTTCGAGCGCCGCGAGCTCGGCGAGGCGATCTGCAGCTGCAGCCGCTGAGGGCCTAGGAAATCGGCGTGCGTAGCAGCGCGGCGTACGGGATCCCGCTCGCCGGATCGACCCAGACCGCGCGATAAAGGAGCGACCTCGCCATCGGGCGGTCCGAGAACGAGAACGAGCCGCCGCTCAGGTTCGCGCGGCCGATAGCCCGGTGCCGCTCGCCCGGGCGCTCGCGGTAGAGCGTGACCCTCCCGGCGCTCACTCCGGAGACGCTGCCGCGGAGCGGGACGGTCGCGCCCTGGGCCCGTGCCTCGAGAGTCACGCGCGTCGACAGCCGGCGAGTCGCGCGGAACCAGCGCAGGCCCTCCGGCCCGCCGAGCAGCACGTCTCGCCCGCCGCGCGGCGAGAGCGCGAGCCCCGCGAGCCAGCCGTCGAGCTCGACCTGCGTCTTCCCGTACACGATCATCCCCGCCCAGACGTAGTCGCTTCCCGAGAGGCCAAGCTCGTTGGAGCCGACCCACTCGTTCGCGGCCACTTCGGGGCCCGACGACGGCAGCGCGAGGCCGGTAGTGAGCGCGCGGTCGAGGACGAACCTCGAGCTCGCGACCTTGCGGCGGGCGGCAAGCGTCACAGGGGCGCTGTTGTCGAAGGTCGAGAGCGATTCCGTCCAAGCCGCGTGGAGGACGCCGCTCGGGTTGAGCCCGGCCAGTACAGGGCCGATCGGGAAGTCGCCGACCCCGGAGTCGAGCCCGAACCCCGTCCAGCTGCGGCCCTGCGGGAACCACTCCAGCGTCCCGAGGACGCCGCGGTAGCCGTACGACTCGATCACGTGAACGCGGCCGCCGAACAGCACCGGGGCGGCCGGCGGAGGCACGAGGCTCCTCGGAAAGCCTTCCGCGGTGACAGGGTGCGAGGTGACGCGCCCATTCGCGTTCACGCGCGCGACCAGCAGCCGACTGCTCAGCGTCGCGCCGTTCCAGCGCGTGAATGCGACGACCGGCAGGCCGCGGCGGTCGAGCACGAGCCCCGGCCAGCCAAGCCGCACCGTCGCCGGAAGACGGCCGACGAGGCGGATCGTCTGCCAGCCGACCGACTTGCGTCGCACCAGCGAGAGCGAGCGCGAATCGCCGCCCTCGACGAGCGCGACCGGCCCGGTCTTTCCGATCTCGAACGCCATCACGCTCGAGCCCGAGGCGACGGTGGCGGCCTTCGCCTCGACCCAGCGCCCGTTCGGCGAGCGGGTCGAGATGACGAGTGCCGAGCCGCGCACGAACGCGACCGAAGGCCCCTTCGCCCCCAGCGCGAGCAGTCCGTCCTCTACGCCGCGCGCGACGACCTCTGCCGAGGCCCCAGCCGCGGTCACCAGGGCAACCGCGGACGCCAGCGCGGCTGACCGTCGGAGCATCCTCCTGCGAGCTTACACAGGGGATTGGGCGGAGTCACGCCGTTTCCGGACCGGCGGGCTTCGGGCTAGGCTTCCCACGGGGCCCTGCCCCGTCTATGCGGACCTGCTGACCGATACCACGCTCTCGTTCCTCTCGGCCAGGGGGTCCTCCGCATGCACCGTTTCCGCGGCACGCTTGCCGCCCGCACGATCACCAAGTCCTACGGCGAGACCGTCGTCCTCGACGGGCTCTCGCTGAGCGTCACACCGGCGAGCCGCATCGGCGTCGTCGGCCCGAACGGCATCGGCAAGTCGACGCTGCTCCGCCTGCTGGCCGGGCTCGAGGAGCCGGACTCCGGCACCGTGAGCCGCGAGCCGCCGGGCCTCGGTGTCGTCTACCTCGCGCAGGAGTGCGCCGAGGACGGGCTATCCGGCGGCGAGACGGCACGGCGCAAGCTCGAGGCCATCCTGGCCGCAGACGCCGACGTGCTGCTGCTCGACGAGCCGACGAACGACCTCGACTTCGCCGCGCTCGAGCTGCTGGAGCGCTTCGTCGACAGCCACCGCGGCGGCATCGTCGCCGTCTCGCACGATCGCGCCTTCCTCGAGCGGATGACGAGCATCGTCGAGTTCGAGGCCGAGACGCGACGGGTCCGCGTCTACGCGGGTGGATGGGGCGAGTTGGTCGAGCAGCGGGCGGCGGCCCGGGAGCGGCACGAGTCGGCCTATGCCGGCTACCGGGTCGAGCGCGCGCGACTCGAGGCGCAGGCCCAGCGGATGCGCCGGTGGGAGGAGCGCGGGTACGGCCAGGGCCGCAAGAAGAAGAAGACGAAGGACATCAAGAAGGCGTCCGCGAAGAAGCTCGGCCGGCTCGAGCGCGTCGACAAGCCGTGGACGCCGTGGGAGCTCCGGCTGGAGCTCTCGCCACAGGGGCGCGGCGGCGACCTGGTCGCGCGGCTCGCACGTGCCGTCGTCGAGCGCGACGGGTTTCGCGTCGGGCCCGTCGACCTCGAGCTGCGCCAAGGCGACCGCCTCGCGCTGCTCGGCCGCAACGGCGCGGGCAAGACGACCC
>JBKPHO010000372.1:0-5971 GCA_046729915.1 Actinomycetota bacterium | reverse complement strand
GGGACGGTGCGCCGGACGACCGGGCGGTTGCCGCTGCCTTCCTCGGCGCGCTGCGGCTGCTTGCGCCGGGCGGGCCGGTCGTGGTCGCGGTGGACGACCTCCAGTGGCTCGACGCGTCGTCCGAGCGCGTGCTCGAGTTCGGTTGCCGCCGCCTCGAGGCGGAGCCGGTGGGCGTGCTGGCGAGTGTCCGGGTCGGGCCCGGGGAGCGGCGTCCCAACGAGCTGGCACGCGCCTTCGGAGACGAGCGGCTCGAGCGCCTGGAGGTCGGGCCGCTCACCGTCGCGGCGCTGTACGAGCTCGTCGTCGCGCATCTGGGCGTTGCGCTCCCGCGGCCCGTGCTCCTTCAGGTTCACGAGTGCTCGGGCGGGAACCCGTTCTTCGCGCTGGAGCTCGTCCGCGCACTTCAGCGGTCCGGCGCAGAGCCGGCGCCGGGGGAGCCGCTGCCGGTGCCGGCGAGCCTGCGCGAGCTCGTCGAGGGGCGGCTCGCGCAGCTTCCGCGTCCGGCCGGCGCGACTCTTCGTTTCGCCTCGGCGCTGTCCCGCCCGACTGTCACGGTGGTCGAGCGTGCCGTTGGCTCTACGGAGCGGACCAGCCGTGACCTGGAGCGCGCGGTCGCCGCGTGCGTGATCGAGCTCGAGGGCGACGAGATCCAGTTCACGCACCCGCTGCTGGCGTCGATCCACCTTGGGGCCGCGACCCCGCGCACGAGGCGCACCGTTCATCGCCGGCTGGCCGACGTCGTCCTCGACACCGAGGAGCGTGCCAGGCATCTGGCGCTGGCCGCCGAGGGGCCGGACGCGAATGTTGCGTCTGCGCTCGAGGCCGCGGCGGAGCATGCGAGGTCGCGCGGCGCGGTCGCGATGGCGGCGGAGCTGGCTGAACAGGCGCTTCTGCTCACGCCACCGAAGCTGCGAGAGGAGGCTCATGCACGACGGCTGGTCGCCGCCGAGCTCCGCTACGCGGCGGGAGCCACGACGCGAGCGGTCGAGCTCCTCGAAGAAGAGCTCGAGCACGCGCCGCCGGGCCGCACCCGCGCCGAGCTGCTCTGGAGCCTGGGCAAGATCCGGTTCGAGGGCCAGGACACACGCGTCGGCCTCGAGCTCTTCCGCCGCGCGCTGCGCGAGACGGACGGCGACGACCTCCTCCGCGCGCGGGTCCTCGAGAGCCTCACCTTTCCGGCCGCGAAGCAGGAGGGCTTCCGGGCCGCGCAAGGCTACGCGCGGGAGGCCGCCGAGATCGCCGAACGGCTCGGCGACGCGCCGACCCTCGCCCGTGCGCTCGCGATGATCGGCCATTACGCGCTGCTCTGCGGCGACGGGCTCGAGACCGAGCTCTTCGAGCGCGCCATCGCGCTGGAGGAGAAGCTCGGGCGCTACGACCTCAGCCACGGGCCGAGGGTGAGCTCTGCGTGGGCGCTTTCGCTCGCGGGAGAGCTCGAGCGAGCGCGCCCGCTGCTCGAGCGCGTCTGCGAGCAGGGGCGGGCGACCGGGGACGCCGCGGTGAACCTCCCGCTCTTCCTGCTCGCCTCGCTCGAGTACGAGAGCGGCAACTGGGACTGGGCCGCGCAGGTGGCGAAGGAGTCGTACGACGTCTCCGTCCAGACCGGTCGCGAGGCCGCGGAGCCGCGAGGCCTTTTCACGTTGGCGCACGTCCAGGCGGCGCAGGGCGACGTCGAAGGGGCGCGCGCAAAGGCGGAGCAGGCGCTCGTCATGACGGACGGGCGAGGCTGGAGCTCCGGCGGGCCGCGGGCCGCGCTCGGCTTCCTGGAGCTCTCGCTGGAGCGCTACCAGGCGGCCTACGAGGTGCTCGAGCCGGCGGTCGACGTGTACCGGCGCCTAGGCGCCCCGCTGATCGAACAGACCTTCGACGCCGCCGAGGCGCTGGCTTAGCTCGGGCGCGTGGAGGAGGGCAGGGAGCTGTTGCGTCCGGCCGAGGAGGCCCAGCGCATGCTCGGCTTTCCCTGGGCCGCGGCGGCTGTCGCACGCGGCCGCGGGCTGCTGGCCGCGGCCGAGGGCGATCTCGGGGCCGCGCAGGCCGAGCTCGAGTCGGCGGTCGCCACGGGCGAGCAGGTGGGCATCCCGCTGTCGCTCGGGCGCAGCCTCCTCGCACTGGGAACGGTGCAGCGGCAGGCACGTAGGAAACAGGCGGCCCGCGAGACGCTCGGTCGCGCGCTCGAGATCTTCGAGCGCCTCGGCGCGCCGCTGTGGGCTCAGCGCGCCCGGCGCGAGCTGCGCCGCATCGGCGGGCGCTCGTCGCCGCGGGAGGGGCTCTCCGGAACCGAGGCGGAGATCGTGGAGCTCGTCGTCGCCGGTCGCTCGAACAAGGAGGTCGCTCAGGCGCTCCACCTGAGCACGAAGACGGTGGAGTGGAACCTCTCCAAGGTCTACCGGCGGCTCGGTGTGCGCTCGCGCACGGAGCTCGCAGCCTCGCGCCGCTCCGGCGACTGAGGCAAGTCCAGGGATATTCCCGGTTGTAGGCGCGGCGAGCCAGTCCTAGCGTCGGCCGGGTGAGGAAGTACCTGGTCGAGCGGTACCTGCCCGGCGTCACCGACGGCCAGCTCGACGAGGCCGGCGAGCGGCTCGCCGAGGCGGCCGAGCGGCTCGCGGCCGAGGGGGTCGACGTGCGCTACGTCGGCTCGACCTTCGTTCCGGAAGAGGAGTCGTGCTTCTGCAGGTTCGAGAGCTCCGGCCGCGAGGGGGTCGTCCACGCCTGCGACCAGGCGGGCGTCGCGTACGCGCGCATCGTCGAGACACGTGAGTTCCCGCGCAGCAAGGAGGAGTCATGAGAACTAGACGCGCAATCTTCGTCCTGGTGGCCGTGCTGGTCAGCCTCGGGGTGGTCGGCTCGGCCGCCCTGGCGCGCAGCGGCGACCGGCGGGAAGTGAACGGAACGATCTGGGTCGCGAACCGGGGCGCAGACTCGATCCGGGGCTTCGACGCCGTCAGCGGGGACGTGGTGGCCACCGTTGCGATGCGGACGGGGTCGCAACCGGGCGATCTCGCCTACGCGAAGGGCAAGCTCTACGTCTCGGAGGAGTTCGGAACGCCGCCGGCGATCGCGATCGTCGACGCCGAGACCGGCGTGGTGCTGAAGCGCATCTTCACCGGGCCTCGACCGCACCACGTCCATGCGAGCGTCGGAGCAAACCTGATCGCATTCGGCGAGTTCGGCACGAACAGGGTCGGCGTCATCGACACGCACACCGACACGCTGGTCGGCGAGTGGCAGGCCAGCACGAACCCGGCAGCACGCTCACACGCCGCGGTGTTCTCGCACAACGGCCACGTGCTGTACGTGGCGAACGAGATGGTGAATGAGCTCGCCGCTCTCGATCCACTGACCGGCGAGCCGCTCTGGACGATGACCGTGCCCAACGTGCACGAGCTCGCGATCACCAACGACGGGAAGCGCGCGTACCTCGCCTGCCGCGCCGGCAACGCGCTGCGGGTCGTCGACCTCGAGCGCCGCGAGATCGTCGCCACCATCGCCCTCAGCCCGATGCCCGACACGCTGCGGCTCTCTGCGGACGAGAAGCTCTTGACGGTCGGCCTGCGCGGCACGCCTGCTCAGGTGGCGATCATCGACACGGACACGCTCGCCTACCAGGTCGTCACGATCGGCGGCCCGGGGACGATTGCCGGCCATCAGTGGACCTCGAAGAACGGTCACTTCACCTTCGCCGCCTTCGAGGGCCCGGGTGCCGGAGTCGCGGTGATCGACCACCGGCAGAACGACGCCGTGGTCGACACGCTCGACTACACGGGAAGGCCGCACGGAGTCGACCTCGCCCGCCCGTGAGCCGACGGCGCCAAGCCGGAGCGGGCCAGCGGTGCTCGCTCCGGCCGGGGCGCCAACCCCGGGGTCAGATCTTGCAGTAACGCATCGGTTCGGAGAAGCCCTTGCCGAGGTGCGCCGGAAGTGTGAATTCCGGCGGTATGAGCTGGGGTCTCTCGCCCAAGCTGTGGACGGGTTGGCACAGAGTCGTTGCTGGGATGTGGCAATGCAAGATCTGACCCCGGTTTTGGCGCGAGGCTTGACAACGGTTGTGAGTGAGTGATAACTTCCTCGTTATGAGTGCTGTTACCGAACGCAAGACGGCCGAAGAGCGGCGGGAGGAGATCCTCCTCGTCGCGATGGACGAGTTCGGCGAACACGGGCTCGACGGAACCTCGACCGACACCATCGCGCGCAAGGCCGGCATCTCGCAGCCCTACCTGTTCCGGCTCTTCGGAACGAAGAAGGAGCTCTACCTCGAGTCGGTACGGCGCTGCCTGCGCGAGACGCTCCAGCTCTTCCAGGAAGCCGCCGCCGGCAAGACCGGCGAGGACGCGCTCGACGCGATCGGCAGCGCCTACACGGGCCTCCTCAAGGACCGCACGCGCCTACGAGCGCAGATGCAGGCCTACGCCGACTGCGACGACCCGGACGTGCGCCAGATCGTGCGCGACGGCTACGGCAGGCTCGTCGAGTACGTGGAACGCGTCTCGGGAGCCGAAGCCGACCGCGTTCGTGACTTCTTCGCGTTCGGGATGCTCCTGAACGTCTTCGCCGCGATGGACCTGCTCGACCAGCCCGACCCGTGGGCGAAGCGCCTGATCAAGGCTTGCATGGACACCGAGTAGCCGTGCCTTTTTTTCTAGTCCAAGTAAGTGAGCAATAACTAGCCAAGAGAGGAGGGACGCATGACGGCCCGCACCCAAACCATCTGGACGTTCGCGATCACCTCGGTCGCGCTGTTCATGACGACGCTGGACAACCTCGTCGTCACGACCGCGCTGCCGGTGATCCGCAAGGACCTCGACGCGAGCCTCAGCGGGCTCGAGTGGACGGTGAACGCCTACACACTGACCTTCGCCGTGCTGCTGATCACCGGCGCCGCGCTCGGCGACCGCTTCGGCCGACGCCGCCTGTTCACGATCGGCCTCGCGATCTTCACGCTGGCCTCGGCGGCCGCCGCGCTGGCGCCGTCGATCGAGGTCCTGATCGCCGCGCGCGCCCTGCAGGGCCTCGGCGGCGCGATCGTGACCCCGCTGACGCTGACGATCCTCAGCGCGGCCGTCCCGGCGGAACGGCGCGGGCTCGTGCTCGGCGCCTGGGGAGGGATCAGCGGTCTCGCGGTCGCGATCGGCCCGCTCGTCGGCGGCGCGGTCGTCGAGGGCATCTCCTGGCAGTGGATCTTCTGGCTCAACGTCCCGATCGGGCTCGCGCTGATCCCGCTCGCGGCGCTGCGCCTGCGCGAGACCCGCGGCCCGAACGACGCGCTCGACCTGCCGGGCGTCGGCCTGGCGAGCGCGGGACTCTTCGGAATCGTCTGGGGCCTCGTGCGCGGCAACTCCGTCGGCTGGGGGAGCACCGAGATCGTCTTCGCGATCCTGGCCGGCGTGATCGTGCTCGCCCTGTTCGTGCTCTGGGAGCTGCGGGCGGCCCAGCCGATGCTGCCGTTGCGCTTCTTCCGCAACCGCACCTTCACCGCGGCGAACGGCGCCTCCTTCCTGATGTTCTTCGGGATGTTCGGCTCGATCTTCTTGCTCGCGCAGTTCTTCCAGACGGTGCAGGGCTACTCGCCGCTGGACGCGGGGCTGCGGATCCTGCCGTGGACGGCGATGCCGATCTTCGTCGCACCGATCGCCGGCGCGCTCTCCGACCGCATCGGCGGCCGGCCGCTGATGGCGACCGGGCTGGCGATTCACGCCGCCGGGCAGGCCAGGATAGCGTTCGTCTCGACGCCGACCGTGGCCTACGGTGAGCTTGTCACGCCGTTCATCCTCTCCGGGATCGGCATGGCGCTCTACTTCGCTCCGGTCGCCAACGTCGTCCTCTCGGCGGTCCGGCCGGAGGAGGAGGGCCAGGCCTCCGGCGCCAACAACGCCATCCGGGAGCTCGGCGGCGTCTTCGGAGTGGCCGTGCTGGCCTCGGTGTTCGCGCACTACGGCGGCTACGGAACCGGCCAGAGCTTCGTCGACGGCCTGAC
>JBKPHO010000371.1:0-1148 GCA_046729915.1 Actinomycetota bacterium | reverse complement strand
CGCCGCGGCCGGAGTGCTGTTCGGCGGGATCCTGACCAAATACCTCGGCTGGGAGTGGATCTTCTACGTCAACGTCCCGGTCGGCGCGCTCGTCTTCGCTCTCACGCTGCCGATCGTGCCCGAGAGCCGGGCGGAGCTGGGCCACCGCCGCTTCGACGCCGCGGGCGCGGTGACGGTGACCGGCGGCCTCGCGCTCCTGGTCTATGCGATCTCGAAGGCGCCCGACGTCGGCTGGGGGTCCGCGCGCACGATCCTGCTGCTGATCGCCTCCGTCGCGATCCTGGCGGTCTTCGTCCTGATCGAGCTGCGCTCCCGCGCGCCGCTGATGCCGTTCCGGATCTTCCGGATCCGCTCGCTGCTCGCCGCCAACGTCGTCGGCTTCCTGCTGGGTGCCGTGATCTTCGCCAACTTCCTCGTGCTCACGCTCTACGTCCAGCAGGTGCTCGGCTGGTCGGCGCTCAAGACCGGCGTCACCTTCCTCGCGACTGCGGGCACGACGGTGATCTGGGCCGGCGTTGCGCAGGCGCTGACGACCCGCTTCGGCCCGCGGCCGGTGATCGTGGCCGGGCTCCTGATCCTCGCCGCGTCGATGGGCTACTACACGCAGATCCCCGTTCACGGCCACTACTGGCCGGACCTGCTCCCGGCGTACCTGACCTTCGCGCTGGGGTTGGCCTTCTCGTTCGTCCCGGTCACGATCGCCGCGCTCGCGCAGGTCGCGCCGTCCGATGCCGGTCTCGCCTCGGGCCTGATCAACACCAACCAGCAGATCGGCGGCGCGATCGGCGTGGCCCTCGCCTCGACGATCTTCGTCTCGAGCGCGAACGCCCTCCTCAAGACCGGGCATTCGCCAGCCGAGGCTTTCACCTCGGGCTACCAGGACGCGTTCTGGGCGCTGATCGGCCTCGCCCTCCTCGGCGCGCTGGCCGCGTTCGTGCTGCTGCGCGGGACGAAGATCGAGGTCGCCGAGGGCGAGCCCGCGCGCGCAGCGGCGTAGGTTCGAGGCATTACCCTTCGCTCGTGGAGCGCGAGTACCCGACGCTGCTCGAGCTGGTCGGCAACACGCCGCTGGTCAGGCTCCAGAACATCGTTCCGACCGGCAGCGCGACCGTTCTCGCCAAGCTCGAGTTCCTCAACCCGGGCGGGTC
>JBKPHO010000370.1:0-2042 GCA_046729915.1 Actinomycetota bacterium | reverse complement strand
GATCTGCGATGGCTGCCGGCCCCCATCGTCCGAGAGGCACCGCCTCTGACCTCGACTACTGGCTTCGACGCTGCGAAGGATTTCGCGTCGACTCGCCGCAGGGCCGGGTTGGCTTCGTCGAGGAGGTGCGGTACGCATCCCGCTGCGATCGGCCGGACGTGATCGCCGTCCGCGCCGGCCGCCTCGGCCGGCTTCTCCTCATCATCCCGGTGGAAGAGGTCGCAGAGATCCCCCCGGGAGAGGAGCTGGTCGTCCTACATCGCTCGCCGCGACCGTCGGCGACGGAGTCCCCGCAGACCCGGCGCAGGCACGTCCAGCCCGGCGGTCCGGGCGGAGCCCCCACCGAGGTCGAAAGCGCCGGCGCCGGAACCAAACGCATCGAAGCTCAACGGGAGGTGGAGGCCGTGATCAATCGGCTAAGGCAGCGAATGCGCCTGAGACGCGGGAGGGGAGGTGAGGAAGAAAGGAGGCCCGTCGTCGAGGAGTCGGCTGAGCGGTCCGCGGAGGAACAGCCGGCGCAGGAGCAGGCCGGTGAGGAACCAGCAGCGGAGGAGGCACCCTCGGAGCGGGCCGCGGAAGCGGCGCCTGCCGAGGAGCCGGCGGCGGAAGAGCCCCCGGCCGAGGAGCAAACGACAACCTGAAGTCGAGCCGGATGAAGCGGGTCGGGCTCCGGCGCCCAGGTCGAACCAGGCTCCGGAGCCCCGTTCCCCGCTCACGATGAGCTGCTCTCGGTCAAGCACCCTACCCGCGGGTCTTCGTCCTGAAGACTCTCAAGGCTTCCGTGTCCAAGCGGTCGGCGCGATAGATGCGTGCATTTGGGTCTACACCTGGTTCCTGGCTCGTTCGCGGTTACGTGGACGCTGTCGAGCGGTTTCGGGAGCAGGCGGCTCTCGGAGCGGACAGCGCTCGCGAGGTCTACCCGTCGCTGTTCGAGGCCCTGAGCTGGGCTCATTCGCTATGGGACACGTGGTTTCGCCTGGTCGAGCCGCAGGACCGACATCTCGACGGCCTTCGCCACGTGCGCGACCGTTGCCACCACCAGTTGACAGCTGCCATCTACCGAGACGCCGCAGCACCGGGCGGCTGGCGTTGGTATGCCATCGGACATCTTCCGCCCGAGGATCCTGGTCGCGGCCACGACCGGGAGGGCGCGAAGAACTACACCGAGCTCCTGGCACAAAGGCCGGTTCTCGAGACGCTCGAGATCGTCGAGCGACACTTCCGCTCGATCGTCCCGAGCACGAGTTGTGAGCAGGACGTTTCGGCGCTTGGCTTGCGGGGATTACCCGGCGCCTGCGGGAGGTTCCGGCGACCTCCCGCGGGACATGTGCGGGATGGAGCGTTGTCTCCGTTGGCGACGGGCGGGACGTTTGCGGTCTGCGCCGCACGCTGATCCCGTCCCGAGGCTGGCCTCTCCGAGCGGACCGCATCTGTCACGCTGGTGCGCCCGCCCAGCGGCCTGGAGGTCGAGGTAGTCAGGAACGCAGACTGGTACGGCTCGCGCATGGTCGGCGCGCGCCGCAGTATCTCTGGCGATTAGCGCGTCCAGTCTGCGAGAAAGGGTTCACCCGGGACCTGAATCGACCTCAGGCCGGAGCCGTCTCGCCGGACGACGAAGATTCGGGCGGCGGTGAACAGCACGTCCCCGCCGCGCTTCGACCACACCGGACGTTCCCCGAGCCGTCTCGTGAGGAGATGCCGGCCCGAGCCGTCGGAACGGGCGAGCCAGATGCGGTCGTAGTTCGGCGGTGCGCCTCGGTCGGACTCGTAGGCGATCGTCCTCCCGTCCGGCGACCAGGCGGGACCCTGCTCGGTCGTCCCTGAAGCGATCAGCGGCCTCACATGGGAGCCGTCGGCGTTCATGACCCAGATGTCCCAGTCGGTGGAGCCAGGGGAGATGTGGTCGAAGGCGATCTTCCTTCCGTCCGGCGACCAGGCCGGGTACTCGCCGTAGACCCGGCTCAGCCGCCTCCGGCCCGACCCGTCCGGGCGCATGACCCAGATCGTTGCCTTCCCAGCTCGAACCGAGCCGAAGGCGATTC
>JBKPHO010000369.1:0-1207 GCA_046729915.1 Actinomycetota bacterium | reverse complement strand
TCGACGGCCGCCCGCGCGACGAACGCGAGGTAGGTGGGGTTGACGCCGTAGGCCTGCTGGTACTCGCCCTTGAGCTTCCTCCGGATCGCGACCACGTTCGACATGTCGACCTCGATCGCGCTGGTCACGTGCGCCGAGGTGTCGAGCGAGCGCCGCATGTGCTCGGCGATCCCGCGCCGCATGGCTGTCACCGGCTCGAAGCTCTCGCCCGGCTCGGGCTGTGCTTGTGCGACGGCCGGCTCGGGCGTCGGCGCTGGGGCGGCCGGCGCAGGAGCGGGCTCGGGAGGCGCCTGGACCGGGGCCGGAGCCGGCGGAGCTTCGGGAGCGGGTGCAGCCGCAGCCTCGGGAGCGGGTGCCGCCGCGGGCGGGCCCGATTCGACGAAGGCGAGGATGTCCTTCTTCGTCACGCGGCCTCCGCGGCCCGTGCCCGGAACCTCGGAGACATCGACGCCGTGCTCGGAGGCGATCCGTGCGACGACCGGCGAGACGAACGTCTTCTCGCCTGCCCCGTCGGCCTCGGCCGGCGCGGGCTCGGGAGCCGCCGGGGCCGGCGCCGCCGGCTCGGTCGGAGTGGGCGCCGGGGCCGGAGCCTCACCTTCCGCGCTCGAGGGCGCTGCCGCCTCCGCGGCAGCCTGCGCGGTTGCCGGCTCGGGCTCTGCCGGAGCCTGCTCGGCGGGCGGCTGCTCGGCGGGCGGCTGCTCGGCGGGTGGCTGCTCGGCGGGTGGCTGCTCGGCCGGTGGCTGCTCGGCCGGCGGAGCCTCCGCCGCCGCGCCTTCCGGCGCGATCACGGCGAGCTTCGTCCCGACCTCCACGGTCTCACCCTCCTGCACCAGGATCTGCTGCACGACGCCCGAACCGGGGCTCGGCACCTCGGTGTCGACCTTGTCGGTCGAGATCTCCAGCAGCGCCTCGTCGGCCGCGACCGGCTCGCCCTCCTGCTTGAGCCACTTCGTGATCGTGCCCTCCGAGACGGAGACGCCCATCTGGGGCATCACGACGTCGATCGCCGAGGCGGTAGCCATCAGTACTCCGCGAGCTCCCTGATCCCGGCCGCGACGTCCTCGACCTGCGGGATGTAGGCCTTCTCCAGCGGCGGCGAGAACGGCACGGGCGCGTCCGGCGCGGTGATCCGCTTCAGCGGCGCGTCGAGGTCCTCGAAGGCCTCCTCGGCGATCGTCGCGGCGATCTCGCCGCCGAAGCCGCCCGT
>JBKPHO010000368.1:0-1215 GCA_046729915.1 Actinomycetota bacterium | reverse complement strand
TGGACGATCTGGCGCTACGGCGCTCCCGGCGGGGAGAGCGTGGAGCAGGCCGGGGCGCGGGCCGACCGGGTCGTAGAGGAGCTCCGGCGCCACGAGGGGGACGTCTTGGTCTTCGGCCACGGCCACTTCCTGCGCGTCCTGACGGCGCGATGGCTGGGCCTCGCACCGAGCGACGGGCGCCTCTTCGCGCTCGAGCCGGCCACGCTCGGCGCCCTCGGCTACGAGCGCGAGCAACCGGTCATCCAAGTCTGGAACGCGCCGGCCGAGCCCTCCAAGTAACAGACTGTTACAAGAGCTCTCCCGCCGGAACCCCCAGCGCCCCTGCGCGTTCGAAGGCAGCAAGTAACAGACTGTTACTTGATCAGGGGTAGGGTCGGAGCGCGGTGCGCGACAGCCACGACATCCTCACCGACCCGCCGCCGCCCGCGGCCGGCGTGCGGCTTGCGTACGGGCCTGAACCGCTGCAGTTCGGCGACCTCCGCGTGCCTCCGGGCGAGCCGCCGTTTCCGCTCGCGATCGTCCTCCACGGCGGTTACTGGCAGGCGATCTACAACCTGATCCACACGGGCCACATGAGCCGCGCCCTGACCGACGCCGGCATCGCGACCTGGAACCTCGAGTACCGTTCCGTCGGCGTCCCCGGCGGCGAGTGGCCGGCCGCGCGCGAGGACCTTGCGCTCGCCCTGGCGTACCTCGACCGCCTGCCGCTCGGGCAGGACCGCGTCGTGCTCGTCGGCCACTCGGCCGGCGGCCAGCTCGCGCTCTGGGCGGCAAAGCGTGCGCGTCTGCCGGTCGTCGCCCTGGCGCCCGTCTCGGACGTCGCCGACTCGATCGCGCGGAGGGGGCTGGACAGCGCCCCGGCCCGCTACATGGCGCCCGAGCACTTCCGGGACGGCTCGCCGATCGAGCTGCTCCCGCTCGGCGTGCCCCAGATCATCCTCCACGGCACCGACGACGAGTCGGTCCCGTACGAGATGAGCAAGCACTACGTCGAAGCGGCCGGCGGCGAGGCGGAGCTCGTCACGCTGCCGGGCGCCGGCCACTTCGAGTTGATCGACCCGCTCGCGTCGGAGTTCGCCGAGACACTCGACGCGGTCCGGCGTCTCCTCTAGGCGAAGTCGATCACGCTGCGGATGCCGTCCTGGGCCTCCATCAGCTCGAAGCCGCGGTTGACCTCGTCCAGCGAGAGCTTGTGCGAGACGAACGGCTCGACGT
>JBKPHO010000367.1:0-1366 GCA_046729915.1 Actinomycetota bacterium | reverse complement strand
CGCGGCGGTGCGCAAGCTCTTCCGTCAGATCAAGGCGCGGCAGGGCGCTCCGGCGACCGGCAGCTTCGTGACCGGGGCGACGGCGATCGACGCGCTCGTGACCGCGATCAAGCGCTCGAAGGGCTCGACGAAGGGCAGCGTGCTGGCCGCGAAGTTCGAGCACTTCAGGGGCCTGCCGACGATCTCCGGGAAGATCAGCTTCTCGGCGAGGTTCCACACGGTCTTCGGCCGCTCGTACCGCGTGATCGAGGTCGAGAACAACAAGGGCAAGTACGTCGGGAGCATCTCCGCGGGCAAGCCGGCCAGCATCGGCTAGTGCCCCATCAGGCAATGCACGCCGGCCCCTGGCCCGCGATCACACGGCGCCAGAGCCCACCCTCGTCCTTGCCAAGGCAACCAGCCTTGGCCGCGGGCGAGTGTGGCCTCTGGCTTGGTGCTCGCGACCCAGGAGCTCGGCAGCATCACCTGACGGGGCACTAGGTGTCGGTGCCGGCGCAGGAGGCGCCTCGGCAGGAACGGTGGCCCGGAGACACGCTCCGGGCCACCGCCGTCTCTCGATCCTTCGAGGGTGTCGACGCGCTCCAGGAGGTCACGCTCGAGCTGCACCGGCACGAGATCGTGGGGTTGATCGGCCCGAACGGGGCGGGCAAAACCACGCTCGTCAACGTGATCAGCGGCTTCGACTTCCCGACCGCGGGCAGGGTCGAGCTCCGGGGCCGCGACATCACCCGCTGGCGCCCGAATCGCCGCGGCCGGGAGGGGCTCGCCCGCACCTTCCAACACAGCCGCTCGTTTCGCGGCCTGACCGTCAGGGAGAACGTCGAGGTCGCGGCGCTCGGGGTACGCGCAGGGCCGCGCGAGGCGCGCCGCCGGGCCGACCGGCTGCTCGACCTGCTCGCCCTGCGCGACCGCGCCGACCGGTCGGCCGCCACGCTGCCGCACGGAGACGAGCGGCGGCTCGGGGTCGCCCGTGCTCTTGCTTCGAGCCCCCGCTTCGTGCTGCTGGACGAGCCCGCCGCGGGACTGCCCGAGGCCGAGGTGCCGGACTTGGAAGGAGTGGTGCGCTCGATTCGAGACGACTTCGACGCCGGCGTCCTGCTGATCGACCACAACATGGCGCTGGTGATGGCGGTCTGCGACCGGATCCACGTCCTCGACCAGGGCAAGACGCTCGCGGCCGGAACGCCTGCGGAGATCCGAGGCAACCTCGACGTGGCCGCGGCGTATCTGGGCGACACCGCGGTCGAGACGGTGCCCGATGCCTGAGGCGATTCTCGAGCTCGACGGTCTCGAGGTCGCGTACGACGGCGTCCCGGCCGTCCGCGACCTCAGCCTGTCCGTCTCCCGCGGCGAGATCGTCGGCCTG
>JBKPHO010000366.1:0-12524 GCA_046729915.1 Actinomycetota bacterium | reverse complement strand
AGGCGCGAGGCGGCGATCATCCTCGCGGAGGCCCACGCCGAGGCCCGCGCGGTCACGCGCGCAGCTTCGTCCGAGCGTGAACGCCTGCTGGGCGAGACGCGAAAAGTGCGCGCGCTGCTCGAGGCCGCGCTCGACTCCGTGGAGAACGCCCAGGGCGAAGCTCAGGCCGCCTGACGGCGGGCGGCCGAACCTATACTGGGCGCATGGCCGAGCCTTCGACCCGCCTGCGGCTCCGCGTCTCCCCGGGGGCGCGACGCAGCGAGGTCGTCGGCCGCCACGGCGACGGCTGGAAGGTCCGCGTCGCCGCGCCGCGTGAGGCCGGACGCGCCAACGAGGCTGTGCTCGACCTGCTCGCAAAGCGGCTCGATCTCCCGCGCCGCTCTCTCTCGATCGTTTCCGGCCACACCGCGCAGGAGAAGGTCGTCCTGATGGAGGGCATCGACGCGGCCGAGGGTGAGCGCAGGCTGGAGCGTGCGCTATGAGCCGGCGTTTGCGACGGCGCTTCCAGGCCGTCCGGGCTCTGCCCGGGCGGCCGTCTGAAATGACCGGTCGACACAGTGTGGGTCGGAAGGCCACGCTGTGAGCACGACCGTCGACACCGACTATTTCCGGCAACGGCTGCTCGAGGAGCGGCAGCGCGCCCAGGAGGCCATCGAGTACTTGCACCAGGAGCACCCGGGCTCGCTTCAGGACGAGACCCAGGAGATCCCGAGCGACAACCACCCCGGCGACCTCGCCACGTTCACCTTCGACCGCGAGCTCGACTACACGCTGGAGGAGAACGAGGAGCGGGTGCTCGGGGCGATCGACGGGGCGCTCAAGCGCATCGACGAGGGAACCTACGGCGACTGTCTCTCGTGCCGGCGGCCGATCGCGGCCGAGCGGCTCGAAGCGCTGCCTTGGACGACACGGTGCATCGACTGCAAGCGCAAGGAGGAACGCGGGTGACGGAGCCCGCTCCGCGGACGCTCGACGTCCGCGTGGGGTCTAGCACGGACGCGCTGACGCCGGTCTCGGTGGCGGAGCGCTCACTGGCGGCGCGCGCGCCTCAATGGGTGGGGCTGGGAGCGGTCGTCCTGGCGGCGATCGCGGCCGACCAGCTGACGAAGTGGATCGTCTCCTCCCAGCTCGCCTTCGACGAGTCGCTGCACGTCCTCGGCCCGTTTTCGATCCACCACGTGCAGAACTCGGGGATCGCGTTCGGGCTCTTCTCGAGTGCGACGGTCATCGTCACGGCACTCACTGCATTCGCGGTGGCCTGGATGCTGCTCTACTTCGCGCGCTCCGGTGCGCGGCACCCCGTCCTGCCCGTGGCCCTAGGCCTGCTGATCGGCGGCTCGACGTCGAACCTGATCGACCGGATCCGGCTCGGGCACGTCACGGACTTCCTCGACCTGCGCTACTGGCCCGCCTTCAACCTCGCGGACAGCTTCATCGTGATCGGTGTGGCGATCCTTTTCCTCGCCCTGCTGATCGGCGAGACTCGGTCGCGCTGAGTCACATCCAGTGCTGAGCCCGCGAGCGCCTCGACCTGTCATTGCCGACGGAGGCACGGGGAAGGCCTGCGCCTCCTGATGGCGGCATCGCAAGCGATGCCTTTGCGCGTCCCCGCCGAGGCTGCGGGCGAGCGGCTCGACCGCTTCCTGGCCTCGCTGCCCGAGGTCGGGTCGCGGACGGCCGCCGAGCGGCTTCTGGAGGAGGGAGCGGCGGTGGTCGACGGGCAGCGGCGGCCGAAGAGCCATCGGCTCGAGGGAGGCGAGCAGATCGAGCTCGCGACCCCGGAGGCCAAGCCGAGCGAGCTGCAGCACGAGGAGGTGCCGCTCCGGATCGCGTACGAGGACGAGCACCTGCTCGTCGTCGACAAGCCTGCGGGGGTCGTCGTCCACCCGTCGCCGGGCCACGACTCGGGCACGCTCGTGCACGGGCTCGTCGGGCTCGCCGCGGGCGGCGACGAGGAGCGGCCGGGGATCGTCCACCGGCTCGACCGGGACACGTCGGGCCTGCTCGTCGTCGCGCGCAGCGAGGAGGCCTACGCCAAGCTCCAGGAGCTCGTTCGAGCGAGGAGCCTCGAGCGGCGGTACAAGGCCCTCGTGCGCGGACGGCCGCGGTCGTGGAGCGGGCGGATCGAGGCGCCGATCGGGCGCGACCGGCGCGAGCCCACGCGCCACTCGCTCGACACGGACATGCCTCGTGACGCGGTCACCCATTTCGAGGTCGAACGGCTGCTCGACCGGCACGCGCTGCTGGACGTGCGGCTCGAGACCGGTCGGACGCACCAGATCCGCGTCCACCTCGCCGCGATCGGCCTCCCGGTCGTGGGCGACCCGGTCTACGGCGTGCCCGAGGAGCGGCTGAAGCGCCAGTTCCTCCACGCGTGGCGGCTTGCGTTCCCGCATCCGATCGGTGGAGAGCAGCTCGAGGTCGAGTCTCCGCTGCCGCCGGAGCTTCAGGCGGCGCTGGCGCGCTTCGCCTCGTAGAGCCGCTCGTCGGCGACGCGGAAAAGGGCGTCCACATCGGCGGCCTCGTCTGGGAAGTGGGCGAGCCCGGCGCTGAATGAGCACTCGGCCGGCAGCCCGCCGTCGCCGACGAGCTCGTCGACGCGGTCCGCGAGCCGCTCGAGCAGGCGGGCGCCGGCCTCCTCGTCGGCCTCGACGAGGTAGGCCGCGAACTCGTCGCCGCCCATGCGGCCGGCGAGGTCGGAGCCGCGCAGCGAGTCGCGCAGGAGCCCCGCGAGCCGCTGCAGCGCGCGGTCGCCCTCCTGGTGCCCGAGCGTGTCGTTGAGCTCCTTGAAGCGGTCGAGGTCGAGGAAGACGAGCGCCACGCCGTGGCCGTAGCGGGCCGCGCGCTCCAGCTCGAGCTCGAGCTCGAGCACGAACGCCTGGTGGTGGAGAAGGCCCGTGAGCTGGTCGTGCCGCGCCTGGTGGGCGAGCTCTGAGGTGGCCCGGTCGAAGTAGGCGGCGACGCATTCCGTGACGAGCTGGTCGACGGCCTCGCTCATGCGCTCGTCCGCTACGGCCCGCGAGAGGATCCGGCGCAGGATGAGGAGCTCGGCGACGATCTCCCGCGGCGCGAAGCCGAGCGCCTCGCGCTGGCGGGCGTGCTCACGCGCCCGGGCCACGAGCGGGCTGCCGCGCAGGAGCCGCTCGGCCGGCGGGTCGTCGAGCACGCGCGAGAGCTCGACGACCAGGGCCGGCAGGTCGCCGAGCTGGCCGAGCCGCCCGAGCCGCTGCAGCGACGGCACCTGGTCGTCGACGAGGCCCTCCTCGACCGTCGCGACGGCGAGGTCCCAGGCGGAGGCCTCCACGGTCAGAGCCGGTGATTCGTGCGTGCTCACCAGACGCATCATGGATCAGCGCGCGGACACTCGAACATGAGCCTCCGGCGGTTTGGGTGCGTCCGGGGGGCGCTATATGCTGCGCAGTTGTCGGGCGGTCGGGGAGCCGCAGCCCGGCCGCCCGGCGTCCGTCACGTCCTCTTTGCCACCTGCTGCCCACCGGCAGCACCAGGTGCGCCATCTTCCCAGGGCGACGCTTGGCCCCACGTCGATCGTGGGCGATGCCAGCGCGCAAGCGAGGGTGTCTCGGGGCGGGATGCGGCGCCGCCCCGAGACACGTCCCGCGCCGGCTACCCGCCGCAGGTGAGGCCGGCGGCAAAGGCTGCTGAGAGCACCAATGCGGCGACTGCCGCAATGGACATCAGACGGGCCATGGTCACCTCCCTTCCAAGCTCGGTTTCGCGGCCCTCCCACACCGGGCAAAGAAACGCCGTTGTGGGAGATCGAAACACGGGACCAGAGACGACGAACTCGATGCTGTCAAGTCGGGAGGCTTGACGCGCTGACCGCACGGTCTGATGATCCACGAACCGTGATCGCGTCTCCTCGCCAGGATGGTTCGACCGAGAGCATCGGCGCACGCGTGCGCAGGCTGCGGCTCGCACGGGGTCTCTCCCAACGCCAGCTCGCATCCCATGGCGTCAGTTATGCCTACATCTCTCGGATCGAGTCGGGCCAGCGCATGCCGTCCCTTCGGGCGATTCGATTACTCGCCCGCAGGCTCGGCGTGACGCCGGAATATCTCGAGAGCGGCGTGGACATCGCGCCGGTAGAAGCGCTCGAACTGCGACTCAGCGATGCCGAGCTGCGCATGCGGCTAGGCGATCACAGCATGGAGGCGCGCCATGCCCTACAGGCAGTGTTGAAGGAGGCGCAGCGAGCCGGTGAGAGCGAGATCGTCACTCGCGCGCAGATCGCACTGGGACTCTCCTCGCTTGCTGCAGGAAACCAGCGCGAAGCGGCCCGATACCTCGGCCTGGCCGTAGCCTCGCCGCTCGTCTCACCCCGGACGCAGACGAACGTCTACGTCAGCCTCTCGAAGGCGCTCAGGTTCCTCGGACGCGCCGAGGAGGCGGCAAAGATGCTCGAGGACGCGCTCGACGATCCCGGCTATCGAGCGCCGGAGGCAGCGGGGGTCAGGCTGCGGCTCGCAACGTACCTGAGCTACGCGCTCACCGACCTCGGGGAGCTCGAGCGAGCGCGCTCGGTTCTCGAAGAGATCGACGCCGAGGCCGCGCTCGATCCGCATGCGCAGGTGACGATGCACTGGTCGTTGGCACGACTCGCCTACATGGAGGGACAACCTCGCGCGGCCCTCCGCGAGATCCGGCGGGCGATCATCCTGCTCGATCACACCGAGGACAGCCTCGAGCTCGCCCGCGCACACCTATTCGCCGCCGAGGTGCACCTCTGGGCCTACAACGTCCCCGAGGCAAGGCGTCACCTGGACTTCGCAGCGAGCCTCGAAAGCCTCGCCGCCGATGCCCGTGACCTCGGTGCTCTTCACTCCGGCCAGGCGCTCTCATACGCGCGCCAGGGCGACTTCGAGCGCGCTCGCCTGTTGATCCGGCGCGCTCACGAAGAGCTCGCGGACGCCCCCGCGGAGCAAGGGCTCGTGTGGTTGGCGCAGGCACTCACCGAAGCGGCAGACGACGACTTCGACGGAGCCACTCGCAGCTTCGACCGAGCTATCGACGCCCTGGCTGCATCCAGCATGTACCGCGAGGCCGCCGCGATCTGTCGCGAGTGGTCACAACTGCTGATAGCCGCCGGCAGGAGCGAGGAAGCCGAGAGCACGGCCACTCGCGCAGCTGAGCTGGCAAGCGAAGCCGCAGAGGCCACCGCCGCCCGCCAGCGTCGCTAGAGGCTTAAGACGCGCGCGCCGGCAAAGCCGGCACGCGCTCTATGGTCGGCGTCGCAAGCGACGCCTTAGCGGCGGTGCGCGTGCTCCACGCGCCGCTACACTTGCGGCGCTTTCGTCCACTACCCGGCGACCGGGAAGGTGGCGGTGCCGGCGTCTCGGAGCGCCGGTTCCACCTCGCCCCCGCCGGCTGCAACGCCCACAACCACCACGGAGGAAGAATCCAAAATGCCAGTCACCATGCGAGAGCTGCTGGAGGCCGGGGTCCACTTCGGCCACCAGACGCGCCGCTGGAACCCGAAGATGCGCCGCTACATCTTCGGCGAGCGCGGCGGGATCTACATCATCGATCTGCAGAAGACGCTCGAGGCGCTCGAGGAGGCGCAGGCGTTCGTCCGCAACCTCGCCGAGCGCGGCGGCACCGTCCTCTTCGTCGGCACCAAGAAGCAGGCCCAGGACTCGGTCGAGGAGGAGGCCCAGCGCTCCGGCATGCCGTACGTCAACCACCGCTGGCTCGGCGGCCTGCTCACGAACTGGCGCACGATCGCCGAGCGCATCGAGCACCTGCACGAGCTGCGGCGGCTCCGCGACGAAGGGCAGCTCGAGCTGCTGCCGCCGAAGGAGCGGATCTCGATGCAGGGCGAGCTCGAGAAGCTGGACGCGAATCTGGGCGGCGTCGCGGACATGCGCAAGCAACCGGATGCCGTCTTCATCGTCGACCTGCGCAAGGAGCAGCTCGCCGTGCGCGAAGCGCGTCGGCTCGGGCTGCCCGTGATCGCGCTCGTGGACACGAACTGCGACCCGGACGAGGCCGACTACGTGATCCCGGGCAACGACGACGCGATCCGCTCGTGCAGCCTCATCGTGCATGCGATCGGCGAGTCGATCGAGGAGGGCAAGTCGCGGGTCACGCCGGCCGACTTCGCTCAGCCGACCGAGGAGGAGCAGCAGGGGGAAGCCGAGGAGGCTCCGGAGGCGGAGGCCAAGCCGGAGGCCCCAGCAGAGGCCGAGGCGGAGCCGGTCCCGGTGCCGGACACTCCGGAGGAGGCGACGTGAGCCAGGTGCAGATCTCAGCGGGCCTCGTCAAGGAGCTGCGCGACCTCACGGGCGCCGGGATGATGGCGGCCAAGCGCGCGCTCGAGGAGACCGGGGGAGACGTCGAGGCCGCCCAGCGCCTGCTGCGCGAGCAGGGCTTGGCCGCGGCGGGCAAGAAGGCCGGCCGGGCGACCACCGAGGGCAAGGTCCTCGCGACGGTCTCAGGCAACGTCGGCGTGATCGTCGCCGTGGGCTGCGAGACCGAGCCGGTCTCGAAGAACGAGAGGTTCCTCTCCTTCGTGGAGTCCGTGCTGGAGGCGGTCGAGTCGAGCGGCCCCGAGGCGGTCTCCGGCCTCGAGGAGCAGAGGCTGGAGCTGATCGGCCAGCTCGGCGAGAACATCGAGATCGCAGGAGCGGCGCGCATGGAGGCCGGCGAGGGCGAGCTGCTCGCCGAGTACGTCCATCCGCCGGCGGAGAAGATCGGCGTGCTGGTGCGGGTGAAGGGCGGCGACCCAGCAGCAGCGCGACGGCTCGCGATGCACATCTCGTTCGCCGCGCCGCGGTTCCGCACGGTCGACGAGGTGCCGGAGGAGGAGCTCGCGGCCGAGCGCGCGATCTTCGAGCAGCAGCCCGACGTGCAGTCGAAGCCCGAGGACGTGCGCTCGAAGATCGTCGAAGGTCGCCTGCGCAAGGAGTTCCTTTCGAGCGTCGCGCTGAGCGAGCAGTCCTGGATCCACGATCCCTCGTTGACGGCCGGCAAGGCGCTCGAGAAAGCCGGGCTCGAGGTGCTCGAGTTCGTCCGCTACGCCCTCGCCGGGTGACCGAGCGCCTCTCCGCAGAAACCCGGCCGGAGGCAGGTGCGGAAACTCGGCCGGAGGCGGGTGCCGCGTTTCACCGGGTGCTCCTGAAGCTCTCCGGCGAGGCGCTCATGGGCGAGCGGGAGTACGGCCTCGACCCGGACCGGGTCGCGGCGCTGGCCGGGGAGATCGTGGACGTGCAACAGGAGGGACTCGAGCTCGCGATCGTCGTCGGAGCGGGGAACATCTACCGCGGGCTCGAGGCAGCAGCCAAGGGCATGGACCGCGCGACCGCCGACTACGCGGGCATGCTCGCGACCCTGCTCAACGCGCTCGCGCTCCAGGACGCGCTCGAGCACCGGGGTGCCCACACGCGCGTGCTCTCGGCCCTCGCGGCCGCCGAGGTCGCCGAGCCGTACATCCGCCGCCGCGCGATCCGCCACCTCGAGAAGGGGCGAATCGTGATCTTCGCCGCGGGCACCGGCAACCCGTTCTTCACCACGGACACGGCGGCGGCCCTGCGCGCGCTGGAGATCGGCGCCGAGGGGATCCTGATGGCCAAGCACGCCGTTGAGGGAGTCCTCGACGGCGATCCCCGGGTCGATCCGAACGCGGCCTTGCTGCCCCACGTGACCCACCTCCAGGCGATCGAGCGCGGGCTCAAGGTGATGGACACGACTGCGCTCTCACTCTGCATGGACAACCGTTTGCCGATCTACGTCTTCGCCCTCGAGGACGGCAACATCCGTAGAGTCGTCCGCGGCGAGCGGGTCGGCACCATCGTCTCGACCCCCTGACCGGAGGAGGCGGCATGGCGATCGAAGACCTGATTCAGGACGCGACGCGGCGGATGCAGAAGTCCGTCGAGGCGGCGCAGGCCGAGTTCGCGACCCTGCGCACGGGGCGCGCGTCGCCCGCTCTCCTCGACCGCGTCCAGATCGACTACTACGGCCAGAAGACGCCGCTCAAGCAGCTCGCGACGATCGGCGCGCCCGAGCCGCGGATGCTCACGATCCAGCCGTTCGACCCCAACTCGGTCGCCACGATCGAGCGCGCGATCCAGGAGTCGGATCTGGGCCTCACGCCCTCGAACGACGGCAAGCTGATCCGCCTGCCGATCCCACAGCTCACCGAGGAGCGGCGCAAGGAGCTCGTCAAGGTCGTCCGGCAGATGGCGGAGGAGGGGAGGGTCGCCGTCCGCAACGTGCGCCGCGACGTCATCCACCACCTCAAGGAGCTGGTCGACAAGGGTGAGGTCGGCAGCGACGAGGAGCACCGCGCCGAGGAGCGCGTGCAGAAGCTCACGGACGACAGCGTCCACGAGATCGACGAGCTGCTGAAGAGGAAAGAGGCCGAGATCATGGAGGTTTGACGAGCGCGCCGAACCCCCTAGCCGCGCAGGATGGAGCGCGGGACGATCAGGCCCGCACCGTCGCCATCATCATGGACGGGAACGGCCGCTGGGCCGAGCGGCGCGGCCTGCCGGTCGCCGAAGGCCATCGCGAAGGCACGAAGGCGCTGCGCCGCACTGTCGAGGCGGCGATCGACCTCGGCCTCGAGACGCTCGTCGTCTACGCCTTCTCGACCGAGAACTGGTCCCGGCCGGCGGGCGAGGTCGACTCGCTGATGGACATCTTCGGCGAGACGATCGAGCGCGAGCTGCCCGATCTTGCCCGCCGGGGCGTGCGGACCCGCTTCATGGGCCGCCGCGACCGCGCCCCCGCAGAGCTCCAGGAGCAGATGGTCCGCCTCGAGGAGGAGACTGCGGGCAACGAGCGCCTGAACCTGTGGATCGCCTTCGACTACGGCGGGCGCGCGGAGATCGTCGAGGCGGCGCGGCGGCTCGCGAAAGCCGGCGTCGAGCCGGGCGAGATAACCGAGGACCTGCTGCGCGCGAACCTCTACGCGCCGGAGCTGCCCGACCCGGATCTCCTGATCCGGACGAGTGGCGAGCTGCGCATCTCTAACTTCCTCCTTTGGCAGCTCGCGTACTCCGAGCTCGTCTTCCTCGACCGGCTCTGGCCGGACTTCGGCCGCGACGAGCTCGAGCACGCGCTCGTGGACTACGCAAGCCGACGCCGCCGCTTCGGCGGCCGATGATCTCTCGCCTTCGGCTCGCTCTTTCAGGTCATCGGCCAAAGGACGGCCGATGAGTCCCTTCCTTTCGCGAATTCTCGTCGCAGCCGTCGGGCTGCCGGCCGTGCTCGGGCTCGTCTGGCTCGGCGGCTGGTGGCTGTGGGTGCTCGCGGCCGCCGCCGGGCTGGTCGCGCTGCACGAGTTCTACGGCATGGCTCGATCGCTTCGGCCGCTCGTCCCGGCCGGCTACGCGGGGCTGGTGCTGACGCTGCTCGGAGCCCAGCTAGGCGGGACCGTGTGGATGCTCGGCGGGTTCCTGACGACGCTTGCGCTCGCCTTTCTGCTGAAGGGAATCTCGGAGACGAGACAGTCCCTAACGGTCGCGGTTGCGACGACGATCCTCGGCGCGGCCTGGGTCGGCCTCGGCCTGGCCTACATCCTGCTGCTGCGCGATCTGCCGGAGCACGGCAAGCTTGCGGTCTTCACCGTCCTGCTCGCGGTCTTCGCCGCCGACACGCTCGCCTACCTCGTCGGGCGCATGATCGGCAGGCACAAGATGGCTCCGGTGCTCTCACCGGGCAAGACGTGGGAGGGCCTAGTCGCATCGACGGTGGCGGCGATCCTCGTCGCGTTCTTCGCGCTCTACCACCAGAGCTTCCTCACGATTGGAGAGTCGCTCGTCCTCGGCGCGGTGATCGCCGTGGCCGCCCCTGTCGGAGACCTCTTCGAATCAGGCGTCAAGCGCGACCTGGGCGTGAAGGACAGCGGGCGGCTCCTGGCGGCGCACGGCGGCGTCCTCGACCGGCTCGACGCCCACCTCTTCGCCGCCGTCGCGGCCTACTACACGATTCTCGCGCTCACTTGAACCACGGACGCAAAGCATTCGTACACTTGGAGCAGATGAAACGAATCGCGCTCCTGGGGGCCACCGGCTCCATCGGCCGCCAGGCGCTCGAGATCGTCGCGGCCCGGCCTGAGCTCGAGCTCGTCGCTGCGGCGTCGGGCTCGCAGCCGATCGACGGCCTCGCGCCGCTGACGCAGGTCGGCGGCGATCTGACCGAGTTGCTCGAGCGCGCGGAGCCGGATGTCGTGCTGAACGCGGTCGTCGGCTTCGCCGGGCTTCCCGCCACGCTGTGGGCGCTTGAGCACGGAGTCACGCTCGCGCTCGCGAACAAGGAGAGCCTCGTCGCCGGCGGCGAGCTTGCGCTGGCCGCGCAGGAGCGGGGCGGCGGACTGATGCTCCCAGTCGACAGCGAGCACTCGGCGGCCTTCCAGTGCCTCGAGGGCCGGGCGTGCGAGCAGGTCGACTCGCTCGTCGTGACCGGCTCGGGCGGCCCTTTCCGTGGGCGCACGCGAGAGGACCTCGTAGACGTCACGCCGGAGGAGGCGCTCGCACATCCGACGTGGCGGATGGGGCCGAAGATCACTGTCGACTCGGCGACGCTCGCCAACAAGGGGCTCGAGCTGATCGAGGCGCACTTCCTCTTCCGCCTCGACTACGACCGGATCGAGGTCGTGCTGCAGCCGACCTCCGTCGTCCACGCGCTCGTGCGCTTCCGGGACGGCGCGGCGCTCGCCCATCTCGGCTATCCAGACATGCGCGTGCCGATCGCCTTTGCGCTTACCTACCCGGAGCGCGCCGCGACGCCGGTGCCGCCGCTCGACCTCTCCCGGGGGCTGGTGCTCGAGTTCGAGCCGCCCGACCTCGAGACGTTTCCGCTGCTGGCGCTCGCCCGGAAGGCGGGGGTGCGGGGCGGCACCCACCCCTGCGCGTTCAACGCCGCGAACGAGGTCGCGGTCGCGGCCTTCCTGGACGGTCGCCTGCCGTTCCTCGGCATCGCGGAGACGGTCCAGGAGGCGCTGGCCGAGGTCGACGGCGCCCCGGCCCGCGACTTGGAGGACCTCGTCGAGGCCGACAGGACGGCTCGGAGGCTTGCAGCAAGGGCCCTCGCACCAGCATGAGTGTTCTCGCCGCAATCTTCGGCCTCGCGCTGCTGATTCTCATCCACGAGGCGGGGCACTTCTTCACCGCCCGGGCGGTCGGGATGCGGCCGCGGCGCTTCTACGTCGGCTTTCCGCCGGCCCTGCTGAAGACGACCCGCAACGGCATCGAGTACGGACTCGGCGTGATCCCGCTCGGTGGCTACGTGAAGATCCCGGGGATGCACAGGCCGGCGCCGTCCGACCTGGACGTATACCTCGGGCCGGCGCTCTACGAGTCGCCGGGCCTCCTCCCGCAGGTCGAACGCCTCAAGCGGTTGATCGCGCAGGGAGCCTTCGAGGAGGCGCGCCCGGAGCTCGCGGCGCTGGAGGCGTCCGTGCAAGAGGCCGAGCTCTCGCCGAAGGCCCGCAACGCCGCGCTCCGCGGCCTGAGCGAGCTCACCGACGGCGTGGGGTCCGACGCCTACTGGCGCCAGCGCACGTGGAAGCGCCTCGCCGTGATCGCCGCGGGGCCCGGCACGAACCTCGTGTTCGCGGTCGTCCTCCTGGCCGCGGTCTACATGCTCGGCATCCCCTCCGACGCCTCGCGCCGCGTCGCGGATGTGATCCCGAGCTCGCCGGCGGCCGCGGCAGGCCTCAAGGCGGGCGACCGCATCGACGGCGTCAACCGCGTCCCCGCCTACGACTTCACAGACGTTCGGGACCAGATCCGCGACAGTCAAGGGAAGCCGCTGGTGCTCTCCGTCGTACGGGACGGGAAGTACTTCGAGCTCCGCCCGGTGCGTCCGGAGAAGTCGAGCGGCGTCTACACCCTCGGGTTCCATCCCGCGGCGGTGCGCTACAAGCGCTACAACCCGATCCACGCGGTCGGGCTAGCAGTGCAGGACACCTGGCTCGTGACCAAGGCGATGGGGACCTGGCTCGGCCACATCGCGAGCGGGTCGGGGAGGAAGGACGTCTCGACGCCGGTCGGGATCGTCCAGCAGTCGAGCAAGGCCGTCCAGCTCGGCTACAGGGAGTACTTCCAGGTGCTTGCGATCATCAGCCTCTCGCTCGCGCTCCTGAACCTGTTGCCGCTGCTGCCGCTCGACGGCGGGCACATGGCGTTCTCGATCGTCGAGGGCGTCCGCGGCCGCGCGGTCGGCCGGGCCGTCTACGAGCGCGTCTCGGCGGTCGGCATCGCGCTCGTCCTGCTGCTCTTCTTCGTCGGCCTCTCGAACGACATAGGAAACATCCGCGGGGGCTAGACTCAGCGCGTGGCCAGCCAGCGCGCGATCAAGGTAGGCAACGTGCAGATCGGCGGCGGCGCACCCGTCGTCGTGCAGTCGATGACGCTGACGAAGACGCACGACGTCGAGGCGACGACGGCGCAGATCGCCGCGCTGGCATCGGCTGGGTGCGAGATCGTCCGCGTGGCCGTTCCGAAGGGCGAGGACGCCGACGCGCTGCCGAAGATCGTCCGGCTCTCGCCCATCCCGGT
>JBKPHO010000365.1:0-1002 GCA_046729915.1 Actinomycetota bacterium | reverse complement strand
GACCTCCTCGATCAGGTCCTGCGGCGCGCCGGTGAGCTCGCAGGCCAGCCGGGCAACGTCCACGAGCGAGACCGGCTCGCCGTCGGCGCCGATGTTGAAGGTCCCTTCCTCGCCCGACGCGAGCACGAGCCGAATTGCGCGCACGACGTCGTCGATCCAGCACCAGGTCCGGGCCTCGCCGCGGAAGACCGGGATCCGTTCGCGAGCCGCGGCCTGCTGCAGCATCGTCGGCAGCGCGCCCTTGCCCTGCCCGGCGTCGACCCCGGGCCCGTAGGGGTTCGCCAGGCGCAGCAGCATGAGGCCCTCGGACGCGTACAGGGCGGCGACCTGCTCGCCCCAGAGCTTCGTGTGGGCGTACAGGCTCTCCGGCGCCGGCGGCGTCTCCTCGTCGGCGGCGACCGCCGAGCCGTACACGTCCGAGGTCGAGACGTAGACCAGCCGTGCGCCGTGCTCCGCCGCTGCCCGTCCGACGAGGGCCGCGGCGAGCACGTTCGAGCGCAGCGCAAGCTCCGGCTCCTCCTCGCAGCGCACGACGCCGATCCGCGCCGCAGCGTGCACGACGACATCGGGCTTAGCCTCGCCGACGACCGCTTCGGCCGTCCCGGGCGCGGCGAGGTCGCCCTCGGACCGCCCGAGCGGGTGGACGTCGTAGGCTCCGTCTCCGTGACGAAGCTCGTCGACCAGCGCGCGGCCGACGAAGCCGGAGGCGCCTGTGACCAGCACCTTCATGGCCGCCGAGTCTACTGGGGCGCCTGTGGGCTCCTGGCGGCGGTGCTGCTCGCCGGCGGCTGCGACGACGGCAAGCGCCGCACGCAGCCGCCGCCCCCGGCTCCCCACCAGTCGTTCCTCGCGCTCGATCGCGAGCAGCAGCGCCTCGTCGCCGACTACGAGCCCGTCAGCCGCGCGATGACTGCGTACGAGCTCGCGTATCGAGACTGGCGCCTCGGCCGGCTCGCACCCGCCGCGATCGTGCGCCGCGCGGCCGCCTACCGAACCGTCGTC
>JBKPHO010000364.1:0-5012 GCA_046729915.1 Actinomycetota bacterium | reverse complement strand
TAACTGTTCGCCGCCACTCAACTCCCTCTCGGACAAACGCGGCCTTCGTCGGATGCGATCGGCTCGCGCGGGAGACCGTGGCGCCAAGCTCGCCTCACTTGGTGGGGCGGTTGGCGCCGCAGTGCCAACCACCCAACTCAGTGCAGTGCTTTGAGGCGCACGCCGCGCTGTAGGCACTCGACCCCATCTGCGCCCCCAGAGGCGTCGGCCCCCCGCGCCATAGCCCATTCCTCCCTGCAAACGAGCAACTTCTGAGGGTGCCAAAGAGGGCGCCAAGGGTGCCGATCATGGCCCCAGCAGCTGCCGGCCGGACCGTCTACGCGACGAGCTGGTGGGAAAGGTCATGCCCCCGTTGTGGCAGTACTTGTGCCCGACGTGAGAGTTTCGACGGTCTCCGCCGAGGGCGGCGAGGCAGGCCGCGACCATCGCAGCTTCCTCGATCGTCGCCTCGTCGCATTCCTTGAGGTAGCGCAGCAACCATCGCGCAGCGACCCGCGGATGCCGGCGCGGATCCTTCCGCGCGATCAGAGCGTCAGCTAGAGCGCCTCCACGAGGCTGACTCTGCCGATCTCCTTCGCCGTCGCCTGGGCGACGAGAAGGTTGCCGCGCTCGACCGCTCGTTTGAAGACTGTGCGAGCGTGGCCCTGCGAGGTCGACGCTCCTCCTCCCCGGGGCCGAGACGGCATAGCCAGTTTAAGGAGCAGCACGCTTAGTCGTGAGGATTGGGGAAGCCGCCACGCGGCTGTGTCGTCTAGAAAGAAGAGCCGGCGAGTTTGCTTAGCGGCACTCTGGCTGGCGAGCAACCCGCCGGCTCACTGGAGTAGATCGAAACTTCGGCGCGCTTCTTGTGCCTCCCGCCGCCAGAAACTTCGCTCTTTGCGATCTTTTTGTCTGGTACGTGCGAATAGTTGTTTGCACTGTGTATGGAAGCAGGGTACCACTGTTTGCAGGTTCGACGACGGCATGCGGCTACGTCTACCGGGGAGGGCAGACGTATTGGGCCTTTTCAATCCGAGTTCTGCGACCAGAAGAAACCCCGCCCCACGCGCGAACGCGAGGCGGGGCGTCGCACCGACCTCATTCCCCGACGGCTCGCTAAAGACGACGGAGGAGGGAGGTGGTGCTTAACGCCTGAGTTTACGCACCGTTCTCAGCGGCGGTAGCACGCGCACGAGTATCTCCGCGCAAAATCCGCCGTCTTTCAATGACGACGCTTCAGCCAGCCCCACTCGGGGCGCCAAAGCTGAAGCTGAGGAGGGAACCATACGTGTCACTTAGGAAGTCCTCACTTGCACTCGTAGCGCTCGTCGCGGCGATCGGCCTCGTCTTTGCGGCCGGCACAGCATCCGCGGCGACATCGGGCGCGCACTTCACCGCGACGGCCGACAGCGTCAATGCGGCGGGGTCGCTGGTCGCGACCTTCAGCGAAGCCGGGCTCGGTAACGAAAATGTCCACTACACGTTGAGCGCCGACGGGAGCGCGACCTATGCGTGCCTCAACGGCGGCGGCAACCACCCGAAGGCCGCGAACAAAGAGACCTCCAACGCCGAGGTCAACGGAGGCACCGACGTCCAGGCGAAGAACGGTCATGCCTCCGGCAGCATCACCGCAGGCCCGCCAGGATCGACGCTCCAATGCCCGAGCGGTCAGACGTTCGTCTTGGCCTGCGTCTCGTACACGAACATCGTCCTGACGGACACGACCAACAGCGTCGCCACGTCCCTCCCGGACGTGTCACGGACGTTCTTCAATATCGGCGCTCCCTGCTAGGGACGTCGTTTGAATAGGTCGTAGAGTCGGCCTGAAGAAGCCGGGGGGCATGCCGCCCCCGGCTTCTTCGATCTCAGGCAACCCAACCGGGCTGGTAGGAAGTAGCGCTCGCGCGATCAGGCAGACGAGCCCATCGCTGCCCCCAAAGAGCGCGGACCCCGGGGGCCTTTCGCTTTTTCCCTGCAAAGCGGCCGTTTCTGGCGGACCGCCGGGAGGGGCCACGATCGCCATCGTGGACCCAGGCCAGCCGACCCGTGAGGTGGGCGAAGGCCGTGCCCCCCGTTGTGGCAGTACTTCACGCGACTGCTAAAAGAAAGAAAAGCATGGCCGCTGATCTTCGCCCCCAAAGGAGCTTGACCCCGCACCCCCAGCAAGCTTTCAGCCCGCTTTGCAGGGATTTATTGCTTCGGGAGGGGGACGTTAATGGGGGCGAAAGGGGGCGATCGTGGTCCCCTCCTATCGCCACGCTGAGCGCGAAGGCGATGCCCCCGTTGGGGCAGTACTTCTCGCGATGAGCAAAAAGCCAGACGAGCGCATGGCTGCCCCCAAAGGGCGAGAATCATGGACCCTGGCAGTTCTTTCCCTTCAAATCAGTCGTTTCTTGGGGTCAGAAATGGGGCCATGATGCCGTTCACGGACCCCCTCCAGTCGCCCGCCACTTGTCGGCCACCCGTGGTAGCCGACGCCGTGATGGTGGGCGAAGGCCATGCCCTCTTGTGGCGTACTTCTCGCGGCTGCCAATAAAGTTTGCGGGGGTTAGGCTTCTGTAAGCGGCACACCAGAACGCCGCCTCCAGCGCGTCTTCTCTACGGACGACGAAGGAGGCATTCATGCGAAACCTGATCATCTGCGCAGCGGTTGCGCTCGTGCTCGCACCGATCGTGGCCCTCGCAAGCCCGAAGCCGGCTCAGGCAGCGAGGAGAGACTGCAGCGCTTTGCGTGCGAAGATCGGCAGCGCCGCCTTCACGCAGGCGTTCGGCGGAGGCGCCAACGCGTTCGGCGTGTGCGTCTCCAGGCTCACTCGTTTCGAGCGGGCGGACCTCAACAGCGCCAACGCGCTCTGCCGCGCCGAGCAGGCCGATCCGAACTTCGCCTCGACGCATGGCGGAATGACGTTCGTCGAGTTCTACGGCACCGGCGCCAAGCACAGGAACGCGTTCGGCAACTGCGTCTCGCTCAAGGCGCGTAACTCCTCGGCCACCGGTCGCTCAGGCATGAACCCCGCGCGCGCCTGTGCGGCGCTTCGGACACGGATGACGGCGACCCTCTTCAAGCAGTCGTTTGGGACGAACGCCAACCACAGCAACGCCTTCGGCAAGTGCGTCTCGATCGTCGCGCGGGCGCAGTCGATGGACCTCGTGACGGCGGCGGAAGCGTGCCTCGCCGAAGCGGCGGACGCGAACTTCGCGTCGACGCATGGGGGGAAGTCGTTCCAGCAGTTCTACGGGACGAACGCCGACCTCAGCAACGCCTTCGGTAACTGCGTCCTGAAGAAGCTGCAGGGGAGCACCGCCAAGCTGACGCAGGCGCTGGTCAAGGCGTCGAAGACCTGCAAGATGCTGCGCCGCTCGGATCCGGGGACCTTCCGTCAGAAGTACGGCTCGCGGCCGAATGCCTTCGCCAAGTGCGTCTCGGCGCAGGCCAAGCTGAAGTAGCACCCTCGCCTTGTCAGGGGCCGCTTCGAAGTAAGGCGGCCCCATCCTCTGCTGGCCACAGGCACTCGCTACGGCTGATGCCGACGCGCAGGCAGCCGCGAGTCGCGCGCTCGTACTCGAGCACATAACGCCAGCTGCGGTTCCTGGACCTTCACCCCACGTCCGCTCGCGGCACAAGTGCGGCTCCTGCGCATACCGCGCGACCGGCCTGGCTCAGACAGTAGAAGAGTGGCAGGAGACGACTCGCCGGTCCCGATGTCGCCGCCGCATCCCAAAGTTCCTCGGACTGCGCGAGCGCCGCCTGGAACACATCCCGGCGCTCTTGGTCGGCCAGTCCGGGCGGCCTCGATCGCTTGGCACGCACTGCGCGCCAGCTTTCCTTCCCCACCGCCATGAGCCGAGCCTAGCTTTCCCACCGATGGCCGACGGCGGGGCCCGCGGTTCGAGGCCGCGAAGTGCACCGAGGTCGACGCGTGTCGGCGACGCCCCGCCTCACCGCGCCTTGCATGGCCTAGGCATTGCCAACTCGCGACGTGGCTTGCCGACTCGCGCGGTACCGGCGAGCCGAATCGTTCCTCAGCGCTTCTTCCGGCCTTGCGATTCCATCAGAGCAGCGAAGTCTTCCCAGGTGAGCGCGTATCCACCCTTTTATGCCTTGCGCGGGTACCAATCGATGCCGCCTCGACTCACCCGAACGCGCCCGAGCGAAGCACCATCCGCCTTCACGGGAAACTCCACATCCTTGCCGGCGATCGGAACCTCGTGACTGATCTTCAAGGCCACTTCATGCTTTGCCATTTCGTTCCTCGCTGTCGGTTGGCGAAAGGGAGTTGATCCTACGTCTCGTCCCGTCGAGGAGGCCATCCCTTGGCTCAGGGTCTGTTGGGCGGTTGGAAGAGTTGCCGCTCTTCAGTACGCATGAGAGCCGCTCTCGATTCTGATGAGGCGGATCATGACATCGCCGTTCTCCATCACAGCGGAAGTCGCTGGCCGGCTGCCCTGCTCAACCCGCAACAATCACAGGCGCGAAACACCTGCGCCTCTCGAGCGCGCCTCTGTCCATATCACGCTGGCCGGCAACTCTTAAGCACGAGCTGCCCTGTGCAGCCGGACGGGCCGCGGAATTCCCTTGAGAGCGACGTCGCCGACAAGCTCGAACGCAATCGCATCGGCGCTGCAGCAGCCTCGCGCGCCTGCTCGCTCACGAGCACCTCGCGCGGGCCGGCGTAGTCCGCGATCCGCGCCGCGACGTTCACCGTCCTCCCGAAGTAGTCGCCTTCCTGGACCACGACCGGACCGGCATTGATGCCGACGCGTGCAGGCGCTGAAATCGCTCGCTCCGTTTCCTCGATCAGGTCGAGCCCGCTGACGACCGCGGCCGCAGGGTCGGCAAAGTGCATCATCACGCCGTCTCCGAGCCACTTGATCGGCCGCCCTCCCTGTCCGACGGCGATGTCCTGCACGACGTCAGCCACGCCGGCCGCGACCTCGGCTGCGGCTTCATCTCCGCGCTCTTCGGCGAGCGCCGTGTATCCCGAGAGGTCGAGGAAGGCAATCGCCGGCAGCTGCCGTGGCTGTCGCGTCGC
>JBKPHO010000363.1:0-1552 GCA_046729915.1 Actinomycetota bacterium | reverse complement strand
GGCGCCTCGAGGGTACGCCACCTCGAAGATCAGGGCCGTGGTGTCGAAGCAACCCCTGTCGTCGGTGTGGCCTCGAGCCCGCCGCCTCGGCGAGCTCGTCGACCTCGTTCCGCCGGCGCTCTTCCTCCTGCGCACCTTCCTCTCCCAGCGCCGCCTCGAGTTCGCCGATCCATCGACCGCCCCTTAGTACGGTTCGCCCGGCCTCCTCCCCAAGGCGATCGTATCGAGGTGCTGCGCGCGTGTCTGTCACGGATCGCGCCCAGTGCGTGACGGTTTCTCCACAGCCGGTCGAGCGCTCGGAGATGGTGCGAAAAGCTAGGGTTTCTCGCCCCGATGAAGGTCGGAGTCGTCAAGGAGATCAAGCCCGACGAGTACCGCGTCGCGCTCACCCCCGCCGGCGCCCGCGAGCTCGTCGAACGCGGGCACGACGTGCTCGTCGAGGCCGGCGCGGGGGACGGGAGCTCCTTCCTGGACGACACATACCGGGCGGTCGGCGCCTCGCTTGCCTCGGCCGAGGAGGTCTGGGGCGAGGCTGAGCTCCTGCTCAAGGTCAAGGAGCCGCTGCCGGCGGAGTACCCGCTGCTGCGTGAGGAACTCGTCCTCTTCACCTACCTTCACCTGGCGGCGAGCGAGGAGCTGACGCGCGCCCTCGTCGAGAGCGGCGCGGCCTGCGTCGCCTACGAGACGGTCGAGACGGACAACCACGCCTTGCCACTGCTCGCGCCGATGAGCGAGATCGCGGGCCGGCTCGCCGCCCAGGCAGGCGCGTACTTCCTCGAGAAGCCGCTCGGCGGCCGTGGGCTTCTGCTGGGCGGCGTGCCTGGAGTTACCCCGGGGCGCGTGCTCGTAATCGGCGGCGGCATCGTCGGCTACAACGCCGCCGTGATCGCGCTCGGGCTCGGAGCAAACGTGACCATCCTGGAGCGCTCGGTCGACCGCATGCGCTACCTCGACGAGATCCTCTCCGGCCGCGTCAGCCTGGTGATGTCGTCAGCGCTCCAGATCGAGGAGTCGATCGTCGACGCGGATGTCGTGATCGGCGCCGTTCTGATCCCGGGCGCGGTCGCGCCGAAGCTCATCACCCGCGAGATGCTCGGGGGGATGAAGGACGGATCGGTGCTCTGCGACGTGGCGATCGACCAGGGCGGCTGTGCCGAGACCTCGCGGCCCACGACGCACAGCGAACCGGTCTATGTGGTCGACGGCGTCACGCACTACTGCGTTGCGAACATGCCCGGCGCGGTACCGATCACCTCGACGAAGGCGCTCACGAACGTGACGCTTCCGTACGTCGAGGCGATCGCAGACCACGGTCTCGCCGAGGCGGTGGCGCGGGACGCTGCGCTCGCCCGGGGCGTGAACGTGCTCGACGGGAAGATCACGTACGAAGCCGTCGCCGACGCGCACGGATTCGAGTACCACCCGCTCGAGGACGTCTTGCCGCTCTCGCCTGTCTAGCCGGGCGCTACTTGGTCGGGCTGAGCCTCACGACGACCCACGTCGTCGCCGCTGCGAGCACGATCACGCAGGCGGCGAACACGACGAGGCCGAG
>JBKPHO010000362.1:0-5358 GCA_046729915.1 Actinomycetota bacterium | reverse complement strand
CACCTGCTGCATGTAAAGCGTGCCGATGAAGATGAAGGCGAAGAAGCTGCCACCGAGCAGCAGCCCGACCGCGTTCGCGGCCGCCACCGTGCGCAGCCGGAAGATCCGCAGCGGCATCAGCGGCGCCTCGACGCGCGTCTCCACGAGCAAGAAGGCGAGCAGCGACGCCGCCGAGACGGCCAGCAGCGTCACCGTGCGCGCCGCTCCCCACCCGACCTCCGGCGCCTTCGAGAGCGCGTAGACGAGCAGCAGCAACCCGCCGGTCACCGTGATCGCGCCAAGCGGATCGAACCGGCGGCGCACGCCCTCGAGCCGGCTCTCCGGGACGATGCGCGGAGCGAGGAGGAGCGCGGCGATTCCGATCGGCAGGTTGAGGAAGAAGATGTACTCCCAGCCGACGTAGCGGGTGAGGAGCCCGCCCGTGATCAGACCGATCGTCGCTCCCGCGGCCCCGATCCCGCCCCAGAGCCCGAGCGCTTTGTTGCGTTCGGCTCCCTCCGCGAACATGTTCATCACGATCGAGAGCGCCGCCGGCAAAACGACGGCCGCGCCGAAGCCCTGCAGCCCGCGCATCGCGATCAGGAAGCCGGCGCTCGTCGCCAGCCCGGCGCCAAGCGATGCCGCCGTAAAGATCGCCAGGCCGACCAACAGGATCCGTCGCCGCCCGAGCAGATCTGCGGCACGACCCCCGAGCAGCAGGAAGCCGCCGAAGGTCAGCCCGTAGGCGGTCACGACCCACTGCAGGTTCGACTCCGAGAAGTGGAGATCGCGTCCGATGGTCGGCAACGCGACATTCACGATCGTCAGATCGATGATCGTCATGAAGTACGCAACAGCCAGCACGGCGAACGCGCGCCAGCGGTGCACCTCCGTGTTTGACTCTGTCTTCATCGCTACCTCCTTCACATCGCTGGTTGCGTGCCGGCGAGTCGATCCGCCGTGCTTGCGGGTAGTGATCCGGCAAACGGCGGGAATCCATCGCTCGCAGAACGTCTTTCGGTCATCGCTACGTCGCCAGCGCTTCGAGCGGGGGCAATGGCTTGTGCTGCGCGGGGAGAGCTGTGACCCGGCCGGTGGCGGCGGGCCGTGTGATGAGGGCGACGCCGGAGCACGGCTCGCCCTCGGGTCGACGGCATGAGCAGGCGATCGAGGGCCGGATCCGGTCGCCGGGCAGGACGCGATGAGCCGGGCATCTGAGCGCCAGCGGCGAGCGGTCGAGGAGCTCGATATCCAGCCCGGCGACCGCGTGCTCGAGCTCGGTTGCGGTCACGGCGTAGCCGCATCACTCGTGTGCAACAAGCTGGGCCCCGGCGGTCATCTAACCGCGATCGACCGGTCCCCGAAGATGATCGAGGTGGCGTCGTCGCGCAACGCGGAGCACGTGGCTGCCGGCCGCGCGACATTCTTGTGCACGACCTTCGAGGAAGCCCACTTCGGCGACCAGCGCTTTGACAAGGTGTTCGGTATCCACTTCCCGCCCGCCGACCGGCACGACCCGGCGGGCACTCGGGCACGGGTCGCGCAGTTGCTAGCGGCAAACGGCGTCGTTCGCTGGTTCTGAGTTCCTCGGCGACCGGTAGACGGGTTGGGCAGGCAAAGCAAGCACGAGGTGAACTTGGCCGGCCCCCCGCCTCGGAGAGCCCTCGCTGCTGCCAGTCAAGTCGGCCGATGTGTGCTCCTTCGTGTGGAAATGGGTCTGCGAATCGTCACCCGGCGCGAGCGATAGAGCCAAGACAGAAAACGCACCGTCCGTAGCCGTTGCATCCAGCTTCACCTCGACCTTTCCGTGCGTTTCAGCGCATGCACGAACGCCGTGAATTTTCATTTCACGTTGCGGCCCTCAGCCTGAACGTAGCGGCCTAGAATCCGGCGTCCACGAAACCAAGAGGAGGCGAGATGGCGGTTGGAGTCCTGACGGCAGCGCCGGAGTTCACGAAGCAGATCTACGACGACGTCACCGAGAAGATGTTTGGGCACGCCTCCCCCATGCGGGAAGACGAGGCGCCGGAGGGGCTGATCGTCCACAGCGCCGGCCCGGGCGAGCAGGGCTACTACGTCTACGACATCTGGGAGTCGCGCGAGGCGTTCGAGCGCTTCATGGAGGAGAAGCTCGGTCCGGCGCTCGGAGAGGTCATGGGCGGCCCGCCGCCCGAAGGCGGGGCACCGCAGTACTTCCCGATCGACGTGCTGATCATCCCGCGCTGAACCCTGGCGCTATGCACGGTGATCGCGCCCGATCACTGCCGAACGCACATCACCGTACGTGCACGCGCCAGCACGGCTTAGGTTTGGTATGGCGACGGCCGCGTCGGCGTCGCCCTACGTGCGGAACCCTCTAATGGCGAAGTCCGCGCGCCTGAATCGTGGGTGAGGCGACTTTGCGCCTCACCCAGGTTGTGGTCTGCCGCTCTTCTACGACTTGACGTACACGTTCATGCCGCCCGTCTGCCGGCTGAAGCTTCCGACGGACGGAACGACGGCGGTGATGCCTTCTTCCGTGCTCGGTGGCGGGCTGCCGATCTCGCAGTAGATCGTCAGTTGCGCCGACTGGGGGCCGAACGGCGTCGTCGCCGTTATGTCGAGCACGACGCGCCCACCGCACAAGTCGGGCGGGAGCGGCATTCCGAAGATGACGCCGCAGCCGTAGGGCTGGAACGCGATGAGCCCGTTCACGGTCCAGGTGCCGCTGAACGTCGTCCCGTCCACGCCGGCGAACGTGTACGCGCCGCCGCCGCTCGCGGACTTCGGATGGACGCTGAAGGTGCCTTCGCCGGTGACGGCGAGGGTGTCGCCGGCGCTGTTTTGCGCGGAATTCGGCACCTCCATGAAGAACATGTACGAGTTCGACTCGTTGTTCGGCGCGGTCGCGGTCGAGGCCGCAGGCCAGGCGATCGTCAGCGCCGCAGCAACGAGGAACAACAGTATGAAGCGTCGCCTCATCTGTTACCTCCTTTGCTCCCCCTGATCGTGACGATCTTCCCGCCTTCTGGGACGGCGTGCAAGGCTCGCTCTCGCCGTCTTGCGTTTCTCGCACCTGTCGGCGCGGGGCAGCGCTTTAGTGCCGAGTCCTGCCGCCGTGCATCTGTCGGCGTAGACTTTGGCTGTGCCTGGTTGACGCTAGAGCAGGTTCGAGTTCCCGGCCTTCGCGCCGACGTCGGCGCTGCCGTCGCGGCGAGCGCTTGCACCGGAGCGCCTCGGCGGTGGTGCTCGCGCGCCTCCTTGCTCGGCTTCTAATCCGCTGGTTTTGGCTTGTTTTGCCGGCTTCGCGGCTCGGCGATTTGCCGCTGACTTCCACCGGTTGCAGCCACGGGGCTCCATAAAGGCTTCATCCGCCCGCGCGGCCCTGCTCCTCGTGGGGCGGCGAGTTTGCCCGTGAGGGGTTTCAAAAGTCGGTTCATGCTGCGGCGCGGTGGTATTCGTGGATGAGTCCGCCGAGTTGGTCGCGGCGCTTGATCTGGCCGGCGTTCTGTTGTTGGGTGGCGGTAGGTGGTTCGGGCGGGTGCAGCGCGAGTCCGCGGTAAGGGCGCTCGCGGTTGTAATGGGCCGTGTAGATGCGGAGCACCGTCTCGAGGTGGCGGCGGCCGACGATCAGCAGCCAGTCGAGACACTCGGCGCGGACGGTGCGTACGAACCGCTCGGCGTAGGCGTTTGCTTGTGGTGCGCGGATCGGCGTGTAGATCACCTTGATCCCCTCGCTGCGGAAGACCTCGTCGAAGGCGGCGGCGAACTTGCTGTCGTGGTCGTGGATCAGGAAGCGCATCCGCTCGAAGATGCCGGTGAAGCCGAGGTTGCGGGCCTGCTGGGTCACCCAGGCGCCGCTCGGATTGGTCGAGCAGCCGGCGAGGTGGACGCGGCGGCTTGCGAGTTCGATGAAGAAGAGCACGTAGAAGCGCCGCAGCGAGATCGTCTCGACGGTGAAGAAATCGCAGGCGAGCATGCCGGCGGCCTGCTGGCGCAGGAACTGCGGCCAGCTTGGGCCCGAGCGCCTCGGCGCGGGCCCAAGACGGTTGGCGAGCAGGATGCGCCTGATCGTGCTCGGCGACACGCGCAGGCCGAGCTTGCGCAGCTCGCCGGCGATCCGCGGGTAGCCCCAGCCCGGGTTCTCGCGCGCGAAGCGCAGCGCGAGCTCTCGTATCGGGCGATCGACTGGCGGACGGCCCGGACTTCGCCGCGGCTGTGCCCAGTTGCGATGCACGAGATCCCGATGCCAGCGCAAGAGCGTCTGCGGTGTCACGACCAGTCCCTGGCGCCGGCGCCACGGAAGCAATCGGGCGAGCGCCGCAAGCAAAGCACGATCGGCTGGCTGCAGCGAGGGGCGCGCCTGTTGCCGGCTGAGCACGACGAGCTGATGTCGCAAGACGAGCAACTCGACGTCTTGGGCGAACTCGCTGCGCCGGCGTCCGACCAGCAGGCGCAGCACAGCCGAGAAGGCGAGATAGGCGAAAGAAAGGAGCATGCAGCCGATGCTCCGATCGCCAGCTAAGGACCGCACGAGCAAGAACGTCGGTCCTGGACCCGAGTCAATCAGTTGCGAAGCCCAGCGCGATCTGGTGCCCGCGCGCGCGCGTCAACATAAGGGTTTAAACCAAGCGTCAAAACCAGCGCAACCGACCGGCGCAGCCCACCGGACCGGAATTCTGAAACCCCTCACGGGAGGTTGAACTCGGCCGTCTGCCCAAACTAATCGGCGGCGCCATGCCACGGGTCCTCAGCGGCGGCAGCCCTAGACTGGTTCGGTGCGACGCTCCGCAGCTGCCGGGCTGGGATTTCTCGGGCTGCGCTGGCTCTACCGCCTGCTCGCGCGCGGGGCTTTGACGATCGATACGGGGATCGGGCGGAAGGTGAGGGAGCTCGGCCCGGTCGACTTCGAGATCGCCGCACCGCGCGAAGTCGTGTTCGAGGTGATCGCGTCTCCCTATCTCGGGCGCACCCCGCGCGCGCTCGCGGGCGAGCTCGAGGTGCTGGAGCGCGGGTCGGACATGGTGCTGGCCGCGCACTTCACCCATGTCAGGTGCGGCACGACGACCACGGTCGAGACAGTGCGGTTCGATCGTCCGCAGCGGGTCGATTTCCGGGTCGTGCGGGGCCCTGTCCCGCACGTGGTCGAGTCGTTCGTGCTCGAGCCCAGTGGGCGCGGCACCCGGCTGACCTGGCAGGGCGAGCTCGGCACAGATTTCTGGTGGCCAGGGCCTGGTGGGGCGGACGCGTCGCGCGTCAGTGGGACAGCGCAGTCCGCCGCTCGCTCGCCACGATCACCGCGGAGGCCGAACGGCGCGCACGCTGACGGTGGGCGGCCGGTCGGGACTCGAACCGGACTCAGACTGGTCTTAGCGCGCCGTCGCGCGGGAGGGTGAAGCA
>JBKPHO010000361.1:0-2914 GCA_046729915.1 Actinomycetota bacterium | reverse complement strand
GCCGAGTCTCACAGTCACCCGAGCCCGGCGTAGGATTACTTGGTGGCTCGTGTTGCAAACGCCGCTCTACCCGCATCACTCATCGCGATCTGGGCAGCAGTGAGTTGCGGGGGCGACGCGACTCGCACGCTTGCAGCTACGTGCCCTGTCCACACCGTCGGGAAGCGACTCGTCGACCGGCATGGTCAGACCGTGTACCGCTCTCCGGCCTACCGCGTCGTCGCTGCACAGGTCAAATGCAGCGGGCAGACGGTCTGGGCGCTCTTCCATGGCGGCGGGGAGATGAGTCAGGAGGCGTATCTTGGTTTGCGATCCGGCGACGCCGGACGAACGTGGAAACTCCTCCTCGCCGAGCCCTACTTCGGAGTCAAGGCTCCGTTCACGATCGATTCGTACTCAGGGCCGTGGGCGATCGCGGGCGAAAACCGCGCCTACTTCGTCGGATGGTGTCCGGCATGTGGTGAGGGGACCGTCTCGCTCACTGTTACCAGCGACGGCGGCAAGCACTTCCGCCGATATGCGATACCGAAGCTCACCGGCTATTACAGCACCGGCATCCGCGTTGTCGGCGACAGGGTCACGATCAACGGAAGGAACCAGTTCCGCCCCGGCCCGCGTAGCCGAACGATCACGATCCGGGTCAACTAGAGCCGCCGCCAGGAAGGCGCACCCTAGGCTGGGCCAGCGTCCTCTCGCACGACTTGACCTAGTTAACGCACAGTGCCTCAGTTGAAACATCGTCCAGTCGCTCCTGGTCTTGTGCGCTAGATCAGCCATAGCGTGCATCGTCGCGCGGCCAAGGCGAGACGTAGGCGAATCCAGTCATCTCCTGAAACGACTGGTGCATCCGTATCAACCGGTGCAAAGGATTGCTGTAGTAGCGGACTTGGCGAGGTTGCAAGTCGTCAGGGGCCGGACGGCGATCCATAAGAACTAACCGTCCACTCCTGCTCATGCCGCGCGAGTTTGCTTCTTCGACGCGGTCGAACAGGTGCGGCCCGTCCTCCCCGGGGAACCAAAGATGCGCGGCGGCGGCATCGGCCGCCTGGATGTGAGCCTCAACGGTAGCCCAGCCATCAAGCCGGACTCGTGGCGTGCGTGTCGTCATCCGCTTGAGGAACTTCAGCTCCGCCGCGCCGAGTTTGTTGATGTAGAGGAGAGCAAGCTCGGAGGCGTAGTGGTCATAGCGGGGCGCGCCGGTTGGACGGTTTCGCCCATAGACGAGGTCGTATCCGGCCGGCACTGGGTGCACGAAGGCGCTGAGGAAGCGGTAGTGCGCTTCGAAGCGGCGAAGCGTTTCCTCGCTACAGAGTCGGTTCTCGCGCAGATTCGCCTTGATCTCGGGCCAGCGTAGCGGCGCGTAATTGCGCTGCTGTTCCTGCGCGTGGCTAACGTGGTCATCGACGGGCGTGAAGCCGCGCGACAGGTACTGCTGTTCACGCGGGTGCCCAACAAACGGATCGAAATCGCCGAGCAGGAAGTAGTAGATCGACAACGTCTGCCGCCGAGGCCTGCCCTCCCCGTCGCGCAGGTGAAGGCCGGACTTCACGACCCACATCGTCCCGTCGGAGTAGGTGATGTCAATGATGTGTTCCGTCCCGGGTCGTCCTTGCGCGCGCTCCCTCTTCAGCCGCTGATAGTCGGCCTTCTTCACGCCCGCGAACTGCTTCTTGTAGCGATTGCCAACGAACAGCAGTCGGTCCGTCAAATGATGCTCCAGCGCAGCGCGACGAACCGCGTAGGCAGAGCTGTACTCATCGGTCGACGGTGTCGGACACCGTTTCGTGTCAAGGACAAGAGCGTGACGAATCCGTCAATACTTGTCGCGGCGCCGATGCCGGCTTTGCCGGCGTCGGCTCACTGCGGCCAGCCGCTAGAAGAAGAAATCGACCGAAGTCGTCATGCTGCGGCGCCAGCCGCAGCGGACTTCGGTCGATGATGGAGGCGGCGGGAATCGAACCCGCGTGATGTTCCCCACCGTGGCAACAGCACCGACCTGATCGTGTGCGACGATGGGGCCGATGCGATCGGTGGCCGGTTACTCCACACAGGTGACCGAGCTCACCCCGCGCATGCGAGACGTGCTCGTCTCGGCCGCCGCCGGCAAGCCGGCGAAGACCACCGCCTACGAGCTGCACCTCTCCGAGTCGACGATCGCGGCGGTGAGAGCTGCGCTCTGCGCCCGGCTCGGGGCGCCGAACATCACGGCCGCGGTCTACATCGCCGCGCGTCGGGGGGAGCTGCCGTGATCGGACAACGGTTTCACGAGAGACAAAAGCCGTTCTTTAGGGCTCGACCGACCCGGACGCCGTCAGGCCAAATATCTCTCCCCGAAAGTTCCCCGGCATCCCCGGGAGCGTCCGGAGATCGGTGAGTTCGCCTTGAGCGGCCCCGTTTCTCGTCGATCTCGGCGGGCTCACGATCACGCCTGGACGAAGCACGTCGCCCGGCTGATGCCGGAGCTACGGGCGAGGGCCGACGACTGCTGTGAGCTCTGCGGTGAGCCGATCGACTGGGAAGCGCCGCCGCGCTCGCGTCGTTCCGTCTCTGTCGATCACATCATCCCGGTGCATGCGGGAGGGCAGCATCTGCCGCCAATTGACGAGCTGCGTCTCGCCCACTTCGGCTGCAATGCCAGGCGCGGCGCCCTGACGCGTGCCCGCCATCGTTCGATCGTCGACGGTTTCGTGACCGTCGTCGAGCTTCGTCCTGACCCGCCGCTCCGCCGGGTATTGCATCCGTAGTCAGCGGCAGGACGCTCGCCTGGGCCAGTGTTCGGGAATGTCTCCCGATTGATCCGGATACGGACAGACGAGCCCGCTTTCCAGGACGACCTGATCGTCACGGCTCCCAGAAAGGCCTTACCTCGACCGTGCCAAACGTCGCGACCGGATGCTTCGAAGCGACTTCGAGC
>JBKPHO010000360.1:0-2124 GCA_046729915.1 Actinomycetota bacterium | reverse complement strand
GGAAAAGGCGCTGTACGAGCTGCACTACGAGCTCGGCCACCGGCCCGACTGGGTGCGTGTTCCGGTCGCGGGGATCCTGCAGCTGCTGGAGGAGCCGGCGTGAAGAGGGCGATTCGACCCGCGTCCTGTGGACGAACCGTCACGGTGTTGTTCCAGCCCGGACGGGGGGGGGGCGGGCCCGGGCGGGGGCCGCACCGGCCACGTCCGGGCTGGAACAAAACCGTGACGGTTCGTCCACAGGACGCTGGTCGAATCGCCCTCTTCACGCCGGCTCCTCCAGCAGCTGCAGGATCCCCGCGACCGGAACACGCACCCAGTCGGGCCGGTGGCCGAGCTCGTAGTGCAGCTCGTACAGCGCCTTTTCCAGCTCGAACAGCCGCAACCGCCGCTCCAACGCGGGCCCGCTGGGGACGATCGCAGGGTCGACCTCGTCGAGGTAGCCCGCGAGGAACTCGTCCCGCACACGTCCCTCCCAGCCGATCGGCGGCTCGATCCCGCGCTCCAGCGAGGACGCACTCGCCGCGTACGAGAACGAGCGCAGCATTCCGGCGACGTCGCGGAGCGGTGAGCGCTTGTGCCGCCGCTCGTGCAGCGGCCGCGCCGGCTCGCCCTCGAAGTCCAGCACGACCCAGTCGTCGCGCTCCGTCCAGAGCACCTGACCGAGGTGGTAGTCGCCGTGGTGGCGGATCAAGCGTCCCAGCGGCTCGCCCTGGCCGATCGCCTGCAGCCGCACGCGAAGCTCTTCCCCGCGGCCGGCGAGCGGCTCCACCCGTGGATCGTCGGGGAGCGACGAGAACACCTGCTCGATCTCCTCGTCGATCCGCGCCACGACCAACGAGAGGGCCTCCGCGCTCGCCTCCTCCGGGCTGAAGGCGGGATCGTTCGGCTCCGACGCGAGCAGGCTGTGCATCTGCCCCGTCACCTCACCGAGCCGCCGCACGAGCGACACGAACCCGTTCTCCGAAGAGCCGCGAGCCAGGTCCTCCAGCGCGAGCGTCCAGCCGTCGCTGCGCTCGGGCACATAGGCCTGCAGGATCGCGAGCGTCGCGTCGAGAGGCTGCCCCACGTGCGCCGCCCAGCCCTTCAGCGAAGCGATCGCCGGGAAGCCGCGCTCGGTGAGGAACCGGAGCAGCTCGAGCTCCGGGTTCACGCCGGCCTCGAGCCGCCGGTAGAGCTTGAGGACGAGCTCCTCGCCGAGCACAACCGACGTGTTCGACTGTTCGCTGCCCATCGGCCGCACCGCACCGAGCTCGCCTTCCGCCTCACCCCCGAGCGTGGAGAACAGCAGCGTCCCGCCGGCATGCTCGACGTCCTCCTGGGCGCGGATCAGCGCCACCAGCTCGCGTACGAGCTCCTCGTCCTCGAGCGCGTCGAAGGCCGACCAGCCGTCCGCACGCGCGAACCCGCCCCGTCCCCGGCGCAGCCCGACGGGCACGTTGTATAGCTCGTGCGTCCCGGTCTGGAAGCGCGTCTCGACGACCGCAACGGCGAGCAGCGGCTCGCCCCTCTCTCGCAACGGAAACGCGTCCACCGCGCGCACGTGCGCGACCTCGTCCGACTTCGACCCGTACCAGCGCTGGGCCAGCACGAACTCCCGCAGCTCCTCCTCGGGCAAAGCGAGCACGAGCTCCCGCACCCTGCTCATAACGCACTCTCTCGACTGACAACGTGTCGACCGGTCATTGCAGACGTCCGCCCGGGCAAAGCCCGGACGGCCTGAAAGCGCCGTCGCAAGCGGCGGCTCAGGTCTCGTCCTCCACGAGCCGGAACCAGTAGAACCCGCGCGGGCCGAACGTGAGCAGGTACGGCAGCTCGCCCACCGGCGGGAACCGCGTCTGACCGACCATCTCCTCGGGCACCAGCCCGGCGAACTGTGCCAGGTCGAGCTCGGCCGCCTGGGCGCTCCGGGCGAGGTTGTGGACGCAGAGCACGATGTCCTCTTCCCACCGGCGCACGTGCGCAAAGATCCGCGCGTTGCTCGGTTGCAGCGGCTCGTAGGTGCCGAGCCCGAAGACCGGGTGCCGCTTCCGCAGCTCGACGAAGCGGTGCAGCCAGCGCAGCAGTGAAGTCGGCGTCCGCAGCTGCGCCTCGACGTTCACGGCGGAGTAGCCGTAGACCGGATCC
>JBKPHO010000359.1:0-1480 GCA_046729915.1 Actinomycetota bacterium | reverse complement strand
CACCGAGGACGGCGCCGAGACCGACCTCGACGTCGGCCACTACGAGCGCTTCATCGACGAGAACCTCTCGCGCACTGCGAACCACACCGCCGGCGCGATCTGGGACCGCGTCATCCGCAAGGAGCGCAAGGGCGAGTACCTGGGCTCGACCGTGCAGGTGATCCCGCACATCACGAACGAGATCAAGGAACGCATCCGGAGCGCGACCGAGGCGAGCGACTGCGACGTCGTCGTCACCGAGATCGGTGGCACGGTCGGAGACATCGAGTCGCTGCCGTTCCTGGAGGCGATCCGCCAGTTCCGACGCGAGGCCGGCGCCGAGAACGTCTGCTACGTGCACGTCACCCTCGTGCCGTTCATCGACACCGCGGGCGAGCTGAAGACGAAGCCGACGCAGCACTCCGTGAACGAGCTGCGCCGCATCGGCGTCCACCCCGACATCATCGTCGCCCGCTCGCGCGACCGCATCTCCGACGACATCCGGGAGAAGATCGCGCTCTTCGCCGACCTCGACCCGCGCGCGGTGATCGCCAACCACGACCTCTCCGACCTCTACCTCGTGCCCTCGGCGCTGCAGGGTGAGGGCTTCGACGACCTCGTCTGCGAGAAGCTCGGGCTGCCTCGGAGCGAGGCCGATCTCGGCGAGTGGCTCGAGCTAACCGAGCGGATCCGCGCCGAGCGCGCCGGCGAAGTCGAGATCGCGCTCGTCGGCAAGTACGTCAAGCTGCGCGACGCCTACCTGTCGGTGCACGAGGCGCTCAAGCACGCCGGCGTCTACCACGGCTGCTCGGTACGCGTGCGCTGGTTCGACGCGGAGGGGATGTCGCTCGAGGAGGCGCAGGCCGAGTTGGAGTCGGTCGACGGCGTCCTCGTCCCCGGCGGCTTCGGCTCGCGCGGCTGGGAGGGGAAGATCCTCGCCTGCCGTGTCGCGCGGGAGCGCGGGATCCCGTACCTCGGCATCTGCCTCGGTATGCACGTGGCCGTGTCGGAGTTCGCGCGCCACGTCGTAGGCCTCGACGGCGCCAACTCCACCGAGATGGATCCCGAGACGCCGTTCCCGGTCATCGACCTGCTGCCCGAGCAGAAGGAGGTCGAGGACCTCGGCGGCACCATGCGGCTCGGGGCGCAGGCGGTCGAGGTCGCGCCGGGCACGCAGGCGCGTGCCGCCTACGGCGAGCCGGTGATCCACGAGCGCCATCGCCACCGCTTCGAGGTCAACAACCACTACCGACCCGCGCTCGAGGAGTCGGGGCTGACCGTCTCCGGCACCTACCAGGAGGGCCGCCTGGTCGAGATCGTCGAGCTGCCCGACCACCCGTGGTTCGTGGCGAGCCAGTTCCACCCGGAGTTCAAGTCGCGGCCGACCCGCCCGGCGCCGCTCTTCCGCGAGTTCGTCGGCGCCGCCCTCGTGCGAGCCCGCACGCGGGCCGACGCCATCGTGGGCGTCCGCGGCTCCTAGCCCGGCCGTCCGCCGCGGCCC
>JBKPHO010000358.1:0-2640 GCA_046729915.1 Actinomycetota bacterium | reverse complement strand
AGGTAAGCCGCTCGCCGCGGGGCGAGCGACGGCTACGCGGCAAGGACGACCGGCTCGACGCGCTTCTTGCCGCCCGCGCCGCGCTCAGCGGTGAGTCGCTGCCGCGGCCACGCTCGGGCGAGCGCCGCGAGGCGCTGCGGTTGCTGCTGCTTGCCCGCCGCAGCGCCGTCGACGTCCGCCGCGAGGCGCTCGTGCAGCTGCGCAGCGTGCTCGTGACCGCGCCCGAGTCCCTCCGCGCCGAGCTGCGGGTCCTCCCGCTCGGAAGACTGCTGGAGCGCTGCCGGCGGCTGCGCCAGGTCGGCAGCGCGGGCCCGGACGAGCTGGCCGCCCGGCGCGTGCTGCGCACGCTCGCTCGCCGGATCGAGGCGGCGAGCCAGGAGGCCTCCGAACTCGAGCACGAGATCCTGGCGCAGGTGCGCGCGCTCGCGCCACGCCTGCTCGAGGAGCCGGGCGTCGGCCCGATCGTGGCCGCGCAGCTGCTGGTTGCCTGGTCGCACCCCGGCCGCGTCCGCTCCGAGGCCGCCTTTGCCCGCCTCGCCGGGGTCGCGCCGCTGCCCGCCTCCAGCGGCCAGACGATCCGGCACCGGCTCAGCCGCGGTGGCGATCGCCAGCTCAACCGGGCCTTGCACACGGTCGTCCTCCACCGCCGTCAGCACGATCCGGCGACCAGGGACTACATCGCCCGCCGCGTCGCCGAGGGCAAGAGCCGCCGCGACGCCACGCGGCTGCTCAAGCGCTACCTCGCCCGCCACCTCTACCGGCTACTGCAGAACCAGGAGCCGCTGATGGCTTGACAGGTCATAGGAGCTTCATTCCCGCACGCTGGCACATCCGAGCTTCGCCTGGTTTGTAGCCCCGCGGCTTCGAGCGAGCTGCGCTTGGCGTACGGTGGCTGCGTGGAGCTTGTAGGTGAGCGTCTCGTGCTACGCCCGGCCAGCGAGGGCGATCTCGACTTCTACGTTGGGCTTCGCAACGTGCCGGAAGTCCTCGCGAGCAGCGGTGGCCGGGAAGCGCGCCCGAAAGCCGAGATTGAACGTGAGCTACGCGGGTGGATCGGGCGGTGGCGACAGCACGGGTTCGGAACCTGGACGGTGTTCGACCGGGACACCGACGACCGGCTCGGACGAGTGGAGCTCGACCCGATGGGGCCGGGTTGGGCGGGGATCTCGCCCGACGAGATCGAGGTCGGCTGCCTCGTCCATCCAGCGCACTGGAACCGAGGCATCGCGACCGAGGCCACGCTCCTCGTCGCCAAGGATTGCTTCGATCGAGTGGGGCTCGATCGGCTGGTCGCGCTGACGACCACCGACAACAAGTCGTCGCTGCGCGCGCTGAAGAAGCTCGGCATGCGCCACCTCGGCGAGACGCAACACGAGCGTGTCCACGGCACGTACCAGTTGTTCGAGCTCATGCGAACCTCTCGGCGCCAGTAACGCCGACGCTCAGCATCGCACCGGCTGCCGGTGCTGCCGTTCGCACGCGATCATCACCAACCCAGATCATCGCGACATGTGCTCAAGTGACATTCGCGAACACTGGCGCACGCTACGCCGCCACGAAGGAGCGATGATGATGCGCGTCGTGGAGGGGATCGAGATCCGCCCTGCCCATGTCGAGCGCGATGCCGCCTTGATCCGGTCGCTAGACACGTCGTTCGAGACGGGAGCGATTCTTGATGTGCAGGCAGATGGGCGGGGGTTCCGCCTCGTCGAGAAGACGATCGAACCTCCGCTGAGCAAGGCATTTGATCTTGGCCGCCTGGATGCGGCGCATGAGTGGGAGCGAGTTTGGCTGGCCCTGGATGGGGATCAGGCGGTCGGAGTAATCGCAACGCAGCACGAGATGTGGAATTTCCGCGTCATCATTTGGCACCTCTACGTCAACACCAGCCATCGAAGACGCGGGATCGGCAAGCGGCTGCTCAATACTGCGCTCTCTGCGGCTCGGGAAGCGGGAGCACGAACGGCGTGGCTGGAGACGACCAACCTGAACCTACCCGGCATGCAAGCCTACGAGCGTCTCGGCTTCCAGCTCTGCGGTCTCGACACCAGCCTTTACGACGCCACGGCCTCGGAAGGCGAGGTCGCGTTGTTTCTCTGCCGCTCGCTGATCGTCGAGTGACATTCCCGCACGCTGGCCCACGCGGAACTCCATGTCATCCGAGAGCCAGTAGCTCGGGCCGTAGACTCGTCGTGTGGCGAATCTCAACGATCTCCCCGCCGTTTCGGCTGAGGGTCTGGCCACCCTGCGGCTCGGAGAGGAGGCCGGCAGCGAACACCTCGGGGCGAGCCTCTACGAGCTGCAGCCGGGGCAGGGGATGGTCTTCCACTACCACCTTCAGCGCGAAGAGCTGCTCGTCGTCATCCGAGGAACGCTGGCGCTCAGGACTGCTTCCGGCTGGCGCGAATTAGCCGAGGGTGAAGTGATCGCCTTTCCACGGGGAGAGCGCGGCGCTCACGGCTACGAGAACCGCGGCGACGCGCCTATCCGCGTCTTGATGATCAGCGAGCAGAATGCTCCGAACGTCAGCGTGTATCCCGACACAAATCAAGTCGGGATCTTCGACGCGGCAGCTCGGGCCTCACGGAGGTTTGGCGCGCTCTTCGACGTCGCGGATGCCGTGTCGGACTACGGACGAGG
>JBKPHO010000357.1:0-4043 GCA_046729915.1 Actinomycetota bacterium | reverse complement strand
GCCAAGAGGCCGATTGTCGTCCCGGTGGCCCAGCCGTGCTGCGTGGCGCGGGTCATCGCGTAGACCAGCAGCATCAAGCCGCCCGTGATCGACGCCGCGCCCGCGAAGTCGAAGTTCCGGTGGCGGAGGTCGGCCCGGCTCTCGCGCAGCAGCCACGGGCTGAGCGCGATCACCAGCACGCCCACCGGCACGTTGATGAAGAAGATCCAGCTCCAGCTGAGCGCGCTCGTCAGCGCGCCGCCGAGGAGCACGCCCGCCGCGCCGCCGCTACCCGAGGCCGCGCCCCAGATGCCCAGCGCGAGGTTCCGCTCCCGGCCCTCGGCGAAGGTCGTCGTCAGGATCGACAGTGCCGCCGGTGAGAGCAGGGCGGCGCCGAGACCCTGGAGCGCGCGAAAGCCGATCAGCGAGCCTTCCGACCAGGCCAAGCCGTCGAGGAGGGAGGCGGCGGTGAACAGCGCCAGTCCCGCGATGAACAGGCGACGCCTCCCGAGCAGGTCGGCGAGCCGGCCGCCGAGCAGCAGCACGCCGCCGAAGAGGATCGAGTACGCGGTGATCACCCACTGGAGGCTCTCCTGCGAGAAGTTCAGGTCGGTCCGGATCGAAGGCAGCGCCACATTCACGATCGCGACGTCGAGCACCACCATGAACTGCGCCGCGACAATCACGGCGAGAGCGGCCCAGCGGCGGCGATCCGGCGTTCCGACCGCTGCAGCTGCGATAGTTTCTTGAGTCATCTGTTGCGTCCCCTAATCGTTGATTTTTGCCACGGTAACACATAGCAACGCTTGCGCGCTACACTTATTTCGCTATGACGATCCCAGCCAGTGAAGCCCCCACACGCCCCGTTCCTCTCGTTGCCAAGGAACTGCTCAAGAGCAACGGCTTCTTGCTTGCCCGTCTGGGCCTCGGCTTCAAGGCACGCGCTCTGACGAAGCTGGACAAGGCCGGCTTCGAGCCCTTCGGCTACGGCGTCCTGGCGATCGTGAACGAAGGCGCTCCCAAGACGCAGGCGGCGATCGCGGAGGCGCTGATGCTCGACCCGAGCCGGCTCGTCGCGCTACTCGACTCGCTCGAGGACAACGGCCTGATCGTGCGGAAGCGCGATCCGAGCGACCGCCGCCGGCACCTCGTCAGCATCACCGACGACGGCAAGCGCAAGCTGGCGAAGCTGCGCGCCATCGTCAAGGACTTGGAGGACGAGTTCCTGGCGCCCCTCGACGCCGAAGAGCGGAAGACGCTGCACGAGCTGCTCCTGCGCCTGGCTGCGGAGAACGACCCGCGCTGCGCGTTCGTCCCCGCGACGCCGTCGGTCTGAGAACGAAAGAGGCCCGGGCAATCCCGGGCCTCTTTCACGTGCGGGTGAAGCTCGGGCCTACGCGCAGTACACGTAGACCCTGAGGCTGTCGGTGTTGCCGGACGACTGCGTCACCGTCCAGCCCTTGCCCGCCTGCGCCGCGGTGTGGCCCTGGGGGTCACCCGCGTACCAGCGGAAGGACTCCGTCACCGAGCCCTGAGCGGAGAAGCCGCCAGAGATCGCGAACGGATGGTCTGCCGGGCACTGGGCCATCGTGGTCTTCTGACCGCTCGTGCCGTTCTGCGTGACCATGACGATGGAGCTGCCGTCGAGGCCGGCCGGGCCCTGGGGGCCCTGAGGACCCTGCGGACCCTGCGGACCGGTGGCACCGGTGTCGCCCTTCGAGCCGGCGGGACCCTGCGGGCCCGCGGGACCCTGAGGTCCGGCCGGACCGGCCGGGCCGGCGGGACCGGTCGCGCCAGGCGCGCCGTCCTGCCCGTCGTGCCCGTTCTGCCCGTCCATGCCGTCCTGGCCGGGCTCGCCCTGGAGGCCTTGCGGCCCCTGCGGGCCGGTGGCTCCGGTCGCGCCGTTGGCGCCGTCGGCACCGTCGGCACCGTCGGCACCGGCGGGACCGGTCTCACCCATCGGGCCCTGCGGGCCCGTCGGACCGATCGCGCCTGCGGGACCGGCGGGGCCCATCGGGCCCTGCGGGCCCGTGAAGCCGCGCTCACCCCGGGAACCGGCCGCACCAGGAGCACCGGAGGGACCGGCGGGACCCTGCGGCCCAGGGGCACCCGGAGCGCCCTTGGCGCCCTTCATCCCCTTGCCGAAGAGGTCGGAGACCCGGTACCGCTTCCAGCCCGGCTTGCAGCGGTTGTGCTGCCGCCGCGAGATGACCTTGATCAGGCCGTTGTGCTTGTTCACGCACACGAAGGTCCTCTGGAAGCGCCGGTTCGACACCGCAGAGCCCGCGAGTGCGGTCGAGCTGATCAGCAGGGCCAAAAGGCCCACTGCGATCGCCCACTTTCCCTTCACCTTCATATCCCCTCCCGATTCGTGGCGGATCGGAGCGGGCCCCTTGTTGGGCACGCTCGTCACCGTCCCACGCAGCGTGCGGGGATCGGGGTGCCGGAATTACCCCAGGACGACTAGGTCTTGCAAGCCGATCGTCTCGGTTGGCGAGCTCGGCCGGTCTAGGTCGCGAGCGCCTTCGCCTTGAGCGCGTCGAACTCGGCCTGCGTGATCGCGCCGCTGTCGAGCAGCTGCTTGGCCTTCTCGATCTCCGCCGCGGAGCCGCCGCTCGCCGCGACGGACCTGACGTAGTCGTCGACCTGCGTCTGCGCGGCCTGGGCCTGTTGCGCGCTCCGCTCGGCCATCCCGTCGTGGTTTGCGATCAGGTAGACGAGCACCCCGAGGTACGGCAAGACGATCACGAAGATGACCCACCCAGCCTTGCCCCAGCCCGAGATGTCGCGCCGGCGGAACAGGTCGCCGAAGATCACGATCAGCAGCCAGAACCAGATCACCCAAGAGAAGATCACGATCAGCGTCCAGAGGACGTCGAGGAACGGGTAGTCAGCTGCGAGCACTGGGGTCACCTCCACCTTCGGGGATCGGGTCGCAGGCGATCGTACGGCCCGGACCGCGCCGTGTCTACGGCCCGCGCCCGTCGAGGCGGATCGCCCACGGGTCGACCGTGTCGATCCGAAGGTGGGAGTCGCTCCAGGGGTCGCGCGCGTACGTGGCGCGCAGCTCGTCCTCCGACTCCGACTCGACGACATGGACCACGCGGTGCTCGTCGGCGAGCGGCCCGCCTAGCACGATGAAGCCGGAGCCCACGAGCTCGTCCATGTACGCGGCGTGCTCGGGCCACGCGGACTGCTCTTCCATCGGCCGCGAGACATCCCACTCTGGGCCCGACCGGCGGAGCACGACGAGGAACGTCGCCACGGAGGCGTTCTAGCACAGGCTCCTCCTCGCGCCTCGCGTATCCGGTCGATGCGCCTTTCCGTTGGAAGTCTGCGCATCGGCATCACGTCGCTGCGTTCGAGAGCGAAGGAGTGTGCTCATGCCTACATGGGTTTGGGTATTGATCGCAGTCGCCGCCGTCGTCGTCGTCGCGGTGGTGGTCTGGCAAGCCTTGAAGCAAAGGAGGACCGGCCGGCTGCAGGAGCGGTTCGGGCCGGAATACGACCGCACCGTCGGCACCGCCGACTCGAAGCGCGAGGCCGAGGCGGAGCTGCAGGAACGCGAGGAGCGCCGCCAGGAGCTCGACATCCGGCCGCTCTCGCAGGCGGCTCGCGACCGCTACGTCGAGCGGTGGCAGTCGGTCCAGGCCGAATTCGTCGACAACCCGGGCGCGGCGGTCGCACGGGCCGACGACCTCATCCAGTCGGTGATGTCCGAGCGCGGCTACCCGGTCGAGGACTTCGAGCGACGTGCCGCCGACGTGTCGGTCGATCATCCGGGCGTGGTCGAGAACTACCGCCACGGGCACCGGCTCGCAGAGTCGAGCGCGGAGGGCGAGGGCTCGACCGAGGACCTGCGTCAGGCGATGCGCCATTACCGCGCATTGTTCGAGGAGCTCGTCGAGCCGGAGCCCGATGCCGATCGACCAACCGCGCGTGAGCGGCACGGCGAGCAGCCCGCAGAGGCAACCGACCGGGATCCGAGCGAGGAAAGGACGGCACGCTAGATGGGAGACAGAGAGCTGAGCACCCGCGATCTCGCCGAGAGCTCGCAAACCAGG
>JBKPHO010000356.1:0-8278 GCA_046729915.1 Actinomycetota bacterium | reverse complement strand
GCAGATCCCGCAGGAGACGTCGGGCTCCATCGAGGGCTCGGTGAACGGGAAGTAGTGCGTACGGAAGCGGACGCGGCGGTTCGGCCCGAAGATCGCCCGCATCACGTGCAGGAGCGTGCCCTTGAGATCGGCGAGCGTGATGTGGCGGTCGACGGCCAGTCCCTCGAACTGGTGGAAGATCGGGTAGTGGGTGGCGTCGATATCGTCGCGGCGGTAGCAGCGGCCGATCGAGACCATGTAGATCGGCGGCTCGCGCTCCTCGAGCGCGTGGATCTGGCTCGGAGAGGTCTCCGTACGCAGCAGGCGGCCCTCGTCGAAGAAGAAGGTCGCGCGGTGCGAGCGCGCGGGGTGCCAGGGGTCGAAGGCCAGCTTGTCGAAGTTGTACTCGACTGTCTCGACCTCGCGGTCGTCGCGGATCTCATAGCCGAGGCCGAGGAAGGCGTCCTCGATTTGGCGGCGCGCCTGCGTGATCGGGTGCAGGTGCCCGAGCGGGAGCTCCTCGCCCGGCAGGGTGACATCGACGACCTCCTCGGTGAGCGCGCGGTCGAGCTCGGCACGCTCCAGCTCGGCGCGGCGGGCCTCGAGCGTGGCTTCCAGGCGGTCGCGGAGGGTGTTCAGCGTGATGCCGGTCTCGCGGTCGCGGACCACTCTGAGCGCCTGCGCGAGCTCGCTCTTGCGGCCGAGGTAACGGACGCGCGCCTGCTCGAGCTCGGCAGGGGTCCTGGCGCCCGCGATCGCGCTCTGTGCCTCGGTTTCGAGGGCCTTAGGGTCCATCGGGCGACTGTACCATCGGCCTTCGTGAGCGCCTGGGACGCCTTCGCCGTCGACTACGAGAAGTGGGCGGCAGCCATGACGGAGGACGTGCCGTTCTACGTCGAGCTCGCGCGCGAGGCGGATGGGCCCGTGGTGGAGCTCGCGGTCGGGAACGGGCGCGTGGCGGTTCCGGTCGCCGAGGCGATCGGCCGAACGGTCCTCGGGATCGACATCTCGACCGCGATGCTGGCTCAGGCGCGTGAGAACGCCGCTGCGGCGGGCGTCGGGCTGGAGCTGCGCGAGGGCGACATGCGCGACCTCTCGCTGGACGAGCCGGCGGCCCTGGTCTACTGCCCGTTCCGCGGCTTGATGCACCTGCCTACGTGGGCCGACCGGCGGCGGACCTTCGAGCACATTGCCGCCTCACTGCAGCCCGGCGGACGCTTCGCCTGGAACGCGTTCGTCTTCAACCCGCACATCGCCGCGAGGCTGGACGGACAGTGGCAGGAGGAGGCGCCCGTGCGCCACCGCGTCGACCAGGTTCCGGCGGACGCGCGCATCGATCTCACCCTGGAGCGCGGCGATCGGATCTCCCTCTGGTGGTCGACCCGCGCGGAGTGGGAGGGCCTGCTCGACGTCGCAGGGCTCGAGGTCGAGGCGCTCCACGGCTGGTTCGACCGGCGGCCGTTCGACGAGATGAGCGAGGAGTTCGTGTGGGTCGCGCGCCGGCCGGCTTGAGTCTTTACGACGCCATCGCCGAGCTGTACGACCCGTGGAGCCGGAGCGTCGTCGAGGACGTCGCGTTCTACGTCGAGGAGGCGGAGCGAGCGGGTGGGCCGGTGGTCGAGCTTGCGGTTGGGACCGGCAGGATCGCGGTGCCGACGGCTGCCGCAGGGATCCGCGTGATCGGGGTCGACTCTTCAGACGGGATGCTCGAGGTGTGCCGCCGGCGCGCCGAGCTCGCGGGGGTCGCTGAGCTGCTCGACCTGCGGCTCGGCGAGCTGGAAGTGCCACCGGTCTCGGAGCGCGTCGGGCTGGTGACGTGTCCTTTTCGCTCGTACCTGCACCTGCTCGACGACGAGGCGCGGCTGAGGGCGTTGCGAGCGGCGCGGGACCTGCTCGTGCCGGGCGGCCGGCTCGTCTTCGACGTTTTCGCACCGAGCGCGGAGGACATCGCGGACACGCACGCGCGCTGGCTCGAACGCGAGCCCGGGATCTTCGAGCGCGCCGACTGGGACTCACTGACGCGGAGGCTGACGCTGTCGGTGCGCGGCGACTCCGGGTCGACGAGCTTCGTGCTGGCGTGGCTCTCGAACGACGAGTGGCGCTCGCTGCTGGAGCGGGCGGGCTTCCAGGTGCTCGCTTGCTACGGCTGGTTCGACCGGCGCCCGTACACAGGTGGCGAGGACACCGTCTGGGTCGCCCGCCGACCGCCGTGACCGTTTCGGCCATGCCCTAGGGACAGTCCCTAGGGCAGGCGGGAGGATCGAAATCGCCCCGGCAGGTCGCTTGGCAACAAGGTTTGTGTCTCCGAGACATGTCCCTTTCGGCCATGGCCTAGGGACTGTCCCTGGGACACGGCTCGAACGGACATGTCTGACGACTCAGGCCGTTAAAGCAGCTCGACGGGATCGCCGACGGCGACTTCGCCCGACTCGACAATCCGGGCGAGCATCCCGCGCCTGCCCTCGAGCTCGGTGCGCAGCCCGTCGCGAAGCTCGTCCATGCGGTGGCACGGGTCGCAGACCATCGTGATCTCGAAGACCGCCTCGTCCCCGACCCTCACGCGCTGGCCGATCGGCCACTGCTGAACGTCTGTGCCGTCGACCGTCAGGTTCTCGCGAATCGCGCCGGGCTCGACGTCGACCGCCCGAAGGTGATCCGCCGAGACGAACAGCACCTCGCGCTTCGGCGGGTTCGCGTGGGCGCAGCCCTCCAGCCCTTCGCCGGCAATCGCACGACGGCGCTCATGACCGACCGAGCTTCCGCTCTTGCGCCCCGGAGACGTCCAGATTCCGCTGATCGTGGGCATCGCGGCCATCCTACCGAGGCCGCCAGCTGCCCCAGCCGTCGTGCGGCTGCCGGCGCCCCTCCTCGACGTGCCAGTACTCGCGCAGGTCGAAGCAGCGTCCGTCAGGCGCGAACTGCAGGAGCAGGCAGCCCGGGAGCGTCACCTCGCCTTCGTCCCCGTCCTCCATCGTCGTCCACCACTCGATCGCGACCACGTTCCCCTCGACCACCGGCTCCCCCATCCGCACCTCGACGTCCCGCTGGGAGCCGGCCGCGCGCTCCCAGTAGGCGCGGATGCCGTCGTGACCCAGGCTCGGCTCGCGGAACGGCGACGAGCGGTAGGAGGCGTCCTCGGTGAAGAGCGAGACGACGAGGCCGGCGTCGTTCTCCTCCCACGCCCGCCGGTACCCGGTGATCCAGTCAGACAGCTCCATGCGACCGGCGCCAATCGTAGAGAGCGATAGTCCCCGCCATTGCGACGTTCAGCGACTCCGCCCGGCCCGTGAAGCGAATGGTCGCGCTCGCCGCGGAGGCCGCCACGATCTCTTCCGGCAGGCCTTCACGCTCCGAGCCGAGCACGAACCGCGAGAGCGCCGGATCGAGCTCCGACAGCGGCGCCGCCCCGTGCGCGAGCAGCGCAACCGCGCCGTCCGGCCTGAACTCGGCGAGCGGCACCTTGAAGACCGAGCCCATCGAGGCCCGCAGCGCCTTCGGCCCGAACGGATCCGCACAGCCGGCCGACAGCGCGAGAAAGGCCCCGAACGCGTCGCACGCGCGCGCCAGCGTCCCGACATTGCCCGGGTCGCCCACGCGCCAGAGCTCGAGCCCGAGCTCTGGCAGCTCACGCTCCGGACGCGCCGCGCGAAAGACCCCGATCACCCGCGGCGCATGACCAAGCGTCGAGACCTCGGCCAGCAGGTGCGAGGCGACCTGCTCGACCCGCCCCGCCGACACGGCCGACGGCCGGGCCGCGTCCACGAGCGCGAACTCGAGCGCCCAGCCGCCCTCGAGGGCCGCCTCGACGAGATCCTCGCCCTCGCACGCGAACAGCCCGAGCTTCTCCCGCTGCCGCCGCGAGCCGAGCTTGCGCACGAGCTTGAGGCGCGGGTTCTCCCTCGACGTGATCACGCCGCGGAGCGCCAGCGGAGCCAGTTGCCGTGGAAGTCGCAGCGAAGCAGGAATCGCCGCTCGCCGCCCGGCCAGAGCGCTACCTCGAGCTCGTAGCTGTCGTGGCGGTCCTCCTCCAGCTCCTCGACGGCACGGGTCGAGACCCAGCCGAGCGGCCCGTCGCGACCGGCGGCCTCCAGCAGCTCGCGGAGCTCGGCGCGGCGCTCGGGGCCGATGTACCCGGTCGAGGCCGTCTGGAAGACGACCGTCAGCGCCTCCTCGTCCCGCTCGGCGAGCACCGACGGGAGCAGCTCGACGTAGTCGCCGCGCACCAGCGACGGTGGCTCGCGGCCCAGGATCGCGATCGCCTTCCGCAGCCGCTGTGCCCGCTCGACCCGCCCCGGCCAGATGAACGCGTGCAGCAGCCGCGCGCCGTGCTCCGCGGTGACGTCCACCGGCTTGAGGTCGATGCCCAGGCGTCGGCGCACGTCGACCCGCCGGCCCAAGACCTCCCGCGGCACCGGCGCGTATTCCACCCCCCGCAGCCTCAGCTCCGAGGAGCCCCACCTGCCCGCGCGGTAGTCGTATGCGTAGCGGTCCCAGAGCAGGTTCAGGCCGGCGGACGGCCCGAGCTCGACCAGGTCCAGCGTGCGGCCGCCGTAAGCGCCCGCGAGGAACAGGAAGGCCGGCAAGAGCGCGTAGCAGCGCTGCACCTCGTTCGTCTGGACCGCCTGCTCGCGCACGAAGCGCGCGAGGAAGTCCCCCTGCATCTCGAGCGCTCCGCGGAAGTCCTGCCACTCGCCGGAGAGCGCGTACGGCTCGATCCCCGCGAGCTCGAGGTAGTGCACGCCGCCGAAGAGCCGCAGCGGCGCGTCCCAGGTCAGCTCGTCGACGAGCTCGTCGACCAGCGGCTCGTTCGCGCAGCGGCGCGCGAGGCGGGCGTAGACAGGCGAGCCCTGCTGCTCGAAGTGCTCCGCCTGGTGGCGGAAGATCGCGCGCCTGTCTCCCAGCCCTCGCGCGAGGGCCCCGCGTGGTGTGCGAGAACTCAGGCCTTGAGCGCGGCCTTGGCCTGCGCGGCGATCTTGCCGAAGGCCTCGGGGTCGCTTATGGCCAGGTCCGCGAGCACCTTGCGGTCGAGCGGGATCTCGGCCTTCCGCAGGCCCGCGACGAGCTGGTTGTACGAGAGCCCCTCGCGGCGCGCGGCGGCGTTGATGCGCATGATCCAGAGCCGCCGGAAGGTCCGCTTGCGGTTCTTGCGGTCGCGATACGCGTAGACGAGCGACTTGTCGACCTGCTCTTTGGCGCGCTTGTAGCTGGAGTGCTTCTGACCCCAGTAGCCGCGCGCCTGCTCGAGCACCTTGCGGCGCTTCTTGCGTGCGTGGACGGATCGCTTGACTCGCGGCACACCTACCTCCCGAGCAGCTTCTTCACCTCGCGGACGTCTGCGCCGTGGACGGCATCGTCCCGACGGAACCTCCGCTTGCGCTTAGCCGACTTCTTCTCGAGCAGGTGACTCTTCATTCCCCTGCGGCGCAGGAGCTTGCCCGTCCCGGTCACCTTGAACCGCTTCTTCGCGGCGCTGTGTCTCTTCTGCTTTGGCATCGTCTCTTGTAACTCCGGCGTTCTTCGTCGGGGCCAACACCATCACCATGTTGCGGCCGTCCTGGAGCGGCGGGGACTCTACCTGCCCGATCTCCTTGACATCCTCGGCCAGCCGCATGAGCAGATCGCGCCCGCGCTCCGGGTGGCTCTGCTCCCGGCCGCGGAACATGATCGTCACCTTCACCTTCGCGCGCTGGTTGAGGAAGCGCTGGACGTGGCCCTTCTTGGTGTTGTAGTCGTGGATCCCGATCTTGGGCCTGAGCTTGATCTCCTTGACGTTGACCGAGACCTGGTGCTTTCTGGCCAGCTTGGCCTTCTGCTCCTGCTCGTAGCGGTACTTGCCGTAGTCCATCACCCGGGCGACGGGCGGATCGGCCTGCGCTGCTACTTCGACGAGGTCGAGGTTCTTCTCCCACGCGTACTCGCGCGCCTCGTTCGTGTCCTTGATCCCGATCTGAGAGCCGTCCTCGTCGACCAGCCTGACTCTCGGTGCGCGGATCATCTCGTTGATTCGGGCCTGCGGTACGGGTGCCCGGTCCGGCTCCACGGTTCGGCGTGGTCTCAAAGGCCCTTCACCAAACTCTCAATCCTCCTTCTCGAATACAAAAACCGCTGCAAGCAGCGGCCCTGAATCCTCGTCCATCCGACTCGGTTGAACCTCCGCGAAGCGCTCGGCTTGGAAGGTGAGGGTGGGCCCCTGCTTTGCCAGAGTCACAGGGTAGCAAGGTAGGCGCGAAGGTCGTCCAGCGATTTCGTGGACTGCTCTCCCCCGCGTTCGCGGACGGCCAGCGACTCGTCCGACTCCTTGTCGCCGTAGACGATCGTGACCGGGATCTTCTCGACCTCGGCGTCGCGGATCCGCTTGCCGACGGTCTCGTCGCGGTCGTCGACCTCGACGCGGAGCTCGGCAAGCTTCTCCGCGAGCTCGTGGGCGGCGGGGCGATGCGCCTCGCCGACAGGGATCACCCGGATCTGCACCGGCGAGAGCCAGAACGGGAACGCGCCGCCGTAGTGCTCGACCAGGATCCCGATGAAGCGCTCGAACGAGCCGTAGAGCGCGCGGTGGATCACGTACAGGGAGTGCTCCTGGTTGTCCGGGCCCATGTAGGTGAGGCCGAAGCGCGAGGGCATCTGCGAGTCGAGCTGGATCGTCCCCATCTGCCACCTGCGGCCCAGCGCGTCCTCCATGTGGAGGTCGATCTTAGGCCCGTAGAACGCGCCCTCGCCGGCTGCGATCTCGTACGGGATCTCGTTCAGCTTCAGGGCCTCCTCCAGCGCCGCCTCGGTCATGTCCCACTGCTCGTCGGTGCCGAGCTTGTTGTCCGGCCGCGTCGAGAGCTCTGCGCTCGCCTTCAGGTCGAAGAGCTCGTAGAGGTACCGCGCGTAATCGACGACGGCGGCGATCTCGTCCTGGATCTGCTCCTCGGTGCAGAAGATGTGCGCGTCGTCCTGCTGCATCTTCCGAACGCGCAGCAGGCCGTGCAGCGTGCCGGTCAGCTCGTTGCGGTGCAGCGGCGCGGGCTCGGCGAAGCGCACCGGGAGCTCGCGGTAGCTGCGGATGCGGCTGCCGAAGAGGAGCATGTGCCCTGGGCAGTTCATCGCCTTCATCGCCCACGGGTGCTCGTCGACCTCGAGCTTGAACATCAGGTTCTCGTACTTCGGAAAGTGGCCCGAGGTGTAGAAGGTGTCGGCGTCGTAGATGATCGGCGTCTGCACCTCCTGGTAGCCGCGCCTGGAGTTCTCTCGGCGACGGATCTTCTCGAGCTCGTCCCAGATCACCATTCCCTTCGGGTGCCAGAGCGCCGAGCCGGGCGAGTGCTCCGAGAAGTGGAAGAGGTCGAGCTGCAGGCCGAGCCGGCGGTGGTCGCGGGCGCGCGCCTGCTCGAGGCGCTCGAGGTATGCGTCGAGGTCCTGTTGGCTGTAGAACGCCGTGCCGTAGATCCGGGTCAGCTGCTTGTTGTGCTCGTCGCCGCGCCAGTACGCGCCGGCCAGGCCCGTGAGCTTGAGCGCCTTGATCGGCTTCGAGTTCTGCAGGTGCGGGCCGCGGCAGAGATCGGTGAAGTCGCCCTGCGTGTAGAAGGTGATCGGGCCGTCGGCAGTGTCGACGAGCTCGACCTTGTACGGCTCGCCCTCGGCCTCGAAGTAGCGCCGCGCTTCCTCGGCGCTCACCTCCTCGCGGTTCCACGAGCGGCCCTCGGCGAGCTCGCGCTTGATCTCGTCTTCGATCCGCTCGAGCGCGTCCTCGCCGATCGGCTCCGGGAACTCGAAGTCGTAGTAGAACCCGTTCTCGATGGGTGGCCCGATGGCGATCTTCGTGCCCGGGTAGAGCCGCCGGACGGCCTCGGCGAGCAGGTGGGCGGCGGAATGCCTGAGCACGTAGAGGGCGTCCGGGTCCTGCGTGTCGCGCGTGGTCAGGATCTGGATCTGCTGGCCCTCCTCGAGCGGCGCTCGGAGGTCCTGCACGCGGCCGTTCGAGCGCACGAGCACGGCCTGCTCCGCCAGCTTCGGACCGATGGCCTGAGCTGCCTCGAGCCCCGTCGCGCCGTCAGGAAGTTCGAGTTCGGATGAGTCGGGCAGGACGACCTTCATGGAAGCTCAGGATACTTCGCACCCTCGCGACGACGACCGCAACGAGGAGCTCGAGGACTCCCCCGCGCCCGACCCCGAGGAGGGCGAAACGGACGCCGAGGACGACCCGCAGGCCGACTAGCTAGTCGTCGCCTTCGACAGCCGCCTTCAGCTCGGCCGGGCACTTCAGCCAGTAGCTCTCGCGCAGCCACTCGAGTGCCGCCGCCAGCGACTCTTC
>JBKPHO010000355.1:0-2203 GCA_046729915.1 Actinomycetota bacterium | reverse complement strand
CGTAGTCAAATGGACGGCCCGTCACGTCAGCGACGACGCCGAGGGCGTCTTCATCGGAGGGAACGGCTTTCGAGCGGTGGCTGCGATTGAACCGTTGGAGGCTTCGATCGGCCGGCCGGTGCTTACCTCGAATCAGGTCCTGTTATGGAACCTTCTCGCTCGCGTCGGCGCTTCATTCGAGATCAACGGCTTCGGTCAGCTCTTTGCGTACGAGGCGCGGTCGGCATCTTGAGCCGCTGCCCTAGCCTCTGAATCTACGCAGAGGTTGGCCTCGATGAGCGCACGGCTCCATGGCGCACGATTGGCGCTTGGGTCGCGGCCGGCGGTGCTATCACTGCCAACGACCGCGCTGTCGTCAGCTGTCAGGGCCGGGGCCGTAGCGCCGTGCGACCGTCGATGAGAGCGTGGGTGGCGCGCGCGGCCTGATCGGCGGCGGCGCGGACGGAGTCTGCCCCGTCGCCGTATTCTCCGTCGAGGAGCAGCGCGGCGTGGCCGTGTGCGGCCGCTTCGAGGACGGCCGCAAGCGTATCGGCGGCGGCCGCGTCGCCTTCGCAGATCTCAGTGACTGCGGAGAGGAAGAGCGCATCGACGGGTTCGTAGGCGCGCTTGAGGTCGGGGTATCGGCTCTTGTCGAGGCCAGCGTGGAACAACGTTTCGAATAGCGGGCGCTGCTCGGCCGCGAACCGGACGTAGGCACGCGTCATCGCCGCCAGCCGCTCCGCCGGCGTGTCGGGGTCGCTCGCTTCCGCTGTCACCATCGCTGCAAACGCCTCGAGTGCGCGAACGGCGACCGCGGCCAGCAGGTCGTCGCGGTCGGCGAAGTGGCGGTAGGGGGCGGCGACCGTGACGCCGACGCGGCGGCTCGCTTCGGCCAGCGAGAAGCCGCGGACTCCGTGTTGTGCGATCAGCCCGATGGCCGCGTCGACGAGCGCGGCGCGGAGGTCGCCGTGGTGGTAGCGGCCGCCCTTCCCGAAGCGCTCAGATGGGGTAGCGGACATTCGTCAGCCGTTCCGACTCTTGCCACAGGCGCCGCTGGACGCCGTGATCGTAAGAGCGCGCGCTCGACTCGGCGCGGACGGGATAGCCCACGTAGCCGCGCCCCGGGGGCCCATAGAACTCGCCTCCCTCCGCAGCGGGGTCTGTGGCGGCGCGGAGCGTCGGCAGCGCTCCCATCCGAGTGCTCTGTACAAGCCAGAAATTGAGCACGCGGAGGTGCGGGCTGAGCATCGCCCGCTCGAGCTTCGTGCGGGTGCTGTACAGGTTGGTCAGAACGATTCCGGGATGGCATGCGAGCGAGCTCGTGTCCGCCCCCGCCGCGCGCAAGCGCCGGTCGAGCTCACAGGCAAAGAGCAGGTTCGCGAGCTTCGACTGGTAGTACGCGTGCTCGGGGCTATAACCGTTCGCGGACTGGAGGTCGTCGAAATCGATTGCGCCGCGCGCGTGGCCTTCGCTGCTCACGGTCACGATCCGCGATCCAAGCGTCTCGAGCAACCGAGCAAGTAGCAGGCCGGTGAGCGCGAACGGGCCGAGGTGATTGGTGGCGAGCGTCAGCTCGTATCCATCGACCGTCCGCGCGTAGGGCGGCTCCATGATGCCGGCGTTGTTGATCAGGAGGTCGATTCGCTCGTAGCGGGAGAGCAGCTCCTGACTCGTCTCTCGGACCGAGGCGAGCGAGGTGAGATCAAGTTGCGCTACCGCCACATGTGCGCTCGGAGCGCCGTCGACGATCCGCGCAGCGGCGGCCTTGGCCTTGCCGACGTCACGGCACGCGAGGACCACGCGCGCGCCCCGCTCGGCCAGCAGCCGTGCAGTCGCGAAGCCGACGCCGATGTTGCCGCCGGTGACGATCGCGACCCGGCCGCTCTGGCCGGGAATGTCGGCCTCCGTCCAGCGACCGATCGTGCCACCCTTCCCACGCCGCACGCGAGTACGCATTAAGTTAACGTCACTCACAATGTGATAGACATTAACTCCGCTGCCCCATCGGGTCAAGCCGCGCCGAAACCGAGCTCTTATCCCGAACTTAACGATGCGCGAAGATCCGGGTCGAGTAACGACCGTGTAGCCGTAAGAGCGGCACGGCAAGCCGGGCTCAGGCGACGACCTACGTGTCCCGAACGCCCGATCTCTTCGAGGTCTGCGAGCATGGCGGATGCCGCAACGGCCGTCTATGAGGCCGCGCGCTGTCGGCCTCCGACTCGCC
>JBKPHO010000354.1:0-1870 GCA_046729915.1 Actinomycetota bacterium | reverse complement strand
CGCTCTTCGAGCAGGCGCCGCGCGTGCTCGAGCTCTCGGCCGGCCTCGGCGCCGCGACCCTCCTCATGGCCGGGCTGATCGCGCTCGTCCAGGTCGACATCAAGCGCGTGATCGCCTATTCGACGATGTCGCAGATCGGCTACATGTTCCTGGCCGCCGGGCTCGGGGCGTACCCGAACGCGATGTTCCACCTGATGACACACGCCTTCTTCAAGGCGCTGCTCTTCATGGCCGCGGGCATCGTGATCCACGCGCTCCTCGGAGAGCAGGACATGCGCAGGATGGGCGGCCTGCGCCGGCTGATGCCGCTGACGTACGTCGCCTTCCTCGTCGGAGCCCTCGCGCTCGCGGGGATGCCGCCGTTCTCGGGCTTCTTTTCGAAGGACTCGATCCTGGCCGCCGCCCTCGACCACGGCTGGTACGGCGACGTGCTGTGGGTGGTCGGGATGATCGGCACGTTCCTGACCGGGCTCTACGCCTTTCGGATGCTCTTCCTCGTCTTCTGGGGCGAGCCGTCGGCCTTCGTGCGCGAGCACTTCCACGCGCTCGGGCGCGGCGTCGTGGCCTATTCGTTGGCGTGGCCCGTCGGCATCCTGACCGTGCTCGCGGCGTTCGGCGGGTTCCTCCAGTTCGCGGACGTCTGGACACCCGTCAGCAACTGGCTCGACCCCGTCGCGCCGCCGCTCGTCGAGGCGACCGGGACGCAGGAGGCGGTCTCGAGCATCGTGGCGGTCGCCCTCGGTCTCGCCGGGATCGGAACCGCATGGTGGATCTACGCCGCCCGGCGCGCCCCCGTGCCGCGGGTCGCGGCCCTGCAGACGCTCTTCGAGCACAAGTTCTACTTCGACGAGCTCTACGACGCGGCGTTTTACCGCCCGGCCGTCTTCCTCGCTCAGGCGCTCGGCCGCTGGGTCGAGCGGCCCCTCGTCTTCGGCTCTGTGCGCGAGCTCTCCGAAGGCGTGCGCGGCCTCGGGTTGGAGACCCGGCGGCTGCAGACCGGGCTCGTGCGCACGTACGCGCTCGCGATCGCCGCGAGCCTCGCCGTCGTCACCGTCGTCTTCGTGGCCGTCCGATGAACGCGGGCTGGCTCACGACCGCGCTGATCCTGCTCCCGGTGGCGGGCGCGATCGTCGTGTGGGTGCTGCCGATGCGGCCGTTCGCGGTCGGCTCGACCGCGCTGCTGGTGGCCTTGGCGGAGGTCGCGCTATGGGTCGACGCCGTCGCGCGCTTCGACTTCGACCGCCCGGGCCTGCAGCTCGACCAGCAGCAGAGCTGGTTCAGCGACCTGCACGTCTCCTACCACGTCGGCTTCTTCGGCTTCTCGCTCTGGCTCGTCGGCCTGACCGTGGTCGTGCTCGCGGCAGCGACCGGCTACGCCTTTTGGGCAGGGCGTGAGCGGCCGCGCGCCTACTACGGGCTGATGCTGCTCCTGACCGGGGCGATCGTCGGCGTCTTCGTAGCGCAGGACCTGCTGCTGTTCTACGTCTTCTGGGAAGCGATGCTGATCCCGCTCTACTTCCTCGTCGGCGTCTGGGGCGGCGCGGGACGGCTGCGGGCGACGCTGCTGTTCGTGATCTACACGATGGCGGGGTCACTGCTGATGCTGGCCGCGATCATCGTGTTCGGCCTCTCGGCAGGGACCTTCGACCTCGTCAACTCGAGCACGAGCGGGAGTGACTGGATCTTCCTCGGCTTCGTCGCCGCGTTCGCGGTCAAGGCGCCGATCTTCCCGCTGCACGCGTGGCTGCCGGAGGCCTACCGCGAATCCTCACCTGAGGTGGCCGCCGTGCTCTCGGGCGTCGTCTCGAAGGTGGCGGCGTTCGGCTTCCTGCGGATCGCGATCGCGAAGTTCCCGGGGCCGGTGTCGGAT
>JBKPHO010000353.1:0-26911 GCA_046729915.1 Actinomycetota bacterium | reverse complement strand
GAACTGGACTGCCCCGCTCTCGTCGACAGCTGAGCACGTGGTCGCCATCGTCCGGGCTGGCAAGAAGGATCGCCCGTCATATCTACGAGACCGGACCCCCTGAAGGGTTTCAAAACCATGTTCACGCTGCGGCTCGGTGGTACTCGTGGATGAGTCCGCCGAGTAGGTCGCGGCGATCGACTGTGCCGACGCTTGGTCGATCGATCGCGGTGGCTGATTCAGGCGGGTGCAGCGCGAGCGCGCGGTGAGGACGCTCGCCGTTGTAATGCGACGTGTAGGTGCGCAGCACATGCTCGAGGTGGCGGCGCCCGACGAATAGCAGCCAGTCGAGGCACTCGGCGCGGATCGTGCGCACCGAAGCGCTCCGCATAGGCGTTTGCTTGTGGCGCGCGGATTGGTGTGTGGATCACCTGGATCCCTTCGCTGCGGAAGACCTCGTCGAAGGCCGCGGTGAACTTGCTGTCGCGGTCGTGGATCAGGAATCGCATCCTCTCGAACAAGCCGGTGAAGCTAAGGTTGCGCGCTTGCTGGGCAACCCATCCGCCGGTCGGATTGGTTGTGCAGCCCGCAAGGTGGACGCGACGGCTTTCGAGTTCGATGAAGAACAACACATAGAAGCGACGCAGCGAGACCGTCTCGACGGTGAAGAAGTCGCAGGCGAGCATGCTCGCGGCTTGCTGGCGCAGGAACTGTGCCCAGCACTCGGCGAAACGCGCAGCCCGAGCTTCAGCAATTCGCCCGCGATCCGCGGGTAGCCCCAATGTGGGTTCTCGCGCGCGAAGCGCAACACGAGCTCTCGCACCCGACCGTCCGCGGCCGGACGGCCTGAACCTCGTCGCGGCTGCGCCCACTTGCGGCGCACAAGCTCCCGGTGCCAGCGCAAGAGCGTCTGCGGTGTCACGACCAGTCCGTGGCGCCGGCGCCACGGGAGCAATCGGGCGAGCGCCGCAAGGAATGCACGATCCGCCGGCCGCAACGACTGCCGCCGTTCTTGCCGGCCGAGCACGGCCAACTGATGCCGCAGCACCAGCAATTCGACGTCCTTGGCGAACTCGCCGCGCCGACCCATGACCAGTAAACGCAGCACAGCCGAGAAGGCGAGATAAGCGAAAGAAAGGAGCATCCGGCGATCCTCCCACCGCTCGCCACAGAGAGCAGTAAGAGCAAGACCTCGGCCTCGCCCCTCCGCCAATCAGTTGCGAAGGCCCGCGCGATCTGGTACTAGCGCGCGTGCGTCAACCATATAAATAGCGCTGCCGATCAGAGACAGCGCCACCACCGGCCTTACGCGCCGAACCGGCATTTTGAAACCCTTCAGCCTGGACGACTAGCGGCGAAGCGGGATGGTCAGCGTCCGGCCGGACGGCCAGAGGTCGTGCCGCGGCCATCCCGCGCACATCGCGCATCGTTCGCTGAGAGGGCAACGTCGCATCCCGCGCTCATCTCGCAGGAGGTCCCCGGACACTCCGCAGAGCCCCGCGGATTCCCCGCAACGCTGGAGTCAGAATGCCCTGGTCTCGCCGATAAAACCCCGCCTATCCCGGCTCAGCCCGGAAGCGCCAAGAACCGGCCTGTCACGCCGGAGGTCGCGGGTTCGAGTTTCGTCGATCCCGGAGAAAAACATCCTGCAAATCAGGTTTTCTGTTGTCAGTTCTGGCGGAGAAGCACGCCGGCTTCTCGCCGGTCTCCCGCGCTGATCGCGCACAAGAACTCAGCTGGGAGCGGAGCGCAGAAAGTGCTGCAAACGGGCATGTTCTGTCGCCGGTTTAGGCGCTCGACGGGCCAACGGTCTTCGGTCCATCCCGCGCAGATCCCGCTTGCGTAGGACCTGGTTCTGTGCTCCAACCCCCACAGCTAGTCGAGGAGCTTGGGCGGCCTACGCGTGCTCGAAGGTGGTCTTCGCGACCCTGCCTCCCCGGGCGTCCATTTCTGCCAGCGCCGGTGGTGCTGCTCGATGGTCTCGGTGGCGTCCGCGCCGACGGGCAGATGGACCGGCGGCCGTTCGGAATTCGCGGCCTCGACTAGAAGCCGTCAAGCGCTGCCGGATCGCCGATCTGCGTGTGATTCATCTGCCCAAGGCCACACCGAGCATTTCTCCGGCAGAGTCGTAGTCATGTTCACACCTGGCGGCGAGGAAACCGTGTTCATGTACGGCGCCGAAGTGCAGCCTTGTCATCCGCCGCCCGCCTGGGGAGTTGAGCGGTTCAACACGTCGGAGATCTTGAGGTTCAACGAGGAATTCGTTGTTGAGATCCTCCCCGAGGATCGCGAGTGAGTCGCATGGCCGCACACACTCAAAGACTTCGCGAACGGGGTCGTGCCGGCCGTCAGATCGTGTCCTCGGCCGCCCGGACCGCTAGCCGAACTCGCAGTCGACGCTGACCTTGTCGAGCGCCTTCTTCAGGGCTACGAGTTCCCGCTCGCTCAGGTGAGCGACGAACAACTCGGCGACGCCGCGCAGGTGCGCAGGAGCCGTCTCGGCCAGGCGGGCAACGCCCGCGTCCGTAAGGGCGACCATGACGCCGCGCCCGTCTGCATCGGACGACCTGCGAGCGACGAGGCCCTCATCGTCGAGTCGGTCGATGCGGCGGGTCATGCCCGAGCGGGAGCTGAACGCGCGAGCGGCGAGATCGGTCATGCGCAGCTCACCGCCCGCGTTCGCCAACTGACCGAGGACGTCGAAGTCGCCGAGGGAGAGCCCCGTCTTTTCGACGAGATCGCTCGCCAGCCGCCGCATGAGCGTGGCATGCGCTTGCAGGAACGAACGCCAGGCCTCGAGGCCGCTCTTGCCGGGTAGGGCGTCCGCGACGAGCTGATCGAGGAGAGCCCGCACGTCGCTCTTGGGATGTATTTGCGGTTGCAAGTACCTTTCAGGTAAAGTTATTTGCAGTCGCAAGTATAAGGGACTGGGAGGAGAACGATGGTCACCGAGCGGAATGCCTCTGTCGACAGCTCGCTCAGCCAGTACGCCGCGCTGGCGGACGACGACCGCGTCACTAGCACGGCCGCCGCGCTCGAACGAAACGGGATCGGCGTTCTCCGTGCTTCGGATGCCTGGGAGGCAAGGCGGATCGTCCTCGACCTGATCCCTGAGGGATCGCAAGTCCATCACGGCGCGTCCGTGTCCCTCGACGCTTCCGGCATCGCCGGAGAGATCGAGAGCTCCGGTCGCTACGAGCCCCTAAAGCCGCGCATCTGGAGCATGGACCGCGAGACCGAGGCCGCGGAGATCCGGCGCCTTTCCGCGTCGCCGGAGGTGATGCTCGGCAGCGTCCATGCGGTCACCGAGACCGGAACGCTCGTGACAGCATCGGCGAGCGGCAGCCAACTCGCGCCCTACGCCGCTGGCGCCGGGAAAGTGATCCTCCTCGTGGGCACGCAAAAGATCGTGTCCGACCTCGACGAGGCGTTCCGTCGCATCGACGAGTACGCCTTTCCGCTCGAGGACGCGCGCGCCGAGGCGGCGTACGGCGTACACAGCGGCGTGAACAAGGTCCTGATCGTCAACCGGGAATTGACGCCCGGGCGCATCACGGTCGTCTTCGTCGACGAGGCGCTCGGGTTCTAGCCGAAAGGAGCAGCGCATGATGGCCACTGAGATCGAGACACGAGAGCGAGAAGCGATCCTCGTCGAGGACGCGCCGACGATCCGGATGATGGGCTTCCCCGTCATCGAGGCGTTGCCCTCGCGGCGAGTGCCATACGAAACAGTGGATCCGTTCATCCTCGTTCACGAGGCTCGCATGAGGCTCGCGGACGTGAGAGACGTGGACACACGGCATCCGCACCGGGGGTTCGACAACCTCTGGTACATCATCGAGGGTTCGGCCAGCACGGGCCACAGCACCGGACCGGGTGGTTCGATCGAGCGGGCACGGCTGTCCGCCGGCGCGCTGCTCGCACTGAGGACGGGCCGCGGCGCATGGCATGCCGAGGCGATTGGAGCGGACGAGCTCGAGGAAGGCCGGGACGACGCGGAGTTCCGCGGCGTCCTGTTCTGGGTGAACCTGGCCCGCAAGGACAAGCAGGTCGAGCCCAGCGCCCAGGTGCTCGAGCCGGAGCAGGTTCCGGTACGCCGCGAGGGCGAAGCGACGATCCGCGTGCTCGTCGGCGAGGGATCGCCGATCCGGCTGGGAACCTCCGCGCTCGTCCTCGACGTCGAGCTCCCCGAAGGCGGCGAGGCCACGCTGCCCGTGCCCGCCGAGTTCCAGGGCTTCGCGTACATGCTGCAAGGCGAGGCGGCGTTCGGTACCGACCGCCGGCGCGCGAGACCGCCCCAGCTCGTCCTTCTTGGAGACGGCGGCGAGGTCAGGGCCGCAGGCCTCGTAGGCGGGGCCCGGTTCCTGCTCATGGCAGGGAAGCCATACGGTGAGGAGCCCGTGTTCAACGGGCCGTTCGTGGACTAGACGGGAGCGATTCGGTGTTCGGACTCGACGAGAGACTCGCGGCGGTCTCCGACGGCGCCTCGCTCCTAATCGTGCTCGGGATCGCCGCCCTGCTCGGTCTTCGCCATGCGACCGACCCGGATCACCTCGCCGCCGTGACGACGCTCGTCGCGAGCGGCCGCGAGCGCGCCGCTTCCCGCGCCGGCGAACTCGGGCTCGCCTGGGGCCTTGGCCACGCGGCGACGCTGTTTGCGTTCGGGCTTCCCATCATCCTCTTCAACAGCTTCCTTCCGCAAAGAGTTCAGCACGCGGCCGAGAGCGCCATCGGTTTCATCATCGTGTACCTCGCGCTCCGGCTCCTCGGCCGCTGGCGCCGCGGTGAGCTCCGCTTCCATGCGCACCCGCACGTGCACGGGGCACGTACGCGCACGGGAGCGTTCGCGATCGGGCTCATACACGGCACGGGCGGGAGCGCGGGCGTCGGCGTACTCGTCCTCGCGTCGATTCCCACGACGGGGCTCGCCGTCACCTCGCTCGCGCTGCTCGCCATCTTCACGGCCATCTCCATGAGCATCCTCTCGAGCGGCTTCGGCTTGATGCTCGCCTCACGCGGTGCCCGCGCGGCGTTCGGCGCCACCGCCCCAGCTCTGGGCGCCACGAGCCTCGCCTTCGGGATCTGGTACGGAACGGCGGCGTGGAGCCTCGCTCCGTACCCGCTCTAGACCGCCTTAGCGGCGGCTGCTCTTGCTGGCGACACGCAGCTGCTGTTGCTGGCCGCGGCGGCAGAGGCTCTAGGCGACCCGACGCTGCTGTGGCGCACGGGCGAGCGGCTAGGCATCAGGTACGGGGCGTTGGCCTGCCACGGCAGCTGAGCTGCTCGAGGTCGCCATCCGTGTGCGCTTTCGTCACTCGCGGGTTCGAGCTCATCCCTTCGCACGCCGGACGGGGACATGTTCATTGTCCAGGCTTCCGTTGCCTCTACTGACTACAAGGGATGGAGCTCTTATGGAGCCCAGCGGTTGCAACGGGTGGCAATCGGTAGCAAATCGGAGGGCCCCAAAGACGGCTCAGACAGCGAGAGCCGTTGCCGGGGGTTGCGACCAGTGGCCTGTGACATGGTAAGGAGGGGGTCGACGGTTCGAGTCCGTCAGAGGCTTGCACGAAATTCCTGCAAATACGCAATTTCTGGTCGCCTGTCCGTGCAACGCGGGTACACCGCGGGTACATCTCTGGTAAGCGCGACGCTTCGCGATCTCTCCCGACGTCTCCCGTACACGGTTCATCCAAGTGGTCTTGATGCTTGCACCGACGAAGTCCTTGCAAGCGGGCCTCATCCGTTGTCTCGATGGGCGAGAAGCTGACCCCCTCTCCAGAGAGGGGGTCACCCCCGTGGGGTTCAGAAACTCGTTTCGGGGTTTGACCGGTGGCTTGGCTGGTGTCTCGATAGCTTCGACCCTCCCCTAGCCCCGGAGGTCGTGCGTGGTTTTGGTCGTTTCTCTATGTGGCGCTCTGCCGCCTGCTTCAGTTGCTTGTGCTGTTGGGCAGGTCGGAGCGTTCGAAGGAGTTCGAGATCCTGGTGCTCCGGCATGAGCTGGCCATCTTTCGCCGGCAGTCGCGGCGAGCGCGGCTTCGGCCTCTGGATCGCGCGATCCTCGCTGCGCTCGCGCGAGCGCTGCTGCGGAGCGCCTTGGGAAGTCTGTCGGTGCGTCCGGCGACGCTGCTTCGCTGGCACCGCGAACTGGTCAAACGGCGCTGGACGTATCCGCACAGACGGCCGCCGGGGCGGCCGCCGCTCGATCGTCGAGTACAGGTGCTGGTTGTTCGGCTCGCACGCGAGAACCCTCGCTGGGGTTACCGACGGGTCGTCGGCGAACTGCGAAGCCTCGGCATCTGTGTTTCAGCGACTTCGGTGCGGACGATCCTCGCTCGGCGCAGGCTGCCGCCGGCGCGGCAGCGAGACGAGCTGTCATGGCGAGACTTTCTCCGCCAGCAGGCGGCGACGACGCTCGCGTGTGATTTCTTCACGGTCGAGACCGCGTGGTTGAAACGGATCTATGTGCTCTTCTTCATCTCGCTGGATGGTTAGTTACGAACGTTGAAGCAAGATCGGAGTGACACGTCGCGAGCGGACGACTGTTCGTCGCAGTCGCGGTCGCTACCTAATGGCCGTCCGACCATGCATGTCGACAATCAGCTCGCCCGCGACCAAACTCACGTACGGCCGAATGGCTCCTGTGTCTCCTCGAGACGCGCAAGTTCGGGTCGGTCGCGGTGGTCTCGGCCGTCCGGCCGTGCGGCGGCCTCCTTCCCCGCTCCTCTTGAACTCGGGCTTCGGCGGCTCAGCGACGAACTCGGCCTTTTTCCGGTCGAGTACCCGACGACGCGCGCTACGGGGGCCTCGCCAGCCGAGCGTGCGCCCGATCTTCACGCAGCGTTCACGGATCCAACGGTCAAGGCAGTAATCGCCACGATCGGCGGCGAGGACGAGCTGAAAATGCTTCCCCATCTCGACAGAGGGCTCATGGTCAGCCACCCGAAACCGCTCTTCGGCTACAGCGACCGCGAGAGATGGTCTCGACCGCGGAGCAGGTCGCCGCGGTGGTCGGTTGGAACGCGGCGAGAGAGGGCACCCGGATCGAGGGAACGGAGCTCGCCCTCTTCCGCATCGTCCGGGATCAGGTCGCCGAAGTCTGGTTCTTCACCGAGCACGACACGGCCGAGGTAGCTGATGCCTTCTCCTACACCGTTCCCGGTGCCCGCCGCCAGCTCGCTTCGGCCGGCCTCAACGATCGCGCTCCTTCCCGTATCGGGTCGATCTGCCTGAGGCTGCAGGCTCGACCGTTCTAGCACGCCACAACTTCCCAGTCTGACGCCTCCTTCTTGACCTTGTCCTCGGGCCAAGAAGAAGCATCGGCTTGTGCCCGGCACCGGTCGTGGGTTCGAACTTCGGCGGGCCACCGTCGGCGTTGATTTCCGCGTCGGAGAGTGTCACGCTGGATCCGAGCAACGGGGAGCGAGTACCGCGTGCACACGCGAAGCGTCGATTTGGTGCTGCGGCGTCGCTTTCGCCACGCGACCTCATTGGCGCGGTTGGCGGGCGCGAAAGCGACCGTATGCGAAACCATCTCGCTCCGGTCGGCGTAAGCAGGAGCTCCCGGCCGGGTTAGGGCAAACGCATGGCGAAGAACAGAGTCGAGATCGACCCGAGGTTCATGGTCGAGATCGGCTCCGAACGCTTCGACCCTAAGCGTGATGCGGCGAAGGCGCGGCGGCGGGCCAACTCCGACAAGAGGCGGCTGGCGAGCATCCTCAACCTGGCGCCCGAGGCTGTTCCCGGGACCGGAAAGCAGCTCTGGGTCGTCCAGTTCACCGAGGATCCGGATTCCGAGACCATCGCGCGCTGCCGCGCTGACTACGGCCTGCGGCTGGCTGCGGGCCTGACCTCGCTGACCTTCATCGAATCGATGACGGCAGCGACGGCGGACCGCGTGCGTCGCGAGCCTGAGGTTCGGGCCTGCATTCCCTATTGGTCAGAGCTGAAACTGGCGAGATCGTCACTTGCGCCGGCTGAGGAGATCGCCGGGGACCGTGTGCTCAAGCTCGGTTTGGTCGAAGACCCCTCCGAGTCCCTTCTGCGGAAACTCGACCGGCTCGGGGTCGAGCCGCTTGGCCCGGCGACTTCCCATCCCGGTGGCTTCCTTCTTCCCGTCAAGGTCGATGACGCCGGTGACCCCGCTGCTCTCCTGTTGCTGAACGAGGTCGAGTGGGTCGAGGACGTTCGCGGCTATCTCCCGAACAACGCCAGCTCCTCGGCAGTGGTTCAGGGTGGTGGTGCCGGAGGGTCTCGGCCGATCTGGGACAAGGGCCTGCACGGGGAGGATCAGATCATCGGCGTCCTCGACACAAACCTCTTGGACATGGCCCACGACTTCTTCCGGGATCCCGCCCATGCTACGCCGGGGCCAACGCACCGCAAGGTCGTCGCGATTACCCCTCGAGAAGATGCCCCAATCGAACGGCATCCCACACGGGTATGCGGCTGTGCAGTGGGCGATGATGTGACTGCACCTGGGGCGAACCTCAACCGTGGCGGCGCCTGGGCGGCAAGGTTGGTGTACACAGACTTCGACCCTCTGCCCGCCGAAGGGACGGTCGATGCACTTCTGAAGGAGTCGTTTGCCAAGGGAGCGAGGGTGCACAGCATGAGCGTCGGCGAGAGCATTCCGGACCCCACTCTGCCGGCTCCCTATACGGCGGACTCAGCATCCTATGACCACGAACTGTGGTTCAACGAATATCTGTTGCTGGTCACCGGAATGACCAACACGCCGAACTGCGACCCGGATACGCCGGGTTTTGGAGGTGCGCCGGCGACAGCGAAGAACCCGCTCAGCGTTTCAGGGATGGAGGACGTCCCTAATCAAAACACGTTCTTCACAGGGGTTTCGGGTACCGGGGATGGCCGGCGCAAGCCAGATCTCGTCGCTGTAGGAGACGACATCGTCAGTTCCACGCTCACTACACCGACCGACACTTCGCTAATCGACAGCAGCTGCGGAACCAGCTACGCCACCCCACATGTCGCTGCTGCCGCCGCTCTCGTGCGCCAGTACTTCATCGAGGGCTTTTACCCGAGTGGTAAGCGCACACCGGGGGATCGAGTGACCCCATCGAACGCATTGCTAAAGGCTGTTCTGTTGAATGCGACCGTCGGTCCCAGACAGTCCCAGTACCCGACCGTCGATGAGGGCTGGGGCCTCCTCGAGCTCGACAAGACTTTGCATTTCGATGGGGACAAGCGCTTCTTGCGGGTCAGGGACGTGCCCCACTTCTGGGGCTTCGACAGTGGGCCGCCGCTCCGTGCAAAAACGTTCATCCTGCCCGTCCCGGCCAACGTGAAGTCAATGAAAGTCACGCTCGTCTTCAATGACCCCCCGGGTGCGGTCGGCGCCAAGGACCCGGTCGTCAACAAGCTCGATCTCCTCGTCACGGAGCCGATGCCGACCAGGTGGGATGGCTGGGAGCTCGGCTACTTCGCGAACGACTTCGACAACAACAAGGTGACTCGAAGGAGGCCGCTGCAGACGGGGACAACCACCTTTCCTCCGGACCCGGCCGAGCTCAAGAACAACGTGCGTCAGGTGGTTGTGCAGTCTCCAGTGCCGGGGAAGTGGGGGCTGCACGTTTTCTCCCACAAATTCGACAAGGCGAATACCCCGAAGGAATTTCGGCGGGGCCGCCAGGCGCAGGGCTACGCCTGGGTAGCCAGCGCGGAACTGACCTAACCGATGGCGGTCACGCTCGAGGAGGTCACTCTCTGGCTGGCCGCGGCGGTCCGTCCGCTCGAGGAGCGACTCTCAGCTGGCTCGGCCGAGCAGTTTCTGTCCGAGATCGGCCTGCCCGCGGCGGACGTGGTCGCGCAAAGACCGGGAGTCGTCGCGGCGACCAACCAGATCGTCGCCAAGGTCGCCGTTCTAACGCCCCGCATTCCCGATCTCGTTGCGGCGATCGAGAACCAGGATCTCGACGAGATCACGCGTCTCGTCGAGGAGACGACGCCCGCTGTCACGGACCTGGTCGCGGCAGCCGAGAGCCTCGCGGATGCCCTCGACACCGCGGCCGGAACCGCCGGGAGCAGCGCGGCGGCAGTCCGTGCCTTCGCCGCCGAGCTGCTCGAGCGGCTGTTTGGCTATCTGCTCTCGGTTCAGGTCGAGGAAACGGCGCCGGCCGCTCACGATCTCGCCGTACTGCTCGGGATCGTCGAGCTCACAGAGATCGCCAAGAGCGGCACGATCCCGACGCACCTCCGCCGTGTCGTCCGGTTCGATCGACTGGGCCAACTGGTCGACGATCCGTTCGGCGTCATGGCCGACGTCTACGGGTGGGGGACGGCCGGCTTCGACTGGGACGTCTTCTCCCGACGGCTGTTCCTCCTGATGACGGCGACCGAGTTCGCGTTCATCGAGACACATCCCGGCGGAGGTCCGCCTGTCCTTCGCATCGCCCTCGTCGATGTCGCCCCGACCGCTGACGCCATCCCCGGCCTGCGTGCCACGACAAGGGCGCGCGTCGACGCCGGCACGTCGATCGCTCGGCCCATCTCGGCCGACGTTTCCTGGGAAGCCGCTTCCGAGGGAGAGATCGAGGGCACCGCCGCGATCGAGCTCCTGCCCCCGGCGGAGTTCCGGATCGTACCGCCGAGCCTACAGCTCGACGGCGAGGTTTCAATCGGTCTCAAGCTCGAGGATGCGGCCGGAACACGAACGGTTCTCCTTGGCTCGGCCGCAGGGATCCGCATCGAAGCGAAGTCACTGAAGGCTGCTGCCGGGGCCGAGCTCGGGTGGCAACTGGCGACCCGCGAGGCCACCGGCGAATTCGTCGCTTCCACCGCGATTACCGACGGCCGCTTCGTGCTCGACCTCGAGGGCGCGGACGGCTTCCTCAGGGCTCTTCTTCCGGAGGACGGCGTGTCTCTCGACTTCGACGTGCGGCTCGTCTGGTCGAGCTCCAGGGGTCTCCACATCGAAGGCGGAGCGGGCCCCGAGGTCGAGCTGCCGGTGGACGTGGAGCTCGGCCCGGTCCGCATCTTGTCCATCCACATCGGACTGAAGGCCTCCTTCGCGGGACTCGAGCTCGAGACGTCGGGAGGCGTCGCCGCGCGCCTGGGGCCGTTCGGGGTCGCAATCGACCGGATCGGCGCTGCGACCACCCTCTCGATGCCCGCTGGCGGCGGGAACCTCGGGACCGCCGATCTGCGTACGAGGTTCAGGCCGCCGGACGGCATCGGGCTGAGCTTGGACGCCGGCGTCGTCAAGGGCGGCGGCTTCCTCGGGATCAACGAGGAGGGAACGGAATACGCGGGGGTTCTCGAGCTCTCGATGGGCCCCATGTCGATCAAAGCGATCGGCATTCTCACGACCGACGTTCCGGGCAGCGGCTGGGCGCTGCTGCTCCTCGTCTACACCGAGTTCTCGGCAGTCCAGCTCGGCTTCGGCTTCACGCTCAACGGGGTCGGCGGAATCATCGGCCTCCAGCACGGCATCTCCACGAGCCAGCTGCAGTCGGGTCTGCGGACGGGGGTACTCGACGGCGTCCTCTTCCCGGCCAATCCGGTCGCGAACGCTCCCACGCTGCTCAACCAGCTGCGGGCGGTCTTCCCGATCACGCCGCGCGCTCTCACGATCGGCCCCGCGCTCAGGATCGGCTGGAGCACCCCGCCGATCGTCACGATCTCGCTCGCCCTCGTCCTGCAGTTCGACGACGTCCTCGGTGCGTCGGATGCCGACCCGCAGCTCACCCGGATCGTTCTCCTCGGTCAACTGAAGATCCGTGTCCCACCCGACGTCCGCGGCGACGTTCCGGCGCTCCTCGAGCTGCTGACCGACATCCTCGGCAGCTACGAAGTACGCGAGGAGTCGCTCGCGGTCGACGCCAGGCTTCGCGACTCGCACGTCGCGGGCCTGCCGCTCAACGGCTCCCTCGTCGTGCGGGCGCGATTCGGTGCGAACCCGTCGTTCATCCTCGCCGTCGGAGGATTCCATCCCCGCTTCACCGACCTGCCGCCCGGGCTTCCAGCCCAGGAGCGCGTGGGCATCCAGCTCGCCTACGGCATCGCCACGGTGCGGATCGCCGGGTATACCGCGATTACCTCCAACACGTTCCAGTTCGGTGCCGAAGCCTCCCTCGTGGCCGCCGGTGGCGGCTTCCGGGTCGAGGCTCACCTCGCCTTCGACGTGCTGTTCCTGTTCGAGCCGGTGTTCCGGTTCGAGACCGAGTTCCAGGTCGGGGCATCGGTCAAGTACAAGTCGATCAGCCTTCTGTCGCTGAAGGTGCGCGGGATCCTCGCGGGCCCGGGTCGCTGGCTCGTGACCGGCCACGCGAGCTTCTCGGTCATGTTCTGGGACGTCGACATCGACTTCGAGGTCGAGTGGGGAGATGCCCCTGTCACCGAGATCCCGAGTGTTCGGGTCAGCCCGCTCCTGATCGCGGCGCTCGAGGCGCCGGAGAACTGGGAGGCGCAGCTCCCCGTCGGCGGCGAGGCGCTCGTCACCCTGCGCGAGCCCGCCACGGACGACGTGCTCGCGCATCCGCTCGGGGAGCTCTCGGTACTCCAGCGGGTCGTCCCGCTCGGAATCGACATCGACCGAGTCGGCCGTTCTCAACCCTCGGACGGCAACAACTTCGACATCTCGTCGGTCGAGATCGGCACACCGGGGACGGCCGGATTCAAGTCGGTGCCGCCGTCGTACCGCGAGGAGCACTTCGCTCGCGGTGAGTACCTCGACCTCACGGAAGAGGAGAAGCTCTCGACCCCGAGCTTCGAACGTTTCCGCGCCGGCATCTCCCTGTCCACGGACGAGTACGTCGTCGGCGCTAGCCAGATCAGCTACGCCCCAGATTTCGAGACCTTCTATATCGGGGAACCCGAGAAGCGCGAGCTCGGGGTCGTGCCGGGCCTCCTGCTCGCGACGTTCGCCCAGCTCGGCGCCGCCTCCTACTCACAGTTGCGAGCCGGCAAGAAGCTCGCGGGCGACGGCACGCTCGTGCTCCAGGTCGAGGCGCCGATCTTCACCGTCGCGGACGCCACCGACCTCACGCAGGTTGCCGGACAAGTCGTCGCCTCGCAGACCGTGGCAACTCAGGCCTCGGCCAAGGCCGAGGGCGAAACCGTCGCGGTCGAAGTCGCCGAGCTCGTGGCAGCCCCATGAGCTATCGCTTCCTCCCCTGGGTTCGGAGCGGTCTCGCGTCGGAGATCACCGCCCGGGATCAACTGGGCGAGACGATCGCAGCGCGGGCGAGCTTCCCCGTCCGACTGCAGCTAACCGGAGGGGACGCCTCGACGAATCTCCGGCTCTACGGCCCTGGAGATGTCGTCGGCATCGACACTCGATCGATTCTGCGCACGGAGCCGCGCCGCGGAACGGAGAACTTCGCTCCCAACCAGCTCGCGTCCATCGAGTTCGATCCGCCCGACTTCCCGTGGATGTTCACACCGGCGCGGGCGGGAGACACCGACCGTCTCCGCCCCTGGCTCGTCCTCGTCGTCGTCGCACGACAAGACGGGGTCACCGTCACGGTAAGCCGCGACCGGCCCCTTCCCCAGCTGACGATCGAGAGCCCCGCCGTGCCGGCGCAGGAGCTCCCGAACCTTCGTGAGTCGTGGGCCTGGGCCCACGCGCAGATGGTCGAGGACGACGGGGGCGCCGACGTCGAAGAACGACTCGCCCGAGACCCGGATCTCAACGTCTCGCGGCTCGTCTGTCCTCGCCGACTCGAGCCCGATCGCGCGTACTACGGCTGCCTGGTGCCGGCCTTCGAAACAGGGCGCCTCGCCGGTCTCGACGAGCCCGTGCCGGAGTCGGCGACGAACAGGCCGGCATGGGGCGCGGGCGGCAGCGTCGCCACCAAGGTCGTGTTGCCGCTCTACTACCACTGGGAATTCCGGACTGGGCCGGCCGGTGATTTCGAGGCCCTCGCGCGAAAGCTCAGACCCCTGCCGCTTCCCGCCGAGGTCGGGACGCGCCCGATGTTCATCGGCGATGCCGATCCGGCATTGCCGCCGCTGCCCCCGACCGTCGCCGGAGGAGGCATCGTCGAGCTCGAGGGAGCCCTGCGAGCGCCGCTGATCGGCGCGCCGTCGGAGCTCGGCCCGCAACACGCGGCCTTCCAGGCCGAGCTCAAGTCGCTCCTGGATGCCGCGGCCGAGTATGTCGCCGACGGCGCCACGGCGACGGCGGAGTTGCCTGCGGAGAACGTCGCGCCGCCCATCTACGGCAGCTGGCACACCAGGACACACTTCGTCCCTGCGCCGGGGGAGCTGCCGAAGTGGCTCCGTGACCTCAACGCCGACCCCAGGCACCGCGCGGCCGCAGGCCTCGGAACCGAGATCGTCAAAGCGAACCAGGAGCGCTTCATGGATGCGGCCTGGGAGCAAGTCGGCGACCTCATCCCAGCGAACCAAGCGCTCAACATCGCTCGGCTGATCGAGCTCGTCGCGAAGCGTGTGCTCGACCGTCATTTCCGGCCGGTGGATGCGATCGGGCTGCTGTCGATGACGGCACCGATGCATGCGCGAACGATCCTCGACCAGAAGGTGCTGGCCCGCACCCTCGAGGCCAGCGTCATGCCCGCGGGCGTCTCCGATCCGAGCTTCCGGCGACTGGCGTCGCCGCAGAGCAAGGTTCTCAAGCGCGCGGCGCGCTTTGCACCCGGAACAACTCCAGTCGACGGAAGCGTCCAGATGGGAGCCGTGCAGAAGCTCGCCGAGGCTGAGCTCGCGCTCGACTTCGATCTCCCTGTCGATGGGCTGGCCTCTTCGACCCTGCTCGGCCGGCTGCCCGCCGCCGAGAACGGCGTCGTCAAAGGCGAGGCCATCGGCTGGCAGGGCAGCGCACCGGCAAGGGACATCCGCCGCGTCGTCGCCGCGCGCCGGGCGCTGGCCGCCAACCCAGTCCGCGAGGTCGTTGTCCGCCCGGACATCGCGATCACCGGTGTCCTGCTGGATCGGCACCTCGACCGGATCGCAAATGTTGTCGGCGCGGGACGATCCTTGCGGGAGATCGTCGCCGAGGTGCTCCTGCGCACCCGCGAGAGCCCGAACACCGTCGGGTTCCTCGTCTCCGCGACGGCGGTCGACGTCCTCGAGCTGACCGATGAAAACCGCCTGCGCGCCCGCAGCCCGACCGGTGTCACGCGTGAGCTCGCCGGGCTCGACCCCCGTGCCGCGCGCAGGCTCGGCGTCGAGGGGGTGCGAGATGTCATCGGTCGCCTTCCCGAAGGTATGTTCGACCCGGGAGCAGGCCCGATGCTCAACGAGGTTCGGTTCGACGTCGGAGCGACCGAGCCGGTTGAGCCGTTTGGCCCCGTGCGGAGCGGTCCGCGCACGACGACGCTGGACCCGCCAGTGAAGAGCTCGCGAGTCGTAACCGGCTTCGTCAATGCCTACACGCAGTACACGACCGCGGCGCAGGTCACGGTCTCACCGCTGACGCCGCCCCCGAGCGAGGTAGATCTCACCGGGACAGGCGCGCATTTGATCGGGGCGATCGACCCGAAGATGACGATCCTGGGGCGCGCCAAGTTGCGCATCACGGTCGGCGCGACGCGCCTTGCTGACTTCGTCGCGACAGATCGGTTCCGCCAGGGGGAGGCTCTCGGCCCGGTCATGGTGGGCCCGCTCCTCGCCGAGCCTCTCTATCGAGACCTGGGGGCGTACAACCAAGATCGTTTCTTGCCCGGCGCCGGGTCGATCCCCGCCAACTCGATCACGCTGCTCGAGACCAATCCACGCTTCGTCGAAGCGTTCTTGGTCGGAGCCAACCACGAGATGAACCGGGAGCTCCTGTGGCGCGCGTACCCGACTGATCGACGTGGCACACCGTTCCGAGCCTTCTGGGACCGCCTCGACGGCCAGACCGACATCGGCCCGATTCACGAATTCGGTCGGAACCGCCGACTCGGCAGGAATGGCCTAGGCCCGTTCGAGGGCGCAATCGTGCTGCTCGTGCGCGGCGACCTGCTTCGGCGCTACCCGAACTCGATCGTCTACGCGACGCCCTCTCGACCCGACCATCGCCTGGATCGAGACCCCTCGCGGATCGAGATGCCGGTCTTCGGCGGCAAGCTCGAGCCCGACATCACGTTCGTCGGGTTCGATCTGACGGCCGAGGAGATCGAGCCCGAGCCCGGGTGGTTCTTCGTGATCCAAGAGCAGCCCACCGAGCCACGGTTCGGCCTCGACGAGCCTGACGGCGAGAGCCCGACGCCGGCCACCTGGTCTGAGCTCTCCTGGGCGCATGTCGGTGTGGCCGCAGGCGCCCACCTGCCCCTCGCGGCGGTCACGCCCCCGCTGAACCTGAACCTCGGAGGATCCGGCTCCCCGAAGGCCAGGTGGGGGCAGGACGCCGCCCACATGGCCGCAATCACGTTCCAGCGCCCGTTTCGCGCCGCGGTGCACAGCTCCAAGGTCCTCGCCATCCGGACGCCCTGAGCTTCGAGATGCCCCTCGACACCACCAAACTGGCTGCAGCTCGAGACACTGTCGCGAGCACCGACCGGGCGCTCATCGCGAATGCTTCGGACCTTCGCGACGCTCGAGACGAGCTCGCCGAACTCCATCGACGCGGCGCAGGATCGGCCGCGGTGCGACAGGCCGAGCGCAAGGTCGCAGCCCAGGGCGGCAAACGCACGGAGCTCCGAGACCAGCGCTCGAAGGCATCTCGGCTCGCCGACCGACTCCGCGGCGGGATCGTGACCGAGCCCGAATTCGAGGCAGCCATCGGCAAGCTCGACGGCCGGGTCCCGATCACCCTGCTTCCGGTGAGGCTCGAGACCCGGTTCACCCGCAACGGCAAGAAGCTGCGGGTCCGAGTCTTTCCGGACACGGTGCAGCAGGATGGCCACGAGCCCGAGCTGACGGCGGAGGAGATCGACGCCGGCGTCCGCTACTGGAACGCCCGCTGGGAGCAAGGTGGGCCCGAGCGGGATTCCGCCGCCTGGAACGAGCTCGCGCGCGCCTACCGCCCGACGCGAGCGCGCTGGCTCGTCGAGACGATGACACCGACCAACGTTGCGAGCCTCGGAACGGGTAAGCCGAGGTTCCCCGAGCCCGCCAAGCGACCGGCGCCGTGGACGCGAGCGCCGATGGCCCGGATCCTGCCCGAGCGGTGGCTCGTGCTGGCCTACCGCGGCGACACGCTGGTCGTCCGGAAGTGGGGTCGCCCATTGCCCGACGACCTTCCGATGGGCCCGGCCCCCGACCTCGAACCGGCCGCCGACGAGCCGGCCGACCCGCCGGCGGAGCAGGACGCCCTGCCGATCGACGACGGCATGCAGTGGCTCGTCGACTTCGAGGCCGCCGAGGCCCTAGGCATGGCCATCACCATTGACGAGCAGGACGTGACCGGTGGAGCGCTCGCCGCAGGCTTCGATCTTCTGGTCGTGCTCGGCGTCGACTGGACGCTCGAGCCCGGCGACGCGGCGACGAGGCTGGAGGCACATCTGGCCGCCCACAGCTACAGCGACGGGCTGTCGTTTCCTCGCCTCGGCACCCCGACCAACGTCACCGAGGAAGCGGCTGCGGCCACGAATACCGATGTCCAGCGCCGGCCCGAGCTGCTCGATCCGACGGCAGCTCCGAACGTCACGGCGGACAGCGGCGCCACGCGGTTGAAGGACGCGCTCGGGCTTCCAACTCCGTCGGTCCTCGAGGCTGCCCCCGGCGCGACCGACCGATCGGACACGGCGGCACGCCACATGAACAACGCCCTCTGGGCGCCGACCTGGGGCTACTTCCTCGAGCAGATGATGCGGCCCCTGGTCGATCTGACGAACGCAGCCGCGGTCCAGGACCATTTCCGCCGATTCGTCCGCGGTCGCGGGCCCCTTCCGACCCTCCGCCTCGGCAAGCAGCCGTACGGCGTGCTCCCGGTCATGGCGCTGCCCAACTGGAAGCCCTTGACGCCGGGCATCGAGGAGGAGCTGACGCGACGTCTCACGTCGCTCCGCGCGCAGTGGCTCCACTCGGCCGGCGGTGTGCCGCGCCTCGGCGACGGCGTCGCTCCCGACGAGGTTCTCGTCGACCTGCTCCGGCGGACGCCCCGCTCGGAGACGTTCCGCTTGCGGAAGGCGACGGGCCGGGCCGTCGCGGCCGGGTTGTTCGGCCTCGACTTCGTGGGCCAGTTCCAGGAGCTCATCGCCGGCGCGCTCCTGCAGCTGGCCGCGATCGGTGGCAGGCCGGACATCGTCGACGTGACGCTCGCGGAGAAATCGGAGTCGCTGCCGGTCCCGTTCGTGGCCCGCGGAGCGCTGTCAGAGGTCGACGCGCTCGATCCGAACTACTTCAGCACCGTGCTCGCCCAGGTAAGCAGGTCGGGTGGATTCAAGAACCTCGTCGAGGATCCGGAGAGCGCGAACAGTCTGCTGGAAGCGCTGATCCGCCACGCGGCACAACTCGAGATGGCCCGAGTCGCCTTCATCCTCATCGCCGAGGCGGAAATCAAGGCCGGGATCATCGCTCGAGCGGACAATGTCCCCAAGGAGATCGAGATCCACGTTCCGGACGGGGCGGCGGAGCGGCCCGCGGTCGAGTCGGCTCGCCCCCCATCGGCTCTCTCGAGCGGCAAGACGACTTTGGAGCTCGCGCTCCAGCCGATGCGCCTGGTCTCGGGCGGAAAGACCGTCGCGAACCACGTGGCCACGTTGTCCAACGCGGTGCTGCGCGGAAAGGTCTCCACCCGCCGGTTCGCAGACTTCCGGACCAGCCTCGACGAGCTGTCCCGTGTGCCGTCGGCGGAGCTCGGTCGTCTGGCCGCCGAGACTCTCGACTGCTGCTCGTATCGCCTCGACGCCTGGATCACGTCGCTCGCAACCCGCCGACTCTCCGACCTTCGATCGCAAGGTCATCAGGGAACGCACCTCGGCAGCTACGCGTGGGTCGAGGACCTCAGGCCGCAGGGCGCAGGGTCCTCACTCGGCTACGTCCACGCGCTGTCGGTCGCCCAGGCCTCAGCGGCCGCAATCCTTCGTAGCGGCCACGTGAGCCGGAGAGCATCGGGCGACAGCGTCTTTGCGATCGACCTGAGCTCCGAGCGCGTGTCGAGGGCTTTGGAGATCCTGGAAGGCGTGCGGGCGGGGCAGCCGATCGGCGCGCTCCTCGGCTATCGATTCGAGCGGGGTCTGCGCGAGCGGAGCCTGCCCTTGGCCAGGTACATCCTCGAGTTCCGACGCGCTGCCCCGCTCGACACGGCGACGGATGGGTTCGACGACTCCCAGCCGCTCGAGGCGATCGCGGCCCGCGATGTCGTCGACGGCGTCAAGCTCGCGAGGCGGGCACGTGACGAAGAGACGGCGCTGCTCAACGAGGTCGGCGTCGACTCCGGCGATCGACCGGCCGTGAGAGCGGAGCTCGGGCGGCTCGCGGACGCCCTCGATGGCGTGAGCGACGTGCTCATGTCCGAAAGCGTCTATCAGGCGGTGCTGGGGAACTCCGAGCGATCAGGCGCTGCCCTGGACGCGATCGACCGCCAGACGATCGTCCCGGACGCGGGCGTCGTTCGGACACCGCGCACCGGCGAGGGGGTGAGTCATCGGCTGCTGATGGTTCTCATTGACGGCGGCCTCCCCGCAAGCTGGAGCAACCTTCAGGACGCCCGGGGACTGGCGGAGCCGCGCCTCAACGCCTGGTTGGGACGCGCGCTCGGCGACCCGGACCTCGTGCGCTTCAGGGCGGTGGCCAAGGACGCCGACGGAAAATCGCTCAGCCCACCGCTCGAGGCCAGGCTGACGACCCTAAAGCTCTCGCCGATGTCCACCGTGCTCGCGACGGTCGGCGGAGGTGCCGGCAAGGCGACCGAGCTCCAGGAACGACTCGCCGACCACTTCTTCCAGTCCGCGCCTGCAGGGACTGCCACCCTCGAACTCGAGCCGGATCCGCCACCGAGCTCGCCGAGATCCGTTTTCGGCCTCGCCGAGTTGACGGATCTGTGCACCAGCCTTGCCGACCTGCTCGGGAGCTGCCGTTCCGGCTCGGCCCGCGACTTCGTCGCGTCTACCGAACGCGCCGAAGACGGGTTCGATCCCGCCGAGCTCAGGCAGCGCGCCGACACCGCCGTCGCCGGCCTGCGCCGCGCACGGAACGACCTACCCGGAGTAAACGAGAACCCGGGCGTGCCTCGGCTGCGGCGCACGCTGTTGGCCATGGCCGACATGGGTGTCCGGGCTGCTGTTCCCGGGGGCGCAGATCGCAACGAGCTCCTCGCGCAAGTCGGCGCAGTAGCCGCCGCAGGCGACGAACGGCTGACGGAGCTCGAGGCGATGGAAGCCGGACTGGACCGCTCGGTTGCGTCCGCCTCCCAGCAGGTGGAGCACGACCTGACTCGACTTCGCTTGATCTTCGGGGAGAACTATCCGGCGGCGCCGCTGTTCACGGCCGCGAACGGCGACGAGCTCGCGAGCTCACTCGCGGCCGCCCAGACCCTGCTCGACGACGATCCTTTGGCAGCGACGCAATGGTTACAGCAACACGCGCTGGTGCGACCTGCGGTGGGACGGCTGTTTGCCGCTTTGACCGACGTCGAGCTCCGTGGGCGCGACCTCGACGCCGGCCGGCTCGAGGTCGTGCAGCTCCCGCATCGCCCCGGTGATCGGTGGGTGGGTCTCCCGGTGGCAGAGGGCGGCACGCTTCACGTCGGGGCGGCATCGGTGGTCATGCACACCGTCGACGACCTCGACCCGCGCGCCCAACTCGCCGCCTGGGTGGTCGACCAGTGGTCGGAGGTGATTCCTCGCCGAACGGAGACGACCGGCGTGAGTTTCCACTTCGACGCGCCGGGAGCCCGCGCGCCACAGTCGATCCTGTTGGCGGTGCCACCCGACCCGACGGCCGAGGGATGGAAGCTCGACGACATCATCGACAGCGTGCGGGAGGTCGTCGGCCTGTCGAAGATGAGAGCCGTCGATCTCGATCACCTGGAGGCGATCGGGAGATTCCTACCGGCGATGTACCTGACCTTCAACCTAGAGCGGAAGACTCCCTCGCTCGACTTCTGGTCGCTGGCGAATCACGCGATCGACCTCGAGAACGCAGCTTTCGAAGGGGGTCCGTCATGAGCTCCGTCACCACCTGGACGAGGCTCGAACCACTGCCGCGATCGGCCGACTTCACCACGGGACTCCGGGCTGAGATCGCGGATCCGCTCTGGCTGCTCGCTCGGCAGCGGCAGTTCGGAGAGGTCCGGGGAGAGGACGCGGGATCGCCGGTGCAGGCGCAGCTCACGGCTCAGAGCGCGCGGATCTCTCGCTACCACCCGGGCGAGCCCGGGGTCAACGCCGCCGAGATCGCATCCGATCACACGGATTCGAGCATCCCGCTCGAAACGCTCGTCGAGCGGGAGCCTGTCTGGTCGTTGCCCGGCGCCGGCCGGTTGAAGGTCGAGGCGGGCCTGCATTTCCTGCGCCTTCTGCGCAAGCATCGAGCGGGCAACCTCCAGGCGAGGTACGTCACGCACTACGCAGTCGCAGACAGCGACCTCGCCGGAGACGACGTGGACACGAGAGCGCTCCGCCGCGGTGCCGTCGAGCGCGCTCCGGACGGGAGCCGGCTCTTCAGAGATCTTCGGCGAGCGCGCGGCAACCGGCGTGAGCTGACGGAGCTACCGGACGACCCGGAGGTGCCGGCCGCCGACAGGGACAAGGTGATCGCCGCGGCCAACGACTTCCTCGTGTGGTGGGAGCAGTTCGTCCTCGAGCCGCCGCGTGGCGTGGATGCATGGAAGCCGAGTCGAATCGAGCACACCTTTGCCGTCCAGGCGCAGATGCCGGCCGGAAGGGTGGTGCTCGTCGCCGACGAGTATCGGGGTGGGCGGCTCGAGTGGCATCACTTCCGGGCTGAGACGCGGGCCAATCTCGGCGAGCCGCGGCGCGAAGCCCCGGCTGAGCTCATCGTCCGGACGGTCATCCCCACCCCCGTCTCGTACGGTGGCATGCCCGCCGATCGTCTCTGGGAGATCGAGGACGGTTCGGTTCGGTTCGGCGGCTTGATTACGGGCCGGACCGACCTGGCACGGCTTCTGCTCAGCGAGTTCGCGCTCACCTACGGCAACGACTGGTTCGTCGTTCCGATCGACCTCCCAGTCGGATCGATCTGCGACATCGCGTCGCTGCGCGTGACGGACACGTTCGGCGAGCAGGCCGTCGTCGGCCCTGCCCCCGAGCAAGGCACCTCTTCGTGGAGCATGTTCAAGCTGAGCGCTCCGGACGCGCCGCAGCGCGTGCAGAACCTTCTCTTCCTGCCGCCGGTGCTCCTCGAGACACAGGAATCCGATCCACTCGAGGAGGTCGCCTTCTTCCGCGACGAGATGGCGAACATCGTGTGGGGCGTCGAACGTGCTGTCCAGAGCGACGCCGGCACGACGCTCGACCGCTACGAGGAGCATCAGCGCAGCCTCGCGGCCGGCGATTCACAACGAGTGCTGACCGACTTCGGTGACGCAGAGCTCATCTATCGGCTTCAGAGCTACGTGCCTGATCACTGGCACCCATTCGTGCCGGTGAGGGCCGCGGGTCTACCGCTCGAGCGACGGCCGGTCATTCGCGTAGCCGCAAACGGCTCGCGAACCGTCGTCGAACCGAAGGGCCGGATCCTGCGGGCCGCTTCGCCGTTGCGAATCGAGAATGAAGAGATCCCGCGTGACGGCGCGATCGTCACCCGGAGGTTCCAGCTGACCCGTTGGACCGACGGCAGGACCGTCGTCTGGGCCGGCCGCAGCAAGCGGGTCGGTCGAGGGGAGGGCTCGAGTGGCCTGAGGTTCGACTCGGCAGAGAACGCCGCCGGCGTCCCCAGCACGCGGTCCTGAGCATCCCGAATCAGGCAATCGATTCGTGCTCGGGGACGATCGTTCGCAGGACTCTCTCCCATTCGCCCAGATCCGACGTTCTGACCTTGAGCCACTCCTTGCCCGGGACCTCTGGCTGCGGAGCTCGTGCGTCCGCAACAGCCCGCAGTAGGAGCGGAAGCGGTTGTGGTCCTGCGGGTTCGCGCGATCTACGCGATGGAGCAGGATGTCCATGATCCGGGCCAGGTTTCGAGCTCCCGCATCGAGCCGCCCTGCTTCGATGCCGTGGGAGATAGACCGCGGTGCTGAACAGGACCCGGATCACGAGCACGCGCGACCGAGCCGGGAGCCGTACGACCGGTTTGCTCTAGGCAGACGAGTCCATTGCTGCCCCCAAAGGGCACGGACCCCCGACCCTGCGGCCTTTTCGCCTGCAAAAGACCGTTTTTAGGGGACCGTAGTGGGGGCCATCGTCAGCCATCTTGGACCCCTAGGCCCGCGAACAGTGGGCGAAGGGCATGCCCCCGTTGTGGCAGTAGTTGTTCCCGCCGTGAAAAACCTCCAATGTCTCGAGACTCGGCCGCGTGGAGGAGTCGCCGGCGGCCCACGACCGCGCGCTCGAACTCGTTCGCTCCGACCCTGAGCGACGTTTCCTCGAGAGGGGCTGGCGGAGCTCCGGGACTGACCGGCAGGTACCTGCCGGTCGCGGCCGCCGAGCCGAACGTCCGCGCTGATCGGGGCTTGTGATCTGCCCGTTCCTGAACTGAATAAGAAGAAGGCTGCGCCCAGAAGTGGGGAGAGGAAGGGCTTCTGGGCGCAGCTCAGTTTGCCGCGAAGCGCGTCGATTGTCACATCCGACACGCCGGCTCACGCAACTTCCAGGTAGTCGCGGAGGTCTGGCGCAAGCGTCCGGATCCTGTCCAGCGCCCTTACCTCGAGCTGGCGGGCCCGCTCGCCCGTCACCCCGAGCGCCTCCCCGACCTCGACGAGCGAGCGCGGGGACTGTCCCGAGAGCCCGAAGCGCAGCTCGAGCACCAGGCGCAGCCGATCATCGAGCGAGTTGAGAACGGTCGCGACTTCCTCGCGTTGCTGACGCTCGGCGATCCTCGCCTCCGGAGGAGCAGATCCCGTGTCCTCGAGCGTCTCGGCCGGAGCGGGTTGCCCCTCCTCGGGAGACGACTCGAGGCTGACGTGGTGCTGCTCGTAGTCGAGGAGCTCGGCGACCCGGCGCACATGGAGCCCGGTCTCGGTGGCTAGCTCGCTGAGCAGCGGCTCTCGGTTCAGACGCTGGACGAGGACGTGGCGCGCCTTCCGAACCGCCCGGACGAGCCTCCAGACGTGGATCGGCACGGGAATCATGCGGGCGCGTGGCTCCGCGGCTCGCTCGACCGCTCGGCGGATGGACAACGTGGCGTAGGTCGAGAGCTTGAAGCCCAGCCGGTGGTCGAAGTTCTCGACCGCTCTCGCCAGTGCCAGGTTCCCCTCCTGGATCAGGTCGAGCAGGGGAACGTCCTGGTGCGTGTACTGGCGGGCGATCCAGATGACCAGACGCAGGTTCGCTTCGATCAGCAGCCGCTTCGCCTGCTTGTCGCCGGCGTCTCTCTGCCGGAACAGCTCATGCTCTTCGGCGTGGGTGAGAAGCGGAGCACGACGCACTCCGCGGGAGTAGAGGGCGAACGAGTCCGCCAGCTCGGGGCCGGAGCCCGCCTCGTCGCCGTTTACGGCGGTGCCGGCGGTCCGACTGCGCTGTCGGTCTTCAGAGTCGATAAGCACTTCGAAGGCCTCCTTTCGTACTCGAGCTCGTACCGGCGCGGAGGACGACTCGGAGGCGCCCGCCACGCGGATGGGCAGGGCTGTCAGGCCCTAGCCAGGACGCTCGAGCGAAGAGGCGAGGTGAAGTGCGGGCCGGCGCCCTTCGAGGGGCGCGACCACACGTGAGCCCCAGAGCGGGGCGAGGCTGAGCAGGGCTGCGATCAGGCCCAGGACGGCACCGCCCTGGAAGCCTCCGGAGCTGACCGACCCGAGCGAGGAGCCGGGAGCCGTCGGGCCTTGAGGCAGATGGTCAGGAGCCGGTAAGCGCGGCGGTAACGACCGGGTGCCGTGCGAGCGGACGCTCCGTTCTCGCGTCGTCGGCGGCGGGCTCCTCGACCCAAACGGAGCCCACGGGCCGAACAGAATCCGTTGCGGCCTGGGAGGAGTTCCGGCGTCTAGCCCGAGACGGCAGGCGACGGCAGTCCCGCAGTCGAGCATCCAGTGGATCGACCCGGCCGGATAGCTCTCGGGGGCGGGCAGAGATGCCGGAGCTGTCGCGCTGGCGCTGCCGCCGACGCGCTCGAACGAGCTGCCCCTGGGCACGGGGTCGCCTTCGTCCACGGTGACCGGCGTCGCCGGCGGCGCGCCTGTCGGCGGGGCGCTCGGCGTCGTCTTCGCGGGCGCCTGAGCGGTGGAGCTCCCAGACGTGCTCGTGGAGGTACCTGTGCCACCGGTGGTGCCCGTGGTCGCACCGGTATCCGTCGTCCCGCCGGTGTCGGTCGTGCCGGTGGTGCCTGTGGTACCGGAGGTGTCCGTCGTCCCGGTCGCGCCGCCGGTCGTGTCCGTGCTGCCCGTATCCGTCGTGCCACCTGTCGTGTCGGTCGTGCAGGTCGTGTCCGTGGTACCGGTGGCGTCGGTCGTGCCGCCAGTCGAGTCCGTCGTGCCGGTCGTGTCCGTGGTACCGGTCGTGTCCGTGGTACCGGTGGCGTCGGTCATGCCCGTGACGTCCGTGGTGCCCGAGCCGGTCGTGCCCAAGACTGGCGGATCACCGGCGCGGGCGGTGACCACGAAGGCCGCTGCGAACAGGAGAGCCACCGCGAGCGCCACGGCCCAGCCGAGCACCCCCGGCGACCGGCGCTCTTCCCAACGAGGCGGCTGGCTGCTCAAAACGACCCCGCTCTCCTCAACGTGTCCCTGGCGGCTGCAGCTTGGAATCTCCGAGGATCGTACTTGACATCGGCGCGCAGTTGGGACGGTCGGGTCCCGCTCGTCGACGAGCGGCTGATCCGGCTGCTCGTGCCGACGCTGTAATGCCCTCGACGACGCCGTTTCTGACTACGTGCAGCACCACCGCGGGCGCGCCGCGCGCGAGCTCCGCTACTTCACGATCCTCCGTTCGGACGAAGACGCCGTCAGCCACGCCGCTCTCGCGAGACTCCCGAACGGGAAGCGCCACCCGCACCAGCGGCGGATACCGGCGGCCGCGCTCGAGGAGAGCAGCCGGCGCCTGCTCGCCAACCTGCAGCGGCTCCGCGAGGCGTCGAACTTCGACGAGCTGTTCGACCTCGTCGAGGCGCTGATCCGGCCGATCCCGAAGGTCGGCCGAGCTGACCGTCTACGACATGGCGCTTCGGATCGGCGCGCGCTTCGGCCTCGAACCGAAGAGGGTCTACGTCCATGCAGGCACGCGAGACGGTGCCCGGGCCCTCGGCCTCGACGCCGACCGGCGTACTATCGAGATGGCGGAGCTTCCCGCTCCGATACGTCGTCTGACTGCGCGGGAGGCCGAGGATCTGCTCTGCATTTACAAGAGCAGGTTGCGATGAACTCCCTTTCATCAGGCTTCCGGATCGTCGGCCCGGCGGGCGACTAAGGCAGACGATATCGCTGCCCCCAAGGGCACGGACCCCCGAACTCTGCGGCGTTTCCCCTGCAAATCAGCACCTTCTTGCGGACCACAATGGGGACCAGATGGCGATCGCAGACCCCTCTGGCCGGCACCCCTCCGCGGCTAGCCCGCCGTGGTGTGGCCGAAGGCCATGCCCCGTTGTGGCAGTACTTCTGCGGCTGAGGCGCAACTAGAGCCGCCGATCTTCGCCCCCAAAGGAGTGCGACCCCTGCACCCTGAGCAAGATTCAGGCCGATTTGCAGGGATTTATAGCTTCGGGAGGGGGACGGTAATGGGGGCGAAACGGGGCGATCGTCGTCCCCTCCTATCTCCACGCTGAGCGCGAACGCCATGCCCCCGTTGTCGCAGTACTTCGCGCGTCTGCGAGGCCACTCGAGGGGACCGTACCTCGTAGAGCATGGCACGGTAACGCCACGGGGCGTTTGGCTCACGGCCAGCCCTTCGCTCTCGTGCTACGAACGGGTGCCAGGTTGTACCGAACGAAGCGGCGGGAAGTCGGCGAGCAGGTCGGCCGCCTCCACCTGGTAGAGATC
>JBKPHO010000352.1:0-7917 GCA_046729915.1 Actinomycetota bacterium | reverse complement strand
ACTCGATCACGACGCCCCAGAGCGAGACCCTGCCCACCGCATACTGGATCGTCTCCGCCGGCGGCAGCATCAAGCGGAGGAAGTCCGCAGCCCCGGAGAGGGTCGTGGTCGCATAGATCCCGCAGTCGCACCACTTCTGAGACGCTTCGTGTGGCCTACGTCGCCAGGGGCGGAGGAGGCACCGGTGCCGACACTCCGCCTCGACGTGGCTGCCGGGCTCCCAGAGAAGGGGGAAATAGAGGCTGCGCAGCCGCAGCGTCCGCTCGTGGAGGACGATGAACCAGGCGCGCCAGGCGCGGATCGGTTCCGCGAAATCGGGTGCGCGGCACGGGTCGCGGTTCTCACTTCCCGCTTCGCTACCCCTGTGCCTGACGATCCCCGGCACGACCCTTTTTCCGTGGCGCCGCCCTCCGATGAGTTTATCCGCGCGGGTTCAACCTCGCGAAACACACGCCTCGTGGCACGCGGGCTACGCGAGAAGTACTGCCACAACGGGGCATGGCGCCGCCCCTAGCACGGCAGCGCCCTACCTCGTCCGGAGAGCTCTAGATGCGTGCCTACGAGGAGGGGTCCACGATGGCGATCGTGGCCCCTTCCGGCGGTCCCCTGAAAACGGCCGGTTTGCAGCCGGAAAAGCCGCGGGGTCCGGGGGTCCGTGCCCTTTGGGGGCAGCAATGGACTCGTCTGCCTAAGGAGCTCCGGGCCAATGGAAGACGGGCGAGGAAAGGGAGCCACGCCGACGGTCTACACGAGCAGGCTGGGGATACATCTGTATCCCGAAGCGGTGCAAGACGCGCGTGAGGGGTCTTGCTACGCCAGATGCGAACGGGGCGCTAGGAAGAAACCGCGGACGGTCGAGCTAGCTCCGTAGCGTCTCCGGGCTTCCATGCCGGGAAGTTGATGCTGCGCGAACTAGAACCTTTGGAAGCCGTCACGACCGATGGCGTGCGATCATTGCTTGAAGGGAGCGCGAGTTCGAGTGGCGAGTCTCTGGATCTCTTCCATCGACCTGACTGATGCTGAACTGCGCCCGCTCTCTGCGGACCTGAGGGCCGCGATCCCGGAATGCGAGCCTCGATTCGATTCGTCTTTGATCGTGAGCCTTCCGATGCCCCAGCCTGAAAATCCGGATCTGACGCGAGCGGGAGTTTGGTTTGAGCTGGTTGCCTTGGTGCTGCCCGCCGCGACGGGGGCGCTCGTAAGTACGACCGTGGACGTCGCGGTCGACTGGCTCCGCGGGGTGGTCGGAGAGAGGGATCAGAAGTTCGTCTTGATCTACGGACCAGATGGGGAGGAGCTGCGAATGATCCGGCTTCGAGGATCGATGAGGGAGCCGAAGGTCTTCAAGCCTCCGTGGCCAGAGCTGGGCGCCTCGGCCGTCTCGACGGACGAGAGCGACTGACGTACGCGATGGGCGGCGTTGCGGCGTCACCCCGCCGATCCCCTCCGCTAGTGACGCTGTTCCGGCTTCTCGGTATGCTCGCCACGCCGTCCGGCCCGGCGGAGAGGAGGACCGGAGGGCAGGGTTTCTGTTCAGGCTCGAGACGTCGGAGGGCGCAGCTGCGGACCCGTCGACGCTGGAGACCGTTGTCCCGAACTGGAAGGCTGGCAACACGATCCCACTTGGACGCCGGATGCTGCGCGTCGTGGGGATCAGGGACGACGACGGCGATCAGCCGCAAGTCCTGGTTGTCGAGGACATGACTGAATGAGCCACTAGGACGCGGCCTGAAACTTCGTGGGTTCCAGGGGGCCGGGAGCGCAGCTTGCGCGGGTGCCAATCGTGTGGGACTTGACCATCGCTCCCGGCCTGTAAACCGTGGAGGGCGGATGGCCGCAGGGCGCCTATGAGCAGGGATTGGAGGCGCCCAATCCCGTGGGGTGCAGAAACTCGGTCGCATGTTCCGATCTGGCCGATTTGCAGCGCGATCGAATTCATGCACCACACAGGGCCGAAAGGTGTCTGCGGGCGTAGACTCTCTGATGCTTCCGATGATGGGATGGCTCCGAAAGCTCTTCGGCCGCTTGCGCGGCTCACCCCCGACGGCCCAGGTTACGCCGGTTCCCGCTCCCGAACCCGAATCGACCGAGGCTCAGCTTCCGAGCTTGAGCTATCGCGTAACCGTCGAGGCAGCAGGAGGAGGCGAAGAGACACACCACTACTCTCGCCCCGGCCTCCCTGTCACTAAGGATGAAAGCATCGACCTCGGGGAAGGGCGCTACGTCACCGTGCTCGAGGTTGTGGAAGAGGCTCAGCCTGGAGCGAAGGACGGCACGATCCGAGCAAAACTCACTCCTCCCCCGCCGCCTTCCACATAGGTATCACCCGCCCGTTGAGTATGGGCGGCGCCGTCGAGGTGTGGCCGCTTACGGAGCGGTGACGGCACGCCGCCGCGGTATCGCGCGTCTAAAACCGGGGTTTCGCACCCAGACGATGGCGTCCCGGTGTGAGCGGACCAAGGATTCGCCGACCCGGTGCCCGTGGGGTGCATGAATGTGATCTCGCTGCAAAATCGGGCGGATCCAGTCGGCGACCGAGTTTGCGCACCCCACGGGTCAGTGATCGCCATCATGGTCCCCGTCGTGGCTCCCAAGAAGCTGCCAATTTACAGGGAAAATGCTTGGGGTCCGCGATTCGCGCCCTTTGGGCAGCGATGGGCTCATCTGCCTCGGATCACCGGCCAGCAGCAGTACTCCGGCGGCGAGGTGGCACGACTCGTGATCGAAGCCGTCGGCACCTAGGTGAAAACGGATAAGGAGGATGAAATGAGAAAGATCGTCGCAGTGGAGTACTTGTCAGCTGTTGCAGGCGCTTCAGGAAAGCGGTGCAGCGGGGGCCAGCCGCAGTGGTGGTGGAGGGCGAAGCCACACTCCCGGACGTCCTCGACCAGCTCCGAATCCATTATGTCAGCAACGGTTGGCGGTTGGCATCAGCGTGCGAGGAACATCAGGGGACGGGTTCGCAGTCGTCCAGCCGCGGTGTTCGTACTCGCCTGCCGGGCCGGGATCCTCCATCACACCGTCTAGCGTCCGAGGCGGCCGCGAGCGGCACGGCTTCCTCGGGTTCATGGCCAGCGGCGCGGAAGGTCCGTGGGCAGCGACATGCGGTCGGGCGCCTCGGCGAGCAGCCTGCTCTTCCCGATCCCGGGCTGACCCACGACCGCCGCCGCCGCGGGCCTCGAGGTGGCGGCGCGCTCGAGTTGCTCCAGCGCCTTGAGCTCATGAGCCCCACGGCGCCTGTGGGTCCGGCCAGCGTGAGCGCACCTCGCCGCAATCACAGAGCGCCACGTCGGGGCCGCTTGCTCGCTACCCCGCCGGCTGACGAAACCGGTCGGGACGGAGAGGCACCGTGCGCGTAGTTGCAGACGTCGAGGTAAGAGCGCGAGGTCGTAGCCGCCCTGGAGGCGTGCACCGATCTCCAGCGCCGCCGCCGCGCCCCCCTCGGCGGTGAGGACGTCGCCGTCGGCGTCGGTGTGCCGTCGCAGCTCGATCTCCCTGCTCACCCGGCCGACTCCCGTGACTCGAAGGCCGTTGCACGTGCGACGGCGTCCCAGCGCCCGAGCTCCGTGAGCAGGTCCTCGTGCTTCGCCCGGAGCGCGTCGACGGCGTCCGAGCCGAGCGCGAGGCGCAGCGGCGGGTCGTAGGCGTCGAGTGCCGCGATGATGGCCGCCGCCGCCCTCGCCGGGTCTCCCGCCTGACGACCGTCCTCGCTCTCGATGTAGGCGCGCGTCGCTCCGACCGTCGTCGCGTACGCCTCCAGCGGCGGCGCGGCGTGGAGGCTGCGGCCGAGGAGGCCGGTGCGGAAGGAGCCGGGCTCGACGATCAGGACGCGCACGCCGAACGGTGCGACCTCGGCCGCGACGGCCTCCGAGAGCCCTTCCAGCGCGAACTTGGCCGCGCAGTAGGCGGAGTAGCCGGGTGCCGTCACCTGTCCGCCCTGCGAGCTGATCTGAACGATCGCACCTGCTCCCTGCGCCCGCATCAGAGGCACGACGGCGCGCGTGAGCGCAGCCGGGCCGAAGAACATCGTCTCCATCACCGAACGTAGGTCGGCGAGGCTCATCTCCTCGAGCGCGCCGACGAAGCCGATCCCGGCGTTGTTGACGAGCACGTCGATGCGCCCGAACCGCTCGACGGCGGCGTCGAGGGTGGGCTGGATCGCTTCCGCGTCGGTGACGTCGAGCGGGAGCACGAGCACGTCGTCGCCGCGGAAGTCGGCCAGAGCCTGGGGATTGCGCGCCGTGGCGACGACCCGGTCGCCACGTGCACGGGCCGCGTCGACCAGCGCCCGCCCGAACCCCGACGTGGAGCCGGTGACGAGCCACACCCGCCCATCGCTGCGTGTCACTTCGGATCAGACCTCCACACCCGAGACCGCGTGCGGGACGTACCGCTCCTCGAGTCGGGCGAGCTCGTCCGCGCTCAGCGGTAGGCGTTCGGCCGCGAGCGCGTCCTCGACGTGCTCGACCCCGGTCGCGCCGACGATCGGCGCCGTCACGCCGGGCTTGTGCAGCAGCCAGGCGAGCGCGACCTGCGCGCTCGGCACGTCGCGCTCGGCCGCGACCTCGGTCGTCCGGTCGACGACGTCGAAGTCGACTTCCGGCGTGTAGAGGTTGTCACCGAAGGGGTCCGTCTGCGCACGCGTCGTCAGCCGCTCGCCCTCCCGGGTCCGGGTGCCGGCGAGCAGGCCGCGCGCGAGCGGGCTCCAGGGCAGCACCGCGACGCCCTGGTCGATGCACTGCGGGATCATCTCGCGCTCCTCCTCCCGGTAGACGAGGTTGTAGTGGTTCTGCATCGAGACGAAGCGGGTCGGCGCCACGTGCTGGGCCTTCGCGAACTGCCATGCGTACATGCTGCTCGCGCCGAGGTACCGCGCGTTGCCCGCCTTCACGACGTCGTGCAGCACCTCCATCGTCTCCTCGATCGGCGTGAGCGGGTCCCAGCGGTGGATCTGGTAAAGGTCGACGTAAACAAGGACGAGGCGCTCGAGCGAAGCGTCGATCGAGGCGAGGATGTGCTTGCGCGAGAGGCCGCGGCCGTTCTCCCCGGGCATCGTCCTCCCGTGGACCTTGGTTGCGACGACGTACTCCTCGCGCATCTCGAAGAGCCTCTTCAGCAGGCGGCCGGTGACGACCTCGCTCTGGCCGCCGTTGTAGACGTCGGCGGTGTCGAAGAAGGTGATCCCGCCCTCGACGGCGCGGCGGACGATCGGCTCGGCCTCCCTCTCGTCCAGCGCCCACGCCCGGCTCTCGTGCCTGCCGTAGCTCATCATCCCGAGGCAGATGCGCGACACGCGCAGCCCGGTATTGCCGAGGTTCACGTAGTCCATCGGCCTATCCTGCCTGTAGGCCGTGGTGCGAGTGCCGATCACCACCGACGGCCCCGGCGCGCGCGGCTTCAACCTCTACGGACGACGCTCTCCAACGCGCGTCTTCTCCGGCGGCTGCCGGATCGGACACCGCGACGCGTGGCCGAGCTGAAGTTCGGGCGCAGCTCACTCCTCCCCTTCCCAGTACTCGACGGTAGGCTCCGGCCTTGCGAGGATGATCGGTTCGCCCTCGGCGTCCCGGGCGAAGACCTTCCCGATGTCGCCGGAATGGACGATGTCGGGACGGCGCATTGACGAGAGCATGAGCACGCGGATCGGCGCGTCGGTGCGGTTGATGATCTGGTGCGTGCCGTCCTTGCCGTGGTCGTTCTTTCGCGAGGTCAGGGCCCGGATGCGCCGAGCGGCACGCCCCGCGCGAGGGCGCAACGACTTCGGCGCGGTCGGCTACCGCGGCCCCTGCCCGCCTCCCGGCCACCGGGCAATCGCTACGCCTTCGGGCTGTTCGCGCTCGACAACGAGCTCGATCTCTGCGTGACGGTCGTCGACACGCCGATCCGCGTTCCCGTACCGGCGCTCGAGCACCCGGGGGCGGTCGGCCCGATCGGCAGGCTGGGCCGCTGGGCCGCCGACCACGTCCGCGCCGTCGCGATCGCCTGGGCCATCCTCGCCGTCGCGCTCGGCGTCTTCGCGCCGAAGGTCGAGAGCGCGCTCTCCGGCGCCGGCTGGCAGGCGAACGGCTCCGAGTCCGTCCAGGCACGCACGCTCATCGAGCGCAATTTCGCCGGCCTCTCCAGCTCGGCGCTGATGGTCGTCGTCCACTCGCAGCAACTGACCACGAGTGAGAACGGCTTCCGGCACACGATCGGTCGCGTCGAACACGTCCTACGCGGCAACTCCCACGTGCGCTCGGTGGTGCCACCGCACGCGGGCTCGAGTATTTCCGCCGACGGACACACCGCGGTCGTGATCGCCGGTGCCAAGGACGATCCCACCGCGATGGTCGCCGCCGCCGACACGCTCAAGTCGAGCCTCAAAGAGGCCGGCACGGCCGCGGTCACTGTCTCGCTCACCGGCGCCTCCGGAATGTGGAGCGCCTTCAACACCGCCAATCGCAACGCGATGCTGAAGTCGGAACTCTTCTCCTGGCTGGTGACGATGGCGATCCTCGTACTCGCCTTCGGCGCCCTCGTCGCCGCCGGGCTGCCGCTGCTCCTCACGATCCTCGGCCTGGTCGCCTCGGCCGGCCTGCTCGCGTTGCTCACGCACGGCTTCGAGATCTCGATCTGGGCGATGAACTTCGCCCTCATGTTCGCGCTCGCGCTGTCGCCGCCGGCTGGCTCCTCTCCGGGCGGGAGCCGCCCGCCATCGCCCGCCCCGCGATCGAGTGACCGGCCAATTTGTCATGACTAGCGCGCAGACGCCTTCGAGCCCGAGCCAGGCGCGAACGAGCACGCCCACCACTCTCGAGAAGGTGTGGTGATGGCGATCTGCTCCAGCACGCGAGCCGACCTGGACTTCGCCACATAGGGAAGCAGAGGCTCAGCTTGCCTAGGTGAGCAGCGGGGGCACTGCCGTAGGCCGGGCGTCGACTCTCACCGAGTTCTTACCGTGCTTTCAGTCATGTCTTACCGACGGATGCTGAGCTGGTCTACATGAACGAGCTTTTTCAGACGGAGCATCGACCGACGAAGCCCCGCGGCCGCTCCACGTCGCAGCAGCGACGACGAATGACGGAACAGAAGATCGAGGGCGTCCTCCTTCAGATCAAAGGACTCGTCTTCGTTCGCGCGTTGCTCGAGCTGCGGGGGGCGAGCAAGGTTGAATTGGCCGAGCACTCCGCCGAACTCAATCGTCAGCGCGATCGCCTCGCCGAACTCGTCCGAGACGCGGCTTAGAACTGATCGGTCGCGTTCGCAGCCTCGGAGGATGATCGGGTCGCCTCGCGTGCTTCTATAGAGGTCCTCGACCGGGTACTCGAGGGGTTTCAAAATGCCCGTTCATGCTGCTGGGCGGCGGTATTCGTCGATCAGTCCGTCGAGTCGGTCGTGGCGCTTGATCTCTTCGCCGGTGGCTGGCGGGTCCGCGTTTGTCCGGTCGGGCGAGAGAAGCGCGAGTCCGCGGTGGGGGCGCTCGCGGTTGTAATGATCGGTGTAGGTGCGTAGTACCGACTCAAGGTGGCGGCGGCCGATGATCAGTAGCCAGTCGAGACATTTGACCGTGGCGTCCATCTCAGAACAGCGCAAAGCGACGAAGTTGCGCGCGACTCACTCCTTGTTCGGCAGCAGCTCGAGCAGCCCGGAGAACAGCGGCGTGACGAGGACCGAATGCGGATACACCCGGTACGTGTTGTAGACCGCGCCATCCCGCATCGCGAATACGCTCCAGCCCGCGCTCACGGACACGGCCGACTCGAGGTCCGGCGCCCCGACATCCTCGCGGTAGTCGCGTAGCCACTGCGGGGCCTCGCGGAGCAGCTGCCCCATGTCGAACTCTTCTCGGACGATGCCGGACATCTCCTCCCGGCGGAACGCGTAGCCGTAGTCGAACAGGAAGTCGCCGCCGTGCGCCGACACGTACGGCACCGTCCA
>JBKPHO010000351.1:0-7563 GCA_046729915.1 Actinomycetota bacterium | reverse complement strand
CCGGCATCGACGGGATCACCACGTGGAACGCGTCTTTCGGGCTTGGCCCGTGCGCCGTGGGGTCGGTCAGCCCATCGATGATCTTGAGCTGCTCGATGATCGAGCCCGGCCACCCGTGATTGACGACGAGTGGCAACGCGTCCTCGTGCTGCGAGCGAACGTGAACGAAGTGAATGTCGAGCCCGTCGATCTCGGTGACGAACTGGGGGAGGGCGTTCAGGGTCGCCTCGCAGGTGCGCCAGTCGTAGTCCGTCATCCAATAGCGCGCGAGCTTCTGAATCATGGCGAGCGGAACGCCCTGGGATTGATCCGCGACGGTCTCTTTCTCCGGCCAGTTCGTAGCCGCGATGCGTCGACGAAGGTCCTCCAACGCCTCATCCGGAATGTCGACGTGGAATGGACGGATTTCGGTGGCCGTCTCGACGGTGCTCATCCCACCTCCTTTCGATCAGCGCAGTGACCTGAAGGCGGCACGAACCTCGCTCGTGAAGAGGTCCGGCTCTTGCCAGGCCGCGAAGTGGTTGCCTCTGTCGACCTCGTTGAAGTAGATGAGGTTGGGGTAGGCCTGCTCGGCCCAGCTCCGCGGCGCCTGAGAGAGCTCGTTGGGGAAGACGCTCACGGCGGCGGGGACGGTGGTGCCCTTGACGTCGAAGAAGCCGAGCGTGTTCTCCCAGTAGAGGCGACCCGAGGAAACCCCGGTATTCGTCAGCCAGGTGAGCGTGATGTTGTCGAGGACCTCGTCTCGGGTGAGGTTGCCGACCGGGTGGCCGTCAAAGGCGGCCGCGATGTCCTCGTAGCTGCGCGCGTCGTGGTCGAGCATCCAGGCGGCCAGGGCGACGGGCGAATCGGCGAGCCCGTACAGCGTCTGCGGGCGCAGGTTCATCTCGGTCGCGTATCCGATGCCCTTCGTGTAGACGAACTTCAGCTGCTCCCACGCCCGGCTCTCGTCCGCTGACAGACCGTTTGGCTCCGGGCCGCCGGTCGCGAGCGCCTTCGAGACGTCGGGTGGAACCGTTCCGGGCATGTTGGAGTGAATCCCGAGCAACTCCGGGGGTGCCTTCGCCCCCATCACGTCGGTGATCTGCGCGCCCCAGTCGCCGCCTTGCGCGACGAACCCGGTGTAGCTCAAGCGCCTCATCAGCGTGATCCACGCGTCCGCGATGTGAACGGGGTCCCAGCCGGTCTCCGCCGGCTTCGCCGAGAACCCGTAGCCGGGCATCGATGGAACGACCACGTGGAACGCATCCTCGGCGTCGCCGCCGTGGGCGGTTGGGTCGCTGAGCGGGCCGCTCACGTTCAGCATCTCGATGAACGAGCCTGGCCAGCCGTGCGTGATGATCAGCGGCAACGCGTCCTCGTGAGGCGAGCGGACGTGGATGAAGTGGATGTCTAGGCCGTCGATCTCGGTGACGAAGTGCGGTACGGCCTTGAGCCTCGTCTCAAGTCTCCCGAAGTCGTACTCGGAGCCCCAGTAGCGGACGAGCTCCTGCATCGTCGCCAGCTGGACGCCCTGCGACTGGTCTGCGACCGTCTCCTTCTCGGGCCAGCGTGTTGCCTTGATGCGCCGGCGCAACTCGTCGATCTCGTCCTGAGGGATCTCGATGTGAAAGGGGCGTACCTCGGCACGTACCTGGGTACTGCTCATCTCGACCTCCAGTGCTCGCGGAGTAGTACCTGAGATAAGCCGACGCAACGCGAACGCAAGCGGGGTCGCGCCGACCCCCTACCGCCTGCGACAATCGAACGGCCAAGCGACCCTGGGGAGGAGGTTCGCTGAGCACCGCCGCACGGCTCACCCCCCGGCAAGAGCACGACCTCGTGATCGGCGTGGAAGCCGGCGACCCGGAGGCGTCGCGGAGGCTCGTCGAGGCGTTCCTCCCCGCGATTCTCGGCCTCGCGGCGCACTTCCCCGCCGCCGTCGGAATCCAGCGCCAGGAGCTCGTCCAGGAGGGCGTGGCCGGCCTGTTGTTCGCTGCGCGCCGGTACGACTCCGGGCGTGAGACGCCCTTCTGGGCCTACGCGTCGTTCTGGGTCCGCAAGGCCATGCAGGAGCTCGTCGCCGAGCTGACGGCTCCCGTCTCGCTGTCGGACCGCGCCGTTCGAGCCCTCGCCCAGGTCAGGATCGCGCGCCGCGAGTACGTGCAGGCTCACGGCGCCGAGCCGACCGACAAGGAGCTGAGCCGCGCCACCGGGCTCACGCGGGCACAGATCGAGAGCCTGCAGGCGACCGAGCGGCGCCCGCGCGCGCTCGAGGAGCGGCTTGCCGGCGACGCAGGGACGGCCGCGACGGTCGGCGACACCATCGTCGACGCCGGCGCCGAAAGCCAGTACGAGCAAGTCCTCGACCGGATCGAGATTCGCGAGGTACGGAGCCTCGCCGACCGGCTCGACGAACCTGAGCGCGGGATCCTCCGGGCGCACTACGGGCTGGGCCAGCCCGCGCAGACGCTCGGCCAGATCGGCGCCACCCTCGGCCTGACGGCCGAACGCGCCCGCCAGATCGAGGTCGGCGCGCTGAGGAAGCTGCGCGAGAGCCTCGGGCAGCCAGCGCCTGTTCGGTTCGCCGACGCTTGAAAGACGCCGCCCGCGGCGTATTACATAGTAGGCCGATGCAGCTCAGGGGTTTGCGCCACAACGCCCTCGTCTACGACTCGCAGGACGAGTACCTCGCCGTCGCGGTGCCGTTCCTGACGGAGGGCCTCGAGGCGGGCGAGGGGGCGATCGTCGCCCACACGAAGCCCGGGCTCGCCGTGATGCGCGAGGCGCTCGGGCCGGTCGCCGCGGAGGTGGCCTTCGTCGACGTCAGCTCCGCCTACACGCGGCCGGCGCAGACCCTCGCCGCCTACCACGACGTGTACGCCGAGCAGCTGCGGAAGACCGCCACGCTGCGTGCCGTCGCCGACGTCCAGTTCGGCCCCGACCCGGCCGAGTGGGATCTCTGGACCGGGTACGAGGCCGTCTTCAACCGCTCGTTCGGCCACCTCCCCGCCTGGGTGCTCTGCTCGTACAACGCGAACGGAACGCCCGACCCGATCATCGAGGGCGTGTGGCAGACGCACCCCGAGGTCGTCGAGGGCGACAGCTGGACGACGAGCGGCGCCTACGAAGACCCGGCAGACCTGCTGCGCCGGCTCACGCCGGCCCCCGCGCCCCTCGCGGAGCTGCGGCTGATCGAGTTCGGCCGCGACCTGGAGGAGTTCCGCGAGCGGCTCGCGCGCGAGCTGGTCATCGAGAGCGTGAGCGAGGCGAAGGCGCTCGACATGCTCCTCGCGGCCACGGAGGTCGCTGCGAACGCGATCGAGCACGGCGGCGGCGTCGAAGCAGTTCGCGTGGGCCGGGCCCAGGGGCGCTTCGTCTGCGAGATCGTCGACCGCGGGAGCGGCTTCGACGACCCCACGGCCGGCTACCTCGCCCCGCGTGAGGGAATCGGCACCGGCCTCTGGGTCGCTCGCCAGCTGGCGTGGCAGATCGAGTTCTTCCGGTCCGAAAGCGGTTTCACCGCGCGAGTCTGGCTCTAGCCGCCGCGCTGCCCCCGGTTACGATCGAGCGGTGCTGGGCCGGCGCGACGCGTTACGGATAGGCGCCGTCTGGCTAGGCTGGCTCGGCGCGGTCCTTGCGGCACTGGGCGTCGGGCTCGCCGCCGGCGCATACACCTGGAGGCCCGGCTGGCTCGAGCACGACGGGCTCTGGCCGCTCTTCGCCTGGGACTTCAACTGGTACGACGCGATTGCGCGCGACGGCTACCCCGCGGGGCACGGTGGTCGCCAGTACGCCTTCTTCCCGCTCTGGCCCCTGCTGTTGCACTGGGCCGGGAGCCACTGGGACATCGTGGTCGGCGGCGGGCTGGCGTGGGCGGCGAGCGCGGCTGCGTTCTTCGGCCTCTCGGCCGGGCTGCCGCCGGTCCGCCTGAGAAGCGCCCTCGCGCTCGCGTGCTGGCCCGGCTCGTTCGCGCTCGCGCTCGCCTACCCCGATGCGCTCGCGCTCGCGGCGGCAGCCTGGGCGGCGGCCCTCGCGCTGCGCGGCCGTCCGCTCGGCGCGGGCGCCGTCGGAGCGATCGCGGCCTTCGCACGCCCAACCGGCGTCCTCATCGCGCTGCCGCTCGCCTGGCTCGCCCGCGGGAGGGGACCGCGTGGATGGCTGGGCGCAGCCCTCCCGGTCGCGGCCGCGGTGGGCGTCGAGGCCTACTTCTGGGCACGGAGCGACGACGCCACCGCCTTCTTCGACGCCCAGCGGCTCTGGGGCCGCAAGGGGCCGAGCGGCCTCGGGAAATGGGCCGATCACCTCGGCGGCGTGCTCGAGCGGCACGGGCTGCTGATCGGCCTGCTCGCGGCCGCGGCGGTGGTTGTGCTGGTGTTCGCCTACCGCCGCTTCGGCGCCTGGCCGACGGCGATCGGCGCCTATGCCTGCGCCGTCCCGCTCCTGCTAGCGGCGACCAAGAGCCTGCAGGGCTTCGTCGACAGCGCCCGCGCTGCGCTGGTGCTGCCGCTGCTCGTGCTGCTCTGGCGCCTCGGGCCGCGCTACCGGCCGTGGGCCGCCTTCGCGACCGCCGTCACCGTTCTGCTGCTGCTCTCCGGGACGATCCAGAGCTTCGGGCGGCAGAGCCTGTTCGCGTTCCCGATCTTCTGGGCGATCGCCGACGGCCCGCGCTGGCTGCGCTCTCCCCCGCTGGCGGTCCTCGGCTTCGCGGCCAACATCGGCCTCGTGCTGCTGCTGACACACTTCGCGCCTTGACCGCGGAACATGTCTTGATCACCGGCGGAGCCGGTTTCATCGGCTCGCATCTGGGCGACGAGCTCCTGCAGGCCGGGTACCGCGTGCGCGCTCTCGACAGCCTCGTCGAGCAGGTGCACGGCGGGAAGCAGCAGCGGCCCGGCTACCTCGCGGACGAGATCGAGCTGATCGCCGGCGATGTGCGCAATGCCGAGGTCGTCCGCGGCGCGCTCGAGGGCGTCGATGCGGTCTTCCACCTCGCGGCCCGGGTCGGCGTCGGCCAGAGCATGTACCAGCCTGCCGAGTACACCTCCGCGAACACGGCCGGCACGGCCGTCCTCTTGGAGGCGCTGCTCGAGCACCCCGTCCGCAAGGTCGTGGTCGCGTCCAGCATGAGCGCGTACGGCGAAGGAGCGTACGAGCCGGAGGCGGCGACCGAACGCTCGCGTGCGCAGCTCGAGCACGCCGAGTGGGAACCGCGCGGCCCGAACGGCGAGGAGCTCCGTCCCGTCCCCACTCCGGAGACGAAGGAGCCGTCGCTCGCCTCGGTCTACGCACTGACGAAGTACGACCAGGAGCGCCTGTGCCTGCTCCACGGCGCCGCCTACGGGGTGCCCACGGTCGCCCTGCGCTTTTTCAACGTGTACGGGCCGCGCCAGGCGCTCTCCAATCCGTACACGGGCGTGCTCGCGATCTTCGCCGCGCGGCTGCTGAACGACCGCCCTCCGCTCGTCTACGAGGACGGCGGCCAGCGCCGCGACTTCGTCCACGTGGCCGACGTCGCCCGCGCCTGCAGGCTCGCGCTCGAGCACGAGGCGGTCGACGGCCGCGCCGTGAACGTCGGCAGCGGCCAGAGCATTTCCGTGCTCGAGTTGGCGGACGAGCTAGCGCGGGTCCTCGGCAAGGCGATCGAGCCGGAGATCACGGGGAAGTTCCGCGCCGGCGACATCCGCCACTGCTTCGCGGACGTGACCCTCGCGCGCGACGCACTCGGCTTCGTGGCCGAGGTTCCGCTCGAGCAGGGCCTGGCCGAGCTCGCCACGTGGCTCGAGGGCCACACGGCGACAGACCGCTTCGACGAGGCGGCCGCAGAGCTGGCGGAGCGCGGCTTGACGACCTAGCCGAGGTTTCGGGCTGCGCGTCTGCGGCGATTCTCGAACCGAGATGAGGCTTCTCAACCGCAACCGAACTGAGGACGCGAGCGAAGAGCGTGAGCAAGACGCCCGGCCTCCCGCCGACGAGGCACCCGAGCCGCAGCCGGAGCGAGAGGAGCAGCGGCTCGAGGATCCGTCTCCCACCGATCTCTCGAGGCGGGATTACCTGGCGATCCTGAAACGCGCCTTCAAGGGGGCGAACGAGGACCACGTCACGAACCTCGCGGCTGCGCTTGCGTACTACGCCTTCCTCGCGATCCCGGCGACGCTGCTGATCGCGGCCGGCCTCTTCGGCCTGTTCGCGGGACCGCACGCGGTCACAACGCTCATCGACAAGCTGCAGGGGATCATCCCGAGCCAGGCGTCGAGCCTGCTCGAGGGCAGCCTGCGGCGCCTGACACAGAAGCAGGGGACGAGCATCACGCTGATCGCCGTCGGGGGCGTGCTCGCCCTCTGGTCGGTGAGCGGCGCGATGCAGAACGTGATGTGGGCGCTGAACCTGGCCTACGGCCGAGACGAGACGCGCGGGTTCGTTCGCCGCCGCATCCTCGGGGCGCTCATGGCCGTCTTCGTGCTCATGGCATCGGCGCTGGCTCTCGGCCTGCTCGTGCTCGGGCCGCACCTGTCCCACTGGATCGGCGACGCCGTCGGCAACAAGACCGTTGTCGAGATCGTCTGGTGGGCGGCGCAGTGGCCGATCCTGATTTGCGGGCTGCTGCTCGCCTTCGCCGTCGTCTACTACCTCGGGCCGAACATCCAACACCCGAAGTGGCAGTTCGTGAGCTTCGGCTCCGTTTTCGCGGTCGTCGTGTGGCTGCTCGCATCGGGCGCCTTCGCCTTCTACGCGAGCAAGTTCGGCTCGTACAACAAGGCGTGGGGCTCGCTCTCGGCGGTGGTCGTGATGCTCACGTGGCTCTGGATCAGCTCGGTGGCGCTCCTGCTCGGAGCCGAGATCAACGCCGAGGCCGAGCGCAGCCGCGAGCTGCGCCGAGGCGAGCCGGCCGAGCGCGAGCTGCAGGCTCCCGCCCAGGCCTAAAGCACTCGGTTAGAGTCGGGGCATGGCCTCCGGTGCAAGCGCCGCCCTGCGCGCCGGCGACCGGAGCGTCGCCTACGCGCCTCTCGCCTCGGTCGAGGGTGTGGAACGCCTCCCCTACTCGCTCCGGATCCTGCTCGAGAACGCGCTGCGGCACGAATCGGAGGCCGGCGTCGAGGCGGTCGCGCGCTGGGAGGCGCAAGCGGGGCCCTCGCGCGAGCTCGGCTTCCGGCCCTCGCGAGTCCTGCTGCAGGACTTCACCGGCGTCCCCTCGATCGTCGACATCGCCGCGATGCGCTCCGCCATGCACGACCTGGGCGGCGACGCGTCACGGATCAACCCCCACATTCCGGCGGAGCTCGTGATCGACCACTCGGTGCAGGTCGACTCCTTCGCCACGCGCATGGCGATCGCCACCAACGTCGACCGCGACTACGAGCGCAACGGCGAGCGCTACGCGTTCCTGCGCTGGGGCCAGGGCGCCTTCGACAACCTGAAGGTCGTCCCGCCGAACACGGGCATCGTCCACCAGGTCAACCTCGAGTACCTCGCGCGCGTGGTCGAGGAGCGAGACGGCGTCGCCTTCCCGGACACCCTGGTCGGAACCGACTCGCACACCACGATGGTCAACGGCCTAGGCGTGCTCGGCTGGGGCGTGGGCGGGAT
>JBKPHO010000350.1:0-5348 GCA_046729915.1 Actinomycetota bacterium | reverse complement strand
GGGCCTCCTCGAGCGGAAGCGCGCGCTGGAACGACTGCTCCTCGCCGCCCTCGACTCCGCGGTCGAGGCCGGTGAAGAGCACCTCGATCACACCCTCCCCCACGCCGGCCTCCTCGAGCAGCGGCCGCAGGTGAGTGCCACGCCAGCGCGCCGTGCCGACCGCTTCGAGCAGCCATGGCTGGCTGACCGGCCGCGGGTCGAGCCGGGCTCGGCCGTTGCCTGCACACTCCATCGTCACGGTGAGCTCGGCCGCCGGCCGCGCACGCAGCTCCTCGAGCCCGAACGAGACCTCGCGCTCGCCGGACACCGTGAGCTGCCACGACTCGGGCTCGACCGCCGGGACGTCGTAGTGCGTCAGCAGGTAGTGGAGGCCGACAGGCGTGACCGCGTAGCGAAGCGCCTCGAGCGGCATGCCGTGGTTGCGCGCAGCGAGCTGCAGCTCCTCGAGGCTGATCCCCTGGGCGACCGACTCCACCACACGCTGAGCCTACTCCAGTTGGTTCAGGCGGCGTGGGCTCACGCTGCGACCGGCTGGCGCGGCCCGGCGGCGGTCAGGGCAAGCTCGGCGTCGGCCTGCGCGATCACGACGGGGTCGTGCGTGGCGCAAACGACCGCGGCGCCGGTCTCGCGCGAGAGGGTGCTCAGCAGCGTCGCGAGGCGAAGCGCGTTCGCCTGGTCGAGCCTCGCGGTAGGCTCGTCCACGAGCAGCAGCGCCGGCCGCGACGCGAGCCCTCTCGCGACGGCGACTCGCACCTGCTCGCCCGCAGAGAGCCGGGAGACGCGCTGGCCCGCCCGCTCAGCGAGGCCGACCGCGTTCAGCGCTTCGTGGGCGTCGCCCTCCAGGCCGCGGATCTCTTTGCCGAGCTCGACGTTCTCGCGCGCGCTCAGGAAGGGCACGAGCCCGCTCTGCTGCGGCACGAGCGCGATCGCCCGCCGCCGCAGCTCGGCGCGGCCCGCCCGGTCGAGCTCCGCAACCGCGGTGTCGGCGACGAGCACCTCGCCCGAATCGGGGAGATCGAGCCCGGCGAGGAGGTGCAGCAGCGTCGTCTTCCCGGAACCCGAGGGGCCGGTCACGACCGTCACGCGGGCGCTCTCGAACTCGGCGTCGAGGCCCGAAAAGACCTGGGCCGCCGTCGCGCCCCGTCCGTGCGCCTTCGTCACGCCTCGGAGAAGCGCGACCACCCGGCCGGGCGTCTGCGCGCGCGGCACGGAGGCGGGCGTCTCCGGCCGGGCGCCGTCGGTGCCCGCGGCGCTGACGACGATCCGGCCGTCCTCGAGCGAAGCCGCGGCCCGCGCACCGATGCCCGCGCGCTCGAGGAACTCCTCCGGCAATCGCAGCCAGCCGCCCCGCCCGACGACGATCAGGCCCTCGTCGACGGCGCCGCGGACCGTCTCCTCGCTCACGCGGCCGTCACGGATGTGCACGAAGCGGTCGGCGATCTCGGTCGAGGCCGGGTCGTGGCTGACGATCACGACGGTGCAGCCCTCCGCCGCGGCGAGCTCCGCGATCGCGCCGTAGACGAGCCGCGCGCTTGCCTCGTCGAGCTCGCCCGTCGGCTCGTCGGCGGGCAGCACCCCCGGGCGGTGGGGGTGCGCGGCGCAGAGCGCCACGCGCAGCGGCGCGCCGGCCGGGAGCGGCACCCGGGCGGGGGGGGCGCCCGCGCACGGCCGGATCGTCGTCACCGCCGCCGGTAGCGACGGTGCGAGGCCCGAGGCGCCCGCGGCCGCGCCACTCTCGCAGCCGCCGGGCAGGCCGATCGCGCTCCTGCGGGGCGTGGCCAAGGCGCACGGGCGCGGCGCGACCGCGGCCAAGGTCTTCGAGAGCCTCGACGCCGAGTTCGAGAGCGGCCGCGTGACGGTTGTGACCGGCCCTTCCGGCTCGGGGAAGACAACCCTGCTGCACCTGCTCGCAGGGCTCGACCTGCCTGACGAGGGCGAGGTGCTCGTCAGCGACACGGACCTCGGTGGGCTCGACCGCGCGGGCCGTGCGGAGTTGCGGCGGCGGGAGGTCGCCCTCGTGCCGCAGCAGACCGGGCTTGTCCCCTTCCTGAGCGCGCGCGAGAACGTCGAGCTCGGCCAGGAGATCCGCGGGCTGGACGGCGACGCGCATGAGGTGCTCGCCGCGGTCGGGCTCGCGGAGCGGGCGGGGCAGCGGGTCTCGCGCCTCTCCGCCGGCGAGCAGGTGCGGGTGGCTGTCGCGCGGGCACTCGCTGCGCGGCCGGCGCTTCTGCTCGTCGACGAGCCGACCGCGCGACTCGACCAGGCAAACGCGCTGCGCCTCGCGACGCTGCTCGGTGCGTTGGCACGCGGGACCGGCGCGGCGGTGGTCTGTGCGACGCATGACCCGGTCGTGATCGCGCAGGCGGACGCCGAGCTCGCCCTTGCAGGCACCAGCGAGCAACCGGTCCGCCAGACGGCTTAAATGCGCCCGTGGAGGGCATCAGCCTCGAGGAGCTCCAGCTTGCGGCGCGCAATCACGGCATGCCGCTCGAGGCGCTGCGCTTCCCGGTCACGCCGGTCGGCCTGCACTACCTGCTGACCCACTACGACGTCCCTGCGGTCGAGCCCGAATCGTGGCGGCTGACCGTCTCCGGTGAGCGCGAGCTCTCGCTCGGGGTCGAGGACCTGTGTGCGCGTCCCGCCGCCGAGCTGACCGTGACGATGGAGTGCGCGGGCAACGGGCGAGCGCGCCTGGACCCGCGGCCGATCAGCCAGCCGTGGCTGCTCGAGGCGGTCGGGACCGCGCGCTGGCGCGGGACGCCACTGCGGCCGCTGCTCGAGGAGGCCGGGGTGGGCGAGGGCACCGTCGAGGTGCTCTTCACCGGGCTCGACCGCGGTATCGAGGGCGGCGAGGAGCAGGCCTTCCAGCGCGCGCTGCCGCTCGAGGAGGCGCTGCGCGACGAGGTGCTGCTCGCCTACGAGATGAACGGCGCGCCGCTGCCGCCGCAGCACGGTTTCCCGCTGCGGCTCGTCGTGCCCGGCTGGTACGGGATGACGAACGTCAAGTGGCTCTCGCGGATCGAGCTCTCCAATCAGCGGTTCGGCGGCTACCAGCAGTCGTGGTCGTACCGGCTGCGTCAGACCGAGGACGAAGAGGGCGAGGCGCTCACGCGCATGCAGCCGCGCTCGCTGCTCGTCCCGCCGGGGATCCCCGAGTTCCTCACGCGCGACCGGACGGTCGCGGCCGAAGAGGTGCTGCTCGAGGGCCGGGCCTGGTCGGGCCTCGCGCCGATCGCGTCGGTCGAGGTGAGCGTCGACGGAGGCTCGGCGTGGGCGCCTGCGGAGCTCGAGCCGGCAGGAGAGCGCTGGGCGTGGCGCGGCTGGACGTACCGCTGGGAGGCGCGACCCGGCGACCACGTCCTCTGCTCACGCGCGCGCGACGAGGCCGGAAACGCGCAGCCACAGGATGCGCCGTGGAACCTCGGCGGCTACGCGAACAACGCGGTCCAGACCGTCCGCGTCACCGTCAGCGGCTGACGGCGGACCTCAGGGGCCGTCGTCGTCTTCGGCGAAGCGCTCGGCGTCCTCGATCTTCGGCTCGTGCATCGTCCGCGCAGCCAGCTCGTCGTCCTCGAGCCCCTGCATGTCGCCCGAGGTGATCCGCCGCTCGTCGAGCGTCTCGTGAACGCGCTCCTGCGCGCGGTCGACCGTCCTCTCGTCCTCGCGCTGCCGAAACCGCTTCCACCAGGATCCGACTCCCACGGATCCGAGTCTACGGCCCGTCAGTGGTTCAGCGCCAGGGTGAGCGCGACGGCGACGAACGCCAGCGCCACTGCGGCGGCCACCACCACACCTCCGAACAACGACCGTCCCACGACCCCTTCCTCCTTCCGCTCGGCGCCCAAGATAGGCGGCGCCGGGGCCGGCGGCATCCCCCGGCGGGGGGTCTCCTTGACCCGGAAGGATGGTGCTAGCGATAATAGTTCCATCCTGCAGTGACCATCGTCGCTCCTCCGCAGCCCTCGCACGACGAGCTCGAGGTCCTGATCGAAGAGGCGCGCCGGCGCACGCGGCGGCGCAGGTTGTTCGTCGCCGCAGCGGCAGGTCTCGCGCTCGCCCTCGGGGCCGGAGTGACTGCCGCAATCGTTCTGACCGGCAGGGGAGGGAGCACGACGAGCGGCGTGCCCGCGGGCTTCCACCTGGTGCAGGCCCGCGGGCCCGTCGTCCACGCAAAGATCGTGGAGTACCCACCGATTCCACAGACGGTCGTCGACGTGGCGACCGGTCGCGAGCGCAGCGCACCTCTCGTCCTCGAGGTCTGGTGGGACCAGCGGAGCGGTTTCGACCGCGTCGTCGGTCGGGTCGACGGCCGGGTCGAGTTCGACACCGTTGGTCAAACCTGCCAAGGCGCGCCCGACTCGCCGCGTCGGTTCTGCCTTCCGCCGCCGCCGTTCATCCTGCGGAACATGCACTATCGCTGGCCCGTCGACTCGAAGAGCGTCCGCGTGGTCGGGAGAGGAACGTTCCGCGGACACCGCGTGATCTGGCTCGAAGGCCTCGTCAACGGCCGTCCGGATTCGCTGAAGGACGGTGGCGATCGCGTCGCGCTCGATGCGCGTACGCACCGCCCCGTTGCCAAGCGCACGTTCGTTCACGGCCGACTCTGGTACGAGGAGGTCTACTCGGTCACGAGCGACCTGCCTGCGTCGAGCGTCGCGTTCGTCGTTCCGGACAGCGGCGCCGCGGACGGGCATTCGTTTCCGCCGTCTCCTCAGTTGACGGTGCACGCGGCCAAGACGAATCTGCGAGCAGCACGCGCCGCGCTCGGGGCCTTTCCGCTCTGGCTCGGCCCTCGTTTTCAGGGCCGTTCGCTTAGGTCTGTCAGGGTCGGCACGGAAACCTCGAAGGCGCCGAACGGGGCGGTCCTTCGTCGTGTGAGGTTCGTGCTGCTCGACTACGGCGCCGTCAGGCTGCGGGAGTTCGGACGTGAGAAGCCGTACGGGTTCGTGCATGGCCCGCGGCCCGGCGAGATCGTGGTGGACGGCAGCGCCCTGCTCAGCCGGGACGGCCTACTCGTGATCGCGGGGCGGGTCCCGCCGATCGACCGCGCGGCAGCACTTGCGCTGGCGAAGGCGCTACGGCCGGTCCCCGGCGACTAGCGCTCCGGCGGTCTCAGCACCGCGAACTGGTCGGTGATCTCCAGCTTCCGCGAGCGGAAGCGGTAGAGCGCCGCCGGACGGCCGCCGGTGCGGCCGGGCTCGCGGCGTTCGCCGGTCGGCTCGAGCACGCCGCGGCGGAGCAGGACGCGCTGCAGGTTCGTCGCCGAGACCTCGTGGCCGAGCGCGGCGACGTAGAGCTGGCGCAGCTCCGAGATCGTGAACACCGGCGGCGCGAGCGCGAAGCCGGCG
>JBKPHO010000349.1:0-13631 GCA_046729915.1 Actinomycetota bacterium | reverse complement strand
ATGAACTTCTCCACCTCGCCGCCGAACTCGCGCGTGAGCAGCGGGGCGGCGATGCCCCAGTACGCGTGGAGCACGGCCGCGGCCTCTTCGGGCTTCGAACGCTCGGCGAAGCTGGTGTAGCCGACCAGGTCGCTGAAGAGGACGCTGACGTGCTGGTGCGACTCGCGCGTCGTGGACAGGTAGAGGTGCCGGAACCGCTCCTCGCGCCACTGGCGGTAGGCGGCGAAGCCGATGATCAGGTAGGCGGTGACGATCAGGCCGTGCCATTCCCACCAGCTCGCGTGCCACTTGCGCTCGCCGGTGACCGCCACGCCGATCAGCGCCTCGGAGAGGAGCACGAAGCACGCGATCACGGCGGCCGGGAGCAGATGCGGACGGCTGCGGAAGATCGTCCAGTAGCGTGCGGCGCTGACCGCGTACACGACCGTTCCGACGACCGCCATCACGGCAAGCAGGCTGCCCGTCGCGGCTTCGCTATTCGGGCCGCGGAGCGGCGGGAGGTTCGCGACGGTCCAGACGAACCACGTTCCCATGACGATCAGCACGCCGGCTCGCAGGTTCCGGCGGTGGCGGACCACGAGCGGGGCGAACGTCGGGCGGACGTCGACGAACGCCGAGGCCGCAGCGAAGACCGCGCTCACCAGGAGGCCGACGGGGATCGCGATCTTGAAGCCGGCGTAGTTCTCGGAGAAGAGGATGCCCGGCGTCCCCAGCGCGTGAAGGCCCATGAAGCCGCCGGTCGCCATGAAGGCCAGCGACAGGAGAAACACGCGGGCGTCCCCGCGCCGGTTGGCCGCCTCGCCCGCCGCGAAGCCGAGCGCGAACGCCACGGAGCCGACGAGGCCGAAGAGCACGAAGTGAAGCCGTGCGTTGACGAAATGGGGGTCGAGCTGAGAGCGGAGCAGCAGCGAGACGAGCCCGATCAGCGGCAGCGCGGCCGCCAGGAGCTCGGCGACCGCTCCCGCTCGTACCCGTCGCCGAGACGGCCCCGCGAGCCGAGCGTTGCCCTTCGGCCCTTCGCGCAGTTGCTCACCTGTGGCAGCGGCTTCCATAGCCACTTGACGCCGTTCGGAGCCAACCCCTTCCCTCCAAGGAACAGTCTGTTACTTGGAGATTTGGAACGCCGGAAGCCCCCCGCCGCAGCGGGGTTCGAGGGCGCAAGTAACAGTCTGTTGCTTAGTTGCTTCCGTTCTGGGATCCGCGCCGGTACTGGCGGAACGCCGAGACGAGTCGCTCGACATTGGCGTCGTGAACCTCGGTCCGGAAGGAGCCGAGCAGCGAGACCTCGATCTCGGTCTCTGCCACCTGCAGGGCAACGCAGTCGGCCTGCTCCTCGAAGTATTCGAGGAGCGGCTTCACAAGCTCCGAATCGCCCACGTGGATACGCACAGCCTGCCTTCCCTCCCTGAGTCGGCGCGGACGCCCATACCTTCTCCGACCGCGGCTACAGGCGAGCCACCCGAACGTCCGGTCGGTCCGAGCCGACCGTCGAGACAGGGCTACGCGACGTACGAGAGCGGGCGCTCGATGAGCCCCTGCTCGTACGCGTAGTGCACGGCCTCGGTGCGGGTCGAGACGCCGAGCTTGCGGTAGATGTTCGTCAGGTGGAACTTCACCGTCTGCTCGGCGAGGAAGAGCTGCTTGGCAATCTCCTGGTTCGACGCGCCCGACTCGAGGACCCTGAGGATCGAGAGCTCGCGGTTGCTCAGTCCCGCCCTTTCGGGGGCGCTGTCCGTGGCCGATCCGACCACGTCGAAGGGGCGGAAGATCGAACCCTTCACCACCTGTCGTACCGCCCCGGCGAGGTCGTGCGGATCAACGTGCTTGAGAACAAACGCCGCGGCGCCACGTTCGAGGGCCGCCCGGACGAGGGCCGGATCGTCGATTCCCGAGAGCATGACGACCGCGACGCTTGGATAGCGCTGTCGCACCTGCTCCAGGACCGTGAGCCCATCCATCCCCGGCATCCGTACGTCGAGCAAGACGACGTCAGGTCCCGTCTGGCCGACGAGCGGAATGAGCTGCTCCGCGGAGTCGGCAGCGCCGACGACCGAGATGTCGTCTTCACGCTCGAGCGTGACGCGAATCGCGTCCAGCATCAGTCGATGGTCGTCGACTACGAGCACCTTCAATCGCCGCATTTGCCACTCTCCCCTGGATCCCGCAAGAGCTTCCCGAGCCCTTGGCCTCGCCACACGGTATGGAGCCGCCTGCCCGACGACAAGGCCCAGGGGCCCGAACTAGACCTTCGGGTGGGTAGTGCGCTCCGTACGTATCGCCGGCGCCCGCGGCCGCGACGGCCATTTGAGCACGGCTCGAGCGGCTAGATCCCGTTTTTGGGGGATTTCCGGCGTCCGCCTAGTCTGGGAGAGTTCGGATCGGCGGCAAACGTGGGGTCTAACTCACTTGTCCAGGTACCTGCGGCGATAGGAAGGGGCTGAATGCGGCGGCTCAAGGTGGTTGTTGCGGACGACCACGGCTTGATGGTGGAGGCGGTCAGGATTGCGCTTGACGGGCGGCAGGACTTCGAGATCGTCGGGGTCGCGGAATCTGGCAGCCAGGTACTACCGGTCGCGCAACGGACGAAGCCGGATCTCGTCCTGCTCGACCTGCGCATGCCCGGCATGGACGGCCTGACGTGCATTCGGCTTCTGCGTGAGCGGGTGCCATCGGTGAGGATCGCCGTGCTCTCGGGCGTCGACTCCGACGAGATGGCCAAGGAGGCGCTGAGGTTGGGAGCGAGCGCGTTCATCTCGAAGCGGGTCAGTCCGGATGAGCTTCCGGACGCGTTGGCGACGGCTTACGAGGGGACGGTGCACGAGACGATCGGGCGCGCCGAGGACGGCCTTACGCTCGCGGTTCGTGAGGCGGGGCTAACCGCACGCGAGCTCGAGATCCTGCGCGCCCTGAGCAACGGACTCTCGAACAAGGAGATCGCGAAGCTCCTCTGGCTCGCCGAGCAGACGGTGAAGTTCCACCTCACGAACATCTACCGCAAGGTCAGCGTGAACAGCAGGACCGAGGCGGTTCACTGGGCATACCGTCACGGGCTCCTCGACACCTCGGGCGACGCCGAGGCGGCGAGCCTTCTCCGCACGTCAGGGCGCCAGTGACGCGTGCGCGAACCGGTGTCGAGCCTGCCACGCACGCAGGAAGAACGTAACCTCGACCCGGGCCTCCGTCTCGTCGAGTGCGGCGTCGTGCTCGACCGCACAGCAGAGGATCCCCGTCCGCCGTGCAGCGCAGCCGCTGCTTCGGAACGCCGTGACGAGCTCGTCGACGAGCTCCGGCCGGTTCACTTGGACGGTAAGCGCCTTCACCGGATCGATTATGGGCAGCGCGCGATCGGGGACCACGAACCGATCGGCTGAATGACCAAGACCAGGGACTAGTCGGCGCCTACGACGTACCGGCGAGAAGCAACGTCGCCAGCGCGCCGGCGGCGAGGAAGGGCCCGAGCGGCAGGTGGCGCTTCAAGGCTTGCTTGCCCTCGACCGCCAGCAGGGCGAGCCCCGCGGCCGCCACGAGACAGAAGGCGATCAGGAGCCCCTCGAGGACGGCGGTCCCGAGCAAGGCCCCGAGCAGGAGCGCGAGCTTCGCGTCGCCCATGCCGAGGTCATGCGGCCGGACTGCTGCGGCGGCGAACAGGAAGGCCCCGGCGACCAGTGCGGACAGCAGGTGCTCCACAAATGCGCCCGTGCCGAGGAGGAACGACGCGGCAAGGACGAGCACCGTCCCCGGAAGGATGATCCGGTTCGGCAGCAGCTTCGTCTCGAGGTCGATCGCCGCGAGCCAGACGAGGACGGCCGCAGTCGCGGCGGCGACCAAGTTCCAGCCGGAGACGTCGTTCCTGAGCAGCACGGCGACGACTGCTGAGGCGGCGAGCAGCAACGCGGCGCGGATGTGCACCGGGCGCACCGGTGCGGCAGGCACGGCTGTCGCGATCTCGCTCACGCGAAGGAATATCGCCGATGCATGCGAGAAAGGTCAGCACCGAAAGGGCTAGGCGGGTCAGGACCTTCGTGGGTGGGGGGCCGAGGCTCCCGACGACTGAATAGGCACGTAACCACATCCAGTACAGGCGAGCGTCGTGCAGGCCCGCCTGTTCGACTTACCTGGGGAGGTAAGACATGCACAAGCTGTACGAGCAGTTCTCGCTCGCGCTCAGCCGCGTGCTGACGCTCAGCCGCGAGGACCTCAAGCGCGAGGATGGCCAGGGTGCGACGGAGTACGGCCTCGTCATCGCCTTCGTCGTTCTCGGCCTGGGCATCGCGCTCGCCGGACTGGGCACCGCGATCACCGGCTTCCTCGGTGACGTCGCAACCGCCATCGGCAACATCGTCGTCCCGTAGGCGAAGAGCGGCAATCGCGAGAGCCAGGAGCAGCGTTGGCAATCGAGACGCACCACGCACCCGGCGCTCGCAAGGCGCAGGCGTGGGCTCCGCGGAATGATGCGGAGCCCACGCGCCTGCGTCGGCGTGCCCGTGACGAGTCCGGACAGGCGGCGGTCGAGTTCGGCCTCGTCGTGCCGTTCATCTGCCTGCTCGTCTGGGCCCTGGTCCAGTTCGGCCTCGCGCTCAACTACTTCATCGATCTGACCCACCTGGCGAACGAGGGATCTCGCCTGGCCGCGGTCGTCGGCAACTCGCCGCAACCTGGCGGCGACTTCAAGAGCTGGATCCAGCAACAGGCCGATTCGAACGAGCTCCGCAACGGGACCGGCTCGGTCACGTCGCCCGCGGAGGTCTGCGTCAGCTTTCTCACAGGGCCGAGCGGCACGAGGGGACAGATCGGCGACCCCGTCAAGGTGACTGTTTCGGCGGCGTACAGATGGATTCCCTTCATCGGCGGCGGCACGCTCACCATGAGGAGCTCGTCGACCATGCGGCTCGAGCAGCTGCCGACGTACTCGGAAGGTTGCTACCGCCCATGAGGCTCGGCGCGCTCTCCCTCGCACGGGTCGCCGAGCAGCGCGGCGGGGTCGCCGTGTTTTTTGCGCTCCTGCTGCCGGTGTTGCTGCTGGCGCTGGCGCTCGCGATCGACGTAGGGAACTGGTTCGTGCACAAGCGGCACCTGCAGATGCAGGCCGACGCCGCCGCCCTGGCCGGCGGCGCGTACTTCTCTGATTGCTTCTCGCCGGACGCTGCCACCGCCGGCGCAGCGAACACCACGATCGAGAACGCCGCCACCGGCTACGCCGGGAACTCGTCTAGCCTCTACAACTTCCAGGTCGGCGGCGGGGCGGCGCGCGTAACGACCCTCTTCAACAGCCGGACATTCGCTGCCGGCGGGGGCCCGGCCGACGACACCGAGACCGAGGCGCCCTGCCAGACGCCGCATCTCATGCTCGACGTCAAGCAGACGGAGTCGAACGTCCCTTACATCCTCGGCTCGCTGATCGACGCCTTCTTCCCTGGGTCCTCGACGGTCGTGCCCGCGATCAACGCGCGGGCGCGTGTGCAGCTGAAGAAGACCACGATCGTGAAGGGCTCGCTCCCGCTTGCTGTCCCCGACATCAATCCGAGGTACGTGACCGCGACGTTCGTCAACGAGACGGCGGGAGGGACGCTGCTCGCGGGCCCGGTCGCGCTCACCAAAGGAGCGGCCTCGGGTGGCCTCAACTACTGGAGCGGCTCCGGCTCGGTGAACCTTCCGGCAGACGTCAAGGTCGGCATCAGGATCGGCCTCGGCGGCCAGAGCGGCAGGTGTGCCGCTGCGGACGGCTCGGGTGGGACCGGATACGCCTGCTACGACTACAACACCTCGTCGATCGGCCTCGCTGCGATCAGGAGCGTCGGCTCCGGCGGGACGCCGACGGTTCCGAAGCCGCGGGTGTGGGCGACCACGGCCTGCGCACCGAGCGGCGGCCCGTTCTTCGGGCCCCAGGACGTCGTCTCGCCGGCGACGACCTGCTCGGTGTCCGTGCAGGCGGACATGCAGTCCGCAACGGCAATCAACCCGGCGAACGTGCTGCTCGCCAACGCGATCGTGAACGGCGTCACGAGGCCGATGACGTTCAGCGCGAGCAACGGGTACTGGTCGACGGGCTACAACTTCGCCGTTCCCGTCGAGAACGGGCCGGCAGACGTCTCGCTCGAGTGGCGATACCAGGGCGGCAGCAGGCAGACCTTTTCGAACATCCAGCGCGTCTACAGCGCCAGCGAGGACTCCTCCGGGCCGGTCAAGGCGCTCGCGCTCTCGTCGTCGACGCCGACGCTCGGCGCTCCGTACACCGTCTCGGCAGGCACTCACACCATCACGGTCACCGCGGGCATCCAGGGCAGCCTCGAGCTCACGAACACGACTCAGACGTCGATGCTGCGTCTCACCGGCGGGAGCCGGACGAGCGCCATCGCGTGCGACGGGCCGGGCGCGGCCGAGTTTCGCAACTCGATCGTCAACGGCTGCCAGACGCCCTACCAGCTCAATCCGGCGGGCTTTTGCCCCGACCCGGCGCCACCGCCGGGGCCCGCCGACTGCGTCCCGGTCAAGACGGGCACGACCGCCGGGCCAACCCTCCAGGGTCTCGACGACCGGTTCGCGTCCTGCCCCGGCAACAACTGGCCCACGTACGACGTCCAGAGAGACCCGCGCGTCGTGAGGCTGATGATCACCGACTTCTCCGCACTGGACGGCAGCGGTCAGACCACGGTCCCCGTGACGAACTTCGCGGCCTTCTACATCACCGGCTGGACGGGCTCCAGGTGCGCGAACAACGAGCCCGCTCCGGGAGATGTGAGGAAGGGCGCCATCTGGGGCCACTTCATCAAGTACGTCGCGCCGGATCCGTTCAGCGGCGGCACGGAGACCTGCGACCCGCTCGCGGTGACGCCGTGCATCCCCGTTCTCGTCAAGTAGCAACGATCGGAGGTAAGAGGAAATGGAGTTTGCGCAGAAACTGATCTCGACGAGGAGGGGCTCGCTGTACGTCGCCGTGGTCGCAGCGCTCCTGGCCGGTGTCGCCATCCTCGTCTACCTCAACCGGTACCGGGACAACCTCAAGGCGGGTTCGACCCCGGTGACCGTCCTGATTGCCCGCCAGACGATCCCGAAGGGAACTCCGGGCAACGTCGTCGCGTCGAAGGCGATGTTCACCGCGACCACGATCCGCGAAAGCCAGCTGCGCGACGGCGCGTTCAGCGATCCCGCCAGTCTCACAGGCAGGGTCGCGACGAAGGAGATCTACCAGGGCTCGCAGCTCACCGCGGGGGTCTTCTCGGGATCGTCGACCTCGCTGGCCGGCACGCTGACGGATCGCGAGCGCGTGATCTCGGTACCGCTCGACTCCGCTCACGGCCTGATCGGGCAGGTGGAGGTCGGCAACCGAGTCGACGTCTACGCGGGCTTCAACGTGATCCCGCTTCGGGCTGACGGAACGCCCGTGAACGGCGGACAGACCCGCCCCGTGCTCAAGCGGATCATGGCGAACATCCCCGTGGTTGCAGTCGGGAGCGGCGGCACCGGAGTCGGCTCGAGGACCACGAACGTGAGCCTGCAGCTGACCGACGAAGAGGCCGCGAAGCTCGCCTTCGCCTCCGACAATGGGAAGGTCTGGCTCTCGCTGCGGCCGAGCGCGGGAGCGAAGTCGACGACGCCGAGGATCGTCACGGTCGAGACGCTCCTGCTCGGTGCGCGGCCGGTCATCGTCCTGCGCGCGCTCGGAGGCCGTCGATGAACGCCCCGGCTCCAAAGATCTTCCTCGTCCTCGAGGACGGCCTTGATCCGAGGCCGATCGAAGACGCGCTTCCGCGTGGCACGCGCATCCAGCCGGCACGCCTGCCGGAGGCCGACCACGGGAGGATGCCGCTCGACGGTGCTGCCGACGCGGAGCTTCTCGTCGTCGCCTGCGCTGCGGCGTCGGATCGCGCGCTCGAACTGATCGAGGCCGCGAGAAGCACCTTGCAGAGTCGGCTGCCGGTGATCGTGCTGTACGCAGGCAGCCCGAACGGGTTCATGGAGCGTGCGTTCGAGGCGGGGGCGGACGACCTCATCACGCTGCCTCAACCCCGGGAACAGCTCGCCTTCGCGCTCGAGAAGGCGCTCGTCCGCAGGCGCGGCTCGAACGCGTCCCAGGTCGGAACGATGATCGCGGTCCTCGGGCCGAAGGGCGGCACCGGGAAGACGCTCACCGCGTGCAACCTCGCCGAGACGCTCGCGGGTGCCGGCGCGTCACCGGTGATCGTCGACCTGGACCTCCAGTTCGGCGACGTCGGCCTCGCTCTCGGGCTCAGGCCGGAGCGGACAATCTACGACCTCGCCGTTTCCGGCGGCTCGCTCGATGCCGAGAAGGTCGACAGCTTCCTGGCACGCCACGAGTCCGGACTGTCGGCGCTCCTGGCTCCAGTGCGCCCGGACCAGGCGGCAAGCGTGACGCCGGCGTTCCTGCGTCCGGTCTTCGACCTGCTGCGCTCGCGCCATGACTTCGTGATCGTGGACACGGCGCCGTCTTTTGGGCCGGAGGTCATCGCTGCGATCGACAGCGCTTCCGAGCTCTGCGTCGTCGGCATGCTCGACGCGCTTTCGCTGAAGGACACGAAGATCGGGCTCGAGACGCTCGCGCAGATGGGCTTCGAGCCCCGCGACGTGACACTCGTCCTGAATCGGGCGGACACGAGCGTCGGCATCGCGATGGGCGACGTCGAGCGGCTGCTGGGCCGCCGGCCTGATGTGCTCGTTCCGAGCGATCGGGCGATTCCGACGGCGATCACCGAAGGGCGGACGATCGTCGGGGCCGAGCCGCACTCGGCGGCGGCACGAGCCTTCGCGTCTCTGGCGCAGAGGTACCTTGAGCCTCACAACGGCGCGCGCGCAGCCGCACACACGCCTGAGCGGAGCTCCCGCCGGCGCTTGGGGCTGCTCAAAAAGGGAGCGGCCTGATGGAGCTGCACGAGCGTCTCTCGGGGACCAACGGCGCCACGCCCGCCTGGGACAACGCGGTCGATCCCTTCGCCGAGGTGAAGAACCGCATCCACCTGGCGATCGTGAGCGAGCTGGGCCCGCGCCTGTTCGAGGTGGCCGACGGCCATTCGGCACGTGAGCGAGTCGTGGGCGAGATCCGAACGCAGCTCCAGCAGGAGGTTGGTCTCTCGCGGGAGGACCGCGAGCAGATCGCCTCGGAGATCGCCGACGACATCTTCGGCTACGGGCCTCTCGAGAAGCTCCTGCCGGACCAGTCGATCTCGGAGATCATGGTGAATGGACCTCACGAGATCTGGATCGAGCGCCGCGGCCTCCTCTCGCGGACGCCGCTGCGCTTCTCGGACGAGTCGCACCTGCGGCGGATCATCACCAAGATGGTCGGCCAGATCGGGCGCCGGATCGACGAGTCGTCGCCGATGGTCGAAGCACGCCTGCCCGACGGCTCGCGCGTCCATGCGATCGTTCCGCCGCTGTCGCTTACGGGACCGCTGCTGACGATCCGGAAGTTCGCGCAGAACCGCTTCGCGATGGACGAGCTGATCCAGATCGGGACGCTCTCGGGTGAGGCCGCGGACTTCCTCGCGCGCTGCATCCGGGCGGACATCAGCATGCTGATCTCGGGCGGAACCGGCACCGGCAAGACGACGCTACTGAACGCGCTGTCGGCGGCGGTGCCCGGCGGCGACCGGATCATCACGATCGAGGACGCCGCCGAGCTCCAGCTCTCGCAGGAGCACGTGCTCCGGCTCGAGTCGCGGCCGAAGAACATCGAGGGCGAGGGCGAGATCACGATCCGCGACCTCGTCCGCAACGCCCTGCGCATGCGGCCGGACCGGATCATCGTCGGCGAGGTGCGTGGCCCAGAGGCGCTCGACATGCTCCAGGCAATGAACACGGGTCACGAGGGTTCGCTCTCGACGATCCATGCGAACTCGACACGCGACGCCCTGAGCAGGCTCGAGACGATGGTGCTCATGGCCGGCTTCGACCTGCCGGTGAAGGCAATCCGCCAGCAGGTCTCGGCGGCGCTCGACGTGATCGTCCAGCTCGAGCGTCTCGACGACGGGACCCGGCACGTCACGGCGATCGCCGAGGTTCAGCGGATGGAAGGCGACACGATCACGCTGCAGAACCTGTTCGAGTTCCGCGTCGACAGGGTCGAGGCCGACCGGACGGTCGTCGGCCAGCTCGAGGCAACCGGCCTTCGCCCGGCGTTCCTGGCGAAGTTCGCGCGGCACGGAATCGAGCTCCCTCCGGACCTGTTCTCGCCGCCCGCTTCCCATCCGTACGGCGTGGGAGGGACGAGATGAGACGGGCGCTCGTGACCGTCGCGCTCCTCCTGTCGGCCGCCGCCTGCGCCTCGGCGGCCGCGGCCGGGCCTGACACGCAGCTCACGCCTGTGGGGCGCCTGCCGTTTCCCGACCGCGGGTACGTCGTAGACCTGCCGCAGGGCGTCGCAGTCAGCCCGAGTGCCGTCGTGGTCCGCGAGAACGGGCGTCGCGTGGAGGACCTCCAGGTGCTGCCGCTCGAGTCCTCCGGCATCCACGTCGGTGTCGTTCTCGCGGTGGACGCGAGCGACAGCATGCGAGGTGCTCCCTTGCGTGGCGCAGTCGATGCCGCGCGAGCGTTCCTCGCACACCGGCAGGCCGATGCTGAGGTGGGGATCGTCGCGTTCAACGGCGTCGTCCGCGTGCTGCAGGCGCCTACGCCGGATGGGTCGCTCCTCGCACGCGCTCTGTCGCGGCCTCCGCGGGCCTCGTGGGGGACGCGCATCTACGACGCGCTCGACCGCTCGCTCACGCTGCTCGACCGCGCCAAGCTCTCGGCGGGCTCGATCGTGCTGCTCTCGGACGGCGCCGACCTGGGAAGCCGCAAGCAGATGGAACAGGTGCTCGAGAGGGCGCGTGCCATGCACGTGCGCGTGTTCACGGTCGGGCTTCGGTCGGGAGCGTTCGACTCGGGAACGCTGGAGGCCATCGCGAAGCGAAGCGGCGGCAGCTACTCGAGCGCACCGACCACGGACCGCCTGAAGTCGATCTACGCGGCCCTTGGGCGAAGGCTCTCCGGTGAGTACCTGGTGCGCTACCGGTCCGACGCGCCGCCTCACTCGGAGGTGCACGTCGCGGTTCAGATCCGAGGTCTCGGAAGCGAGAAGACGCGCTACACGGCGCCCACACCGGCCGGGCTCGCGCCGTTCCACCGCTCCTTCGTCTCCCGCCTGATGCTCTCGTCGGGGGCAATGCTCCTGCTCAGCCTTCTGGTCGCAGGGCTGACCGCCCTTGCAATCGTCGCCTTTCTGCGGCCACGGCGGAGCACGATCGTCGAGCGTGTCGCGCAGTTCGCCGGCGCGGGGAAGCGCTCCGAAGCGGGCGAGAACCCGCGGATCCACAGACGTCTTGCCGACCTGCCCGGTGCCGGAAGCGGCTGGCTCGTGAAGCTCGAACAACAGCTCGAGGTCGCTCGGATCGACATGCCTGCGACGCAGATCGCCCTGCTCACCCTGGGCGCCACCCTCGTGATGGTCGTGCTGCTCGGGGTCCTGTCTCCAGTCTTCGCCGTGCTGGGGCTCTTGACGCCCCTTGCCACGAGGTCGCTGATCAGGCTCAAGCTGCGAAAGGTCCGCGACGAGTTCGCCGACCAGCTACCGCCCAACCTCCAGGTGCTGGCGTCCGCGCTCCGGGTCGGTCACAGCTTCGTGGGAGCGCTCACCGTGGTGGTCGAGAACGCCCACGAGCCGTCCCAGAGCGAGTTGCAGCGCGTGCTGAACGACGAGCAGCTGGGCGTTCCGGTTGACGAGGCGGTGCGTCGCGTAGCGGTGAGGATGGCGAGCCGGGACCTCGAGCAGGTCGCGTTGCTCGCCGAGCTCCAGAGGACGGCCGGCGGGAACGCCGCCGAGGTCCTCGACACTGTCGTCGGGACGCTGCGCGAGCGGGGTGACCTTCGGCGCCTGATCCGCACCTTGACAGCGCAGGGCCGGATGGCACGCTGGATCCTGACTGCGTTGCCCATCGTCGTGGGCCTGGGGATGTGGGTCCTCCAGGGGACCCTCATGCGTCCCCTCTTCACGACGGGAATCGGCCAGGCCCTGGTCGTCGCTGCCGCGCTCATGGTGCTCGCCGGATCTCTTGCCATCCAGAAAATCGTCGACATCGACGTCTAGGAGCGACATGGTCATCTTCCTTCTTCTCGGTCTCGTTCTCACAGGCGTCGCGGTGGTGTTGGCCGTGCGAACGCTGGCTTTCGAGCGCCTTCGGCGCCGCGAGACACTGGCTCAGATCGACTCGTACGGCTTCAGCAATACCGGGGCTTCACCTGTCCGCGAACGTCCGAGCCTTCGCGAGGCCGCCAACCGTGTTGCCACGTTGATTGGCACGGCTGTGCTGCGCGGGCTGGACGACGAACGGGAAGGCAGTCTGCGCACGCTCCTTCGGCGAGCCGGGTACTACACCGCGTCCCCGGCGATGTTCCTCGGCTACCGGATCGCCGCCGCAACGCTCCTGCCGCTCTTCTGGCTCCTCCTGCTCGTCAATTCAGGCGCGTTCGGTGTCCGGGCGCTCGCGAGCGTATGCCTGCTTGGCGGCCTCGCCTGGGTAATGCCCAAATTCCTCCTCGAGCGGCGGGCGACTCGCCGCCTCCAACAGGTGGATCGTGAGATGCCGGAGCTCGTCGACCTGCTCGTGACGACGGTTGAGGCGGGCGTCGGCTTCGCGTCTTCGCTCCAGCTCGTCTCGCGCCGGGTCGAGGGTCCGCTCGGCCAGGAGCTTCGTCTCGCGCTTCAGGAGCAGAACATGGGGATGACGATCGAGGACGCGCTCCAGCACATGCTCGTCCGGATCGACAGCATGTCCGTGCGTGTGTTCGTCCAGGCAGTCCTCCAGGGCCAGAAGCTCGGAGTCTCGATCGGGAAGATCCTGAGAGACCTGGCCGTCGACATGCGCAAGCGCAGGCGGCAGGCGGCCGAGGAACGAGCTCAGAAGGCGCCGACGAAAATTCTCTTCCCGCTCGTGATGCTGATCCTGCCGGCCTTGCTCATCGTGTCGCTCGGAGGGCCGCTCATCGGGGTCATCCGCAATCTCTCGTCCATGGGCTGACGTCAGGCCCGGCCCTCGGCTGGACGAAGCCCTAGCGTCGAAAACCCGGCGTCTCGGCGAGCGCACGAAGCGCGCAGCCCGAGACCCAGAAGGCGACCGTGAGCAGTGGTAGCACGACGGCAAGAAGAGCGACGAGCGGGCCGATCCGCCCGAGCCCCGTGGCCACACTCAACAGTGGAGGACCGAGAACCTTCAGGGCGATCGCGATGCCCACAACCGCAAGGACCACGGCCGTTGGCCGCCGTGGCCCCAGCGCCGGGAACCGTGCCAGAACCCAGAGAGCGAGCGCGGCACAGCCGAGACAGAAGAAGACGAGAATCTCCGCGCCGCCCATACCCGCCCTTTCGGCAGGTTGCCGGTCGCGCTTGAGCATACCCGCCCGGCCGGGCGGCCAATCACCTCACCGGATCGGGCGGGGCCGGGGGTGCCTATCGCCGCGACCGGCGGGCGAGTAGGGCCAGCGCCCGCGGGTGATTGCGGGCCCACACGGTGTACGACTTGTCGCGCGCGTTGAGCCAGCGCCGGAGCGACGCAGCATCGACGAAGACGCGGTTCGACCAGACGACGCCGGTGACCCGCGGCACCTTCGGAACCGGGACCGGATCTGCGTCGCGCATCGTC
>JBKPHO010000348.1:0-2271 GCA_046729915.1 Actinomycetota bacterium | reverse complement strand
GCGGGAAGTGCGCGTGCGCTACAAGGGCTCGGTCCTCGGGCTGGCCTGGTCCGTGCTGTACCCGCTGGCGATGGTGGGCGTCTACACGCTCGTGTTTGCCGTCCTGTGGAAGACGGCGGGCGACATCCCGCACTACCCGCTCTTCGTGCTCGCCGGGCTTACTGCCTGGGGCTTCTTTCAGGCGGCCGTCCAGCTGGGCACCGGCTCGCTGCTGGCGAATGCCGAACTGATCAAGAAGGTCTGGTTTCCGCGCGAGCTCGTGGTCACGGCGACGGTCTTGGCTCAGACGATCTCGATCGCCGTCATGCTCGCGATACTCGTTCCCGCGGACCTGATCGCGGTGCCGGAAACCGCGAAGACGATGGCCCTCGCGATTCCGATCATCGCGGCGCTGATCTGCCTGGCCCTGGGATTCTCGATGCTGCTCTCGGTCGCGAACGTCTTCTACCGGGACGTCGAGCACCTGCTGGGCGTGCTCTTTCTGCCATGGTTCTTCCTGACTCCGGTTCTCTACGGGCTCGAGCAGCTGCCGGCCGCATCCGAGCACAGGTGGCTGATCGACCTCCTGCGCTACGGCAATCCGGTCACGCCGTACGTCGAGGGCCTGCGCGCGGCGATCCTGCAGGGGACAGTCCCCGGGGCGACCTTGCTCGCCTACATCTTCCTCGTCGGACCGGCGCTCGCGCTGCTCGGGCTCTGGGTCGTGCAGCGCTACGACGACCGTTTCGCGATCGAGCTCTGACGTGAGCGCGACGGTCTCGGTCGGACCGGGCGAGATCCGAGGGCGAGGCATCAGCCGGGTCTTCAGGATCAGGCTCGCGAAAACCCGATCGTTGAAGGAGGCGATCATCCGGCGCGAGCTGCCCCAGACGCGCGAGCTCTGGGCGCTCAAGGACGTCGATCTCGACGTGAACCGCGGCGAGGCGTTCGGCATCGTCGGCCCCAACGGCTCGGGAAAGTCGACGCTGCTGAAGCTGATCGCCGGCATCTTCGCGCCGAGCACGGGCCGGCTCGAGGTCGGGGGGCGCGTCGGCTCGCTGATCGAGATCGGAGCCGGCTTTCACCCGGACTTCACGGGTGTGGAAAACGTCTACCTGAACGCGGCCATCTACGGGCTCAAGCGCAGCTATGTCGACAAGCATCTCGACGAGATCATCGACTTCGCGGAGCTCGAGGCATTCAGGGACGTCCCGGTCCGAACGTACTCGTCCGGGATGTACATGCGCCTGGGCTTCTCGGTCGCCATGCACGTACGGCCGGACGTTCTGCTGCTCGACGAGGTGCTCGCCGTCGGTGACGAGGCGTTCCAGCAAAAGTGCTTCGGCCGGATCTGGGACTTCAAGCGGGCGGGCGGCACCATCGTCTTCGTTTCGCACGACGCGACTGCCGTCGAACGTCTCTGCGATCGCGCGATCATGCTCGACCACGGTCGGGTCGTGGAGGCTGGCGCGGCGGGCGACGTGGTGCGTGCCTACCATCGGCGGCTGGTCACCGAGGCCCCGGATGGCGCGCCTCGACGGGACGGCCGTCGTGAGGGCCTCTGTCGCGTGCACGAAGTGCGGGCGGTTGGCGGCGACGGTGCGCCTCGCGACCGGTTCACCGAAGGCGAGCCGGTGGCGCTCGAGGTCTGGCTCTACTCCGAGGAGGGGGTCGAGGGCGCGAACGTGACAGTGGGGATCCGCGAGGCCGGCGACCAGCTGGTGGGTTCCCAGACCGTCGAGGGTGTGCTCCTTCGGCCGCGGCGGCTCGAGCGGCTTCGGCTCAACTTCCCCGGTCTGCCCATGCGCGAGGGCAGGTTCTTCGTGGACGTCGGCGTCAGCAGTCGTGATCGCGACGCCGAGCTCGCTCTCGCGGAGCGGGCTCTCGAGCTGACGGTTTTCGGGCAGGACGCAGCGGGATCGGGGCCGATCCGGCTCGGCGGGACGTGGGAGTTGCCGGGCGTCGACGGCGCCGGCGAAGGCTAGGCTGGCGGTCGTGGCGGAGCCGTTGGTTGTCCGCGCCTGCCGGCGCGAGCAGGTCGAGCGGACGCCCGTGTGGTTCATGCGGCAGGCGGGGCGCTCGCTGCCCGAGTACCGCGAGCTGCGGAAGCGGTACGGCCTGTTCGAGATCGCCAGGCAGCCCGAGCTGTGCGCGGAGGTGACGCTGCAGCCCGTGCGGCGCCACGGCGTCGACGCTGCGGTGATGTTTGCGGACATCATGCTCCCGGTGCTCGGGATGGGCGTCGACGTTGAGCTCGTAGAGAACGTCGGGCCCGTCGTGGCGGCGCCGGTG
>JBKPHO010000347.1:0-1567 GCA_046729915.1 Actinomycetota bacterium | reverse complement strand
ACCGGGCGGTACTACCCGCTCAACGCCGCTCTCGCGGACCGGCGCGAGAGCGCCCCGCCGGGGCGCTCTCGGAGGGAGGGTGGCCGCTACCAGGTGCGGTAGGCCTGGCGGGAGATGAAGACGCCGTGGGCACCCTGGTTGAGGCAGGTGACGCCCGTGACGCGGGAGGTGCAGGTGAACGGGCCGCGTGTCCAGCTCCTGCCGTAGGCGAGGGTCGTGTAGACGGGGCGGATCGAGAAGTTCGGGTTACCGGTGCAGAAGATCGTCGGCTTCCCTCTCGCGCCGAGCCCGAAGCCGTGCCAGTCGCCGGCGAGGCAGCGACGCTGCAGGTGCATCGCATAGTCGGCGTGGCGGAGACCGCACGTCAGCAAGCGCTTGGTGCCGTGCGACGGCGCGAACGCCTTCGGGTCGTAGTAACAGTGGATGTTCCCCGACGGCGAGCGGAAGCCGGGCACGATCCGGGCGCCGGAGCTGCCGGCCGCCGACGAGGACATGGCGACCGCGGCGATCACGATGGCCACGGCGGTTGAGATGAGGAGCGAGAGCTTCATGGATGCCCCTTTGATCGATGACGCGCCCCATCCTGGACGGGCCCCTCAACAGCCCCGTCACGGCCGCGTAACGGTTCGGCAACGGCTAGAGGCGGGCGAGCAGAATCGCACCCAGCCCCGCTCGAAGCTCTCTCGTGGGCTGGTGCGTTCCGTCGAAGTCACTTAACCGGTTCGCAGCTCAAGTGACATTCCCGAACACCGGCCCACGTCACTAGCCCTCTCGTCTGTCCGCACTATTTTGTGGGCGGGATGCGGCATCACGACAACGCCGAAGCTCAGGAGTGGATAAACGCGGAAACCGCACGGCTCCGCGCCGTGAGCTACGAAAGATCTCCTCGCGCTGCTGGACGACTCCATCCACTACCGCGCGCCGAGCCGAACAGGCCGCGTCCTTGAGAAGCAAGAGCCCGACCTCCAACTGGCCGTCGTCAACGGCTGGCTGTTCGACAACGGGCAAGGACGCGTGACGACGATGGTGAAGTCGCCCACTACCTGATTATCGGCTCAAGTGACATTTCCGAACGCTGGCCCAGGCAAGGGCGCTGACGCTGAGTTGAGGCTCGGCTCGCTTGTGCTAGGAGATCTCCAGCCGGAGCAGGATCTCGTTGCCGTGGAAATCTCAGGTTCGTTTGAAGCCGTATCGCTCGTAGAACGTGACCGGGCTGCCCTCGCCCGGTGCGACGCTTGTCCACATCGTGCCGACGCCCCGGTTCCGGAAGTACTCGACGATCAGGTCGAGCGTTGCTGTACCGAAGCCTCGTCGTTGGTAGCGCTCGTCGATGAGCAGCTTCCAGAGAAAGTGGGCAATGTAGTCGGGGCTGCCGACCTCGTCAGCGATCATCACGAACCCCACCGGCGTCTCTTCGTCATAGATCGCCCAGTAGAGGGCCCGAGCGCCCGGCTCCTCCGCCGCCTCGAGAATTGACTCGCGGACACCGCTCACAAAGCGTCCCTGATCCGGCGTTACGGCAAGCGCCTCGACCGCTTCCCGATTCGCGTCGGTGATCGGGCAGAGA
>JBKPHO010000346.1:0-2892 GCA_046729915.1 Actinomycetota bacterium | reverse complement strand
GTTCCCGAGCGTGAGGTTGTTCATCGTCCCCTGCCCCTGCGCCGGCACCGGCAGCGCCTTGCCGAAGGCCGCGAACACGACGTCGACGATGCGGCTCGACGTCTCGACGTTCCCGGCCGCGACGGCCGCCGGTGGGCGGGCATTCACGAGCAAGCCGTCGGGCGCGCGCACGCGCACGGGAACGAAGGCGCCGCCCGAGGCCGGCACCTCAGGGTCGGTGAGGCAGCGGACGACGAAGTAGCACGCCGAGCGTGTGACCGCGAGCGGGCAGTTCATGTTGCCGTCGTGCTGCGGCGCGGTGCCGGCGAAGTCGATCTCGAGCTCGTCGCCGGAGACGGTGACGGCAGCGCGGATCGGGAGCTCGCCGCCCGCGCCGGGCTCGAGCACGTCCTCGGCCTCGAAGCGGCCGTCCGGGAGCCGAGCGATGGCCGTGCGTACGAGCCGTTCCGAGTAGTCGTGGAGCTCGTCTATCGCGGCCTCGACCTTCGCCTGCCCGCGTCGTCGGCAGAGCTCGTCGAGGCGCCGCGCCGCGAGCCCGTGCGCCGCGAGCTGGGCCCGCAGGTCGCCTCGGCGCTCGTCCGGGTTGCGCATGCGCGAGACGAGCCGCTCGAGCACGGCGTCGTCGAGGCGCGTCGGCGGGATCACGACGCCTTCCTCATCGAGCCGGCGCGACTCGGCGGGGAGGCTTCCGGGCTCGGAGGCGCCGACGTCGGCGTGGTGGGCACGGGTGACCGCGAAGCCGACGCGCGTGCGGGTGACCAGCGTGATGTCGGGCAGGTGGGTGCCGCCGGCGAAGGGATCGTTGAGGATCCAGACGTCGTGGGGGCCCGGGTCGTGCGCGCGGACGGCCGCGACCGCGTCGGGCATCGCGCCAAGGTGGACCGGGATGTGCTCAGCCTGGGCGACCATCCGCCCACGCGCATCGAAGAGGGCGGTCGAGCAGTCGCGCCGCTCCTTGATGTTCGCCGAGAACGCCGAGCGAACGAGCGCGGCGCCCATCTCGTCGGCGATCGAACGGAGGGCGGCGCCGATGACCTGGAGCTCGATCCTCATTTCGCGCTTTCGGCACGGTCTCGTGACACATTCGTGAGCCGCAGCGTGCTACTGGTCCCATCCCTAACCCCCACCCACCCGGGGGGAAGAAAGCAGGTGGCGCCGGCGAGCTCGATCACGCGCGGGCCGGTGGCTTCCAGCGGCTCCGCCGGCGGGAGGTGCAGCGGCGGCGCAGGGTGCACCTCAGCCGTCCGCACCGCGACGAGCTCGAGCCGGCGCTCCCGGTCCGCGTAGCCGTACAGCGCCTCGTGCGCCCGGTGGAACGCCTCGGCGAGATCCGGCTGCAGCGGCACCGTCAGCTCGAACGACTGTCCGCGGTAGCGCAGATCGGCCTCGCCCACCGCCGGCAGCTCGCCCGCCTCCTCGAGCGGACAGACGTACGAGCGCACCGAGTCGCGGCGTTCGTCGGCGGCGGCCAGGCCGAGCGCCGAGAGCACCCCCGCGGAATCGGGCACGAGCACCGTCTCGATCTCGAGCTCCTCGGCGAGCGCACACGCGTGCAGCGGGCCGGCGCCGCCGAACGCGACGAGCGTGAAGTCCCGCGGGTCGTGGCCACGCTCCACCGAAACGAGCCGCAGCGCCCGCAGCATCTCGGCGTTGACCACTTCGACCGCCTCGGCCGGGTCGAGCCCGTCGAACGCACGCCCCGCAGCCTCGCGATCGAGCGAGAGCCCGCCCGCCAGCCGCGGTGGCAGCCGTCCCAGCAGGAGGTTGGCGTCGGTCACCGTCGGCCGCGTGCCCCCACGCCCGTAGCAGGCGGGCCCTGGGTCGGCTCCCGCGCTCTCGGGCCCCACGCGCACCGCCCCGCCGGCGTCGCGCCAAACAATCGAACCGCCGCCGGCACCGACCGTCTGGAGGTCGACCATCGACAGCCGCAGCGGCAGCCCGCCCACCTCGCGCTCGGAGCTCCTCCCCGCCTCGCCGCCCTGGATCAGGCAGACGTCCGTCGAGGTGCCGCCCATGTCGAGCGAGATCGCGTTCTCAGCTCCGGCCAGCCGGGCGATCCGCGCCGCGCCGACCACGCCCGCCGCCGGCCCCGACACGAGCGCGACGGCCGGGTGCGCCGCAGCCTCTGCGAGCGTCGCGAGCCCCCCGGAGGAGCGCATCACCAGCGGCTCCGGCAGTCCGGCGTCCGCCCCGGCCTCGCCGAGCGCTTCGAGGTAACCGGAGAGCACCGGGCCGAGGTATGCGTCGATTGCGGCCGTCGAGGCGCGCTCGTACTCACGAAGCTCCGGCGAGAGCTCGTGCGAAGCGACCACCCTCGCCCGAGACAGGCGCCGGCGCACCTCCGCCGCCACCGCCTGTTCGTGGCTCGCGTCCCGGAACGAGAACAGCAGGCAGACGGCAACCGCCTCGACGTCCGCGTCCAGCTCCGGCAGCGACTCGAGCTCGAGCGGCTCCAGGACGCCGTCGGGCCCCATCCGCTCGCGGACCCCGTGGCAGCGCTCCAGCGGAACGAGCGGCTTCGGATGTGCCGCGCAGAGCCGGTAGAGGTGCGCGCGGTTCTGGCGCCGCAGGTGCAGCAGGTGCTCGAAGCCCGCAGTCGCGACGAACGCCGTGCGCCCACCTTTGCGCTCGAGGAGCGCGTTCGTCGCCACCGTCGTCCCGTGCGTGAACCGTTCCACCTGCCCGGCACCGACGGCGGCCGCGGCGGCGAGCACCGACTCCTCTTGCCGACGGGCGGTCGGCACCTTCGCGGTCCGAAGCTCCCCGCCGTCGAGCAGCACCGCGTCGGTGAAGGTGCCGCCCACGTCCACGCCCAGGATCGCCACGGGCGGAATGTGTCAGAGCAGCCGACGGCCGCGCGATGCCACCATCCGCAGGTGGCCCGCGAAGGAC
>JBKPHO010000345.1:0-1503 GCA_046729915.1 Actinomycetota bacterium | reverse complement strand
GCCGCCGCGCCACCGGCTACGACGACCGCGCCTCCGCCGATCAGGGCCTGCTTTCGCGTCAGCCGGCGTCCACCGCCGGATGGCGCCGCGGAGCTATCAGCCACCGCTGCCTCCCTTCTCTTACGGACGCTGTAAAGTCTGCGAGCCTACATTCCGCATGCGGAATCTTCAACTGCCCTTGCGACCCCGCCTCGGCCCGCCAGATCCCGTGATTGCCGCGACCGACGGCTCGGCGAGAACGGCCGCGAGGGCGCCCAGAGCGCAGATGACAAGCTCACTTCAGCGCGCGCTCGTCGCCGAGGCGATCGGCACCTTTGCGCTCGTCTTCGCCGGCGCCGGCGCGGTGATGGTGGACGCCAAGACGCAGGCGCTCGGCCACGTCGGCGTGGCGATCACGTTCGGGCTCGTGATCATGGCGATGATCTACGCGGTCGGGCACATCTCGGGAGCCCATTTCAACGGTGCGGTCACCTTCGCGTTCGCGCTCAGCCGCCACTTCCCCCGGTCGCGGCCCTCGCGTACTGGGTGGCGCAGTTCCTCGGCGCGCTCACCGCGGCCGCAATCCTGCGCGGCTCGCTCGGGAACATCGCCCACGTGGGGGCGACGCTTCCTTCCGGCTCGCAGGGCCAGTCCTTCCTCTGGGAGCTCGTGATGAGCTTCTTCCTGATGTTCGTGATCATGGCCGTGGCGACCGACACCCGCGCTGTCGGCGAGGCGGCGGCGATCGCGATCGGCGGCACGATCGGCCTCGACGCAATGTTCGGCGGCCCCATCTCCGGCGCCTCGATGAACCCGATGCGCTCGCTCGGGCCGGCGCTCGTGTCGGGCGACCTCCACGCGCTCTGGCTCTACCTCGTTGCCCCGCCTGCCGGCGCCGCACTCGGGGCGCTCGCCTACCAGTTCGTCCGGGGCGAACCCACGCGCCCGGCTGAGCCCCTGGTCGAGCCCGAGCCCGACAGAACGCTCGGGAAGGAGCGCGTGTGAAGCAACGCGCTCCGTCCAAGCATCCGCACGGTGCAGCCGCGGCAGCGCCGACGAGCCGGCGAGGGCCGGGCACGAAGCGACAGGGTCCGGCGCGCGGACGGCAGGACGTGTGGCGGCTGTTCCTGAATTTCTCGTTGACCGGGTTCGCAGGTGGTCTTCTCCTCGCGCTGTTCGGAGCCTGGCTCGCGGCGGCGCTCACGTTCGCCTTCGGTCTGCTGTCCGCGCTTCTGTCCGGCTGGCTGCTTCGGCGAGCGAGGGCAAAGACGCCCCGTCGGCGCGTGCCCGCAGTGCAACTTGGGGTTCGCAAGGAAGGGCGTCGATGACACGGATCGCCGTGATCACGGACGTCCATGCGAACCTGCCGGCGCTCGACGCCGTCTTCGCGAAGATCGAGAGGCTCGGAGTCGACAGCATCTACTGCGGCGGCGATCTCGTTGGCTACGGCCCGCACCCGAGCGAGGTCTGCGCCGCGATCGAGGCGCGGGCGATCCCGTCCATCTACGGCAACTACGACTACGC
>JBKPHO010000344.1:0-2411 GCA_046729915.1 Actinomycetota bacterium | reverse complement strand
GTAGCCCTCTCAGGTGCCGGGAATCGTCTGCTCCAGAAAGCCGACCCCGCCCAAGTTCGAGGTGGCGAGCCCGGTGAAGGTCTCGACCGTTTCCCAGGGGTGGCCGCCGATCTTGCCGTCGGGATGCCAGACGGACAGCGTCGAGCCGCGGCAGCGTGCGGCCAGGGTCGTCGTCGGCTGTGCGTAGGTGAGCGCCCCCTGTTTCAGGCCTCCGCGGCGAACGTGAGCTGCGCACACGGACGGTCGCGCGCCCAGCCGGGCGCGGATCCCGCGCCAGATCGAGTCGTCCGGCTTGTTCGCCTGGGTCGGCCTGCGGAAGGGCTCGAGCCCCCAGACCAGGCGGATGTCGCGCGGGCTGCGCCAGAGCAGGGCGAGGTCGCGGCGGACGTACGCCTGCGTCCAGTGATGACGGTAGGTCGCCCACTCGTGGACGTGCGTCCCGTACCAGCCGCGCAACCGCACCGTGCCGCTCGGCGTCTCGACGACGCCGTCCACCAGCCCGGTGGCGACGACGCTCAGCCAGGCCGCGGTGCCGGCGGAGGCCGGCAGCGGGCCCAGGGTAATCCCAGGCCGGACTGCACGGAGCACGAGGTGCGCACGCAACCTCCAGGTCAGTGATCCGTAGGCATCAAGCAGCCAGCGCTGACCAACGTGCCGGATCGAGCCGTGCCCGAACGGCTCCTTCATGCTCACGCCTGGCCCCGTGTGCGGAGCCAGCTCAACCCTGGCCGCGTAGCCCGTGGGGGTGCGTCCACGCTGGTACCAGAGCCACTCGATGTAGTAGGGGTTGTCCTTCGTCCAGAAGCGGACGACGACCGCGCGCCGACCGTTTGGGGAGACCGCGCGCAGATCCCAGGTCTCCGAGAGCGCGGCTCGCTTCGCTACCGAGTCGGCCGGGCGCGCCGTGTGCCAGGGGATGCCCTTGCCGCTGGCCTGTAGGAGCGCGAGGACAACGGCGACTGCGAGGACGCACCGCATGGGCGGCGTGTACCCCGTGTCTACGCCGTGCGAACCACGACGCGTGCGAGAACGACCGTTTCTGCGCCGCGCCCGCAGGGTAAAGCCGCTTCGCCGCATGACCAGTGTCACACGTGCTCTGCGCACCGCCGCGGTCTCGCTAGTTGCGGCGGGCTGGACCGCCGTTGCGCTGGCCGCAGGCGGCGAGCTCGACCCGAGCTTTTCGGGCGACGGCTGGGTGCGGACGCTGGAGGTCCGGTCGCCGACGAACACCTACCTGCCGCGTGGCGGCGAGGACGTCGCACTCCAGCCCCACGGCAAGATCCTCGTCACCGGCGAGATCCTGGACGCTACGTCGCACTGGTACTTCGGCGTCTTCCGTTACACGTCCGACGGATCGCTCGATCGGGCCTTCGCGGGGGGAGGCTTCGCCGAGATCGACCTCGGTGAGGCCGAGTTCGCCCACGCCGTCGCGGTCCAGCGGAACGGCAAGATCGTCGTGGCGGGGGAGGCCGAGTGCCCGCTCGCCGTCTGCTTCGCCCTCGTCCGGTTCCTGCCGGACGGGAGCCTCGACCGGAGCTTCGGTGCTGGCGGCGTGGTGCGCACGATGTTCGCGACGTACGGCGCGAGCCGCGCCTACGACGTGGCCGTGCAGCCGGACGGCAAGATCGTCGCCGTCGGCATGCGCTTCCGCGGGGACGACGCGCAGGACGACGAGCTGTTCGCAGTCGCGCGCTACCTGCCCGATGGCAGGCTCGACAGGAGCTTCTCGCGCGACGGGCTCGCCTCGGTCGACTTCGGCTTCGGCGACGCGGACGCCGCCGCCGTCGCCCTCCAGCCAAACGGGAAGGTCCTGGTCGCGGGCACCGGCGCGCGGAACGTGTATCGAACCGGCGAGGACTTCGCCGTCGCCCGCTTCCGACGCGACGGCACGCTCGACCGAAGCTTCTCGGGCGACGGGCGCGCGCCCGTCGACTTCGGCCACCGGCTCTCGGACGGCGTCCGCGGGCTGGCCCTCCGGCGCGACGGCAGCATCATCCTCGCCGGCAGCTCGGGGAAGCGCGGCGCGGTGCCGCGGATCGCTGTGGCGCGCCTGCGAGCGAACGGCCGCCTCGACCGCACCTTCGGCGTGGGCGGAAGGAGGCTGACGAGGCCCGGGCCTCACGGTGGCTATGCGCGCGCGGTCGTCCTCCAGCCGGGCGGCCGTACCGTCGTCGCCGGCCGGGTGTTCGACGACGGTCGGCTCGACACATCCGCCTGGGTGCTCGCTCGGTACGGCCGCGGAGGAGCTCTCGATCGGTCGTTCGGCCGTCGCGGTCTCGTGGTGAGCGACTTCAGCACGGGCGCCGACTGGGTGGGCGGGCTGGCCGCGCAACGGAACGGGCGGATCCTCGCGGCGGGCTCGGTCGGCGAGAGCCAGGCGCTCGCGCGCTACCGCGCCGGCTGAGCGGCGG
>JBKPHO010000343.1:0-11361 GCA_046729915.1 Actinomycetota bacterium | reverse complement strand
TGACTCGGCGGAGCCGCGGCTCTCGCGCTCGGAAACCTGCAATTTGACTCGTTCGCCCGCCATCGGCGGCGGATTGTAGCTAGTGCCCCTTCCGGCGGTGGTGCCCAGGCTCTCGGTCGCTAGCACCAAGCCAGAGCCCCCGCTCGACCGCGGCGGAGGCTGGCAGCCTGCGCAAGGGCGAGGGAGGGCTCTGGCGCAGCGTGATAGCGGGCGAGAGACGGGCGTCCACCGCTGGGAGGGGCACTAGGCGACCAGGTCGGCGGCCATCTCCTCGAAGGCCGCCACGAAGGCGTCGCAGTCCTCGGGCGAGTGGGCGACGGTCAGCGTCCACTCCTCCTCGCGGCCCGGCGTCATGTAGATGCCGCGATTCATGTTGTAGAGCCAGGAGAGGTCGGCGAGCTCCGGGTCCTGATGGGCCTTGAACGACTCGTAGTCGACGATCCGCTCCGGCGAGAAGGTGACGCAGCCCTTGGCGCCGATCCCCACGGCGTAGCCGGGGAGGCCGTAACGGTCGATCACGTCCTGGCAGCCGCGGAGCAGGCGCTCCTCGCGTGCCTCAAGGACCTCGTAGCCCTCCGGCGTCAGGACCTGCTCGAGGCTCGCCCGGGCCGCGGCCATCGCGAGCGGGTTGCCGTTGAACGTGCCGACCTGGTAGACGGCGCCGCTCTCGACGACCTCGAACGCCTCCTCGGTGCCGCCGATCGCACCCGCCGAAAGGCCTCCGCCGAGCGCCTTCGCGAGCGTGACCAGGTCGGGCTTGACCCCGAAGCGCTCGGTCGCGCCGCCGGCCGCGATGCAGAGGCCCGTCTTGACCTCGTCGAAGATCAGCAGGACGCCGAGGCGCGTGGTCAGCTCGCGGACCGCCTCGAGGTAGCCGGGCTCGGGGAGGATCACCCCGAGGTTCATCATCGCCGGCTCCATGATCACGCAGGCCGGCGGCCGCCCCTCCTCGACGAGCCGCTCGAACCGCCGCTCCATCGCGCCCGCGTCGTTGAAGGGCACCGGCACCGTGAGGTCGGCGACGGGTTGCGGGATCCCGGCGCCGTACGGGAGCGAGGCATAGTCCTCGCGGTCGCCGATCTGCTCGTACGGCACGCCGATCGAGACCATCACGTAGTCGTGGTGGCCGTGGTAGGAGCCGAAGATCTTGACGATCGTCTCGCGGCCGGTCCGGGCACGGGCGATGCGGATCGCGTCCATCGTCGCCTCGGAGCCGGAGTTGACGAAGCGCCAGCGCGGGAGGCCCCAGCGCCGCTTGAGCTCCTCGGAGACGACGACCGCGTCCTCGGTCGGAGCGGCGAAGTGCGTCCCGAGCTCGAGGCGCTGCCGGACGGCTTCGGTGATCGCCGGGTGCGCGTGGCCCTGCGGCATCGAGCCGAAAGCGTTGTGGAAGTCGATCCGCTCCGCCCCGTCGACGTCCCAGACCCGCGAGCCGGAACCGCGCTCGAGGTAGATCGGCCACGGTTCGCGCCGCTGGTAAGCGGAGGCGACACCGCCGGACAGCGACTGTCGCGCGCGCTCGTACATCGCGCGCGAGCGCGGCGTCGCGTCGTCGAGGCGCCCCCGCTCGCGCTCGGTCAGCTCGGCGATCCGAGCGCGGTCGAGCTCTGCAACGGCAGGAGCGCTCACGGTCGCATTCTCACGGTTCGCGCGCAGGCGTGCCGGCCGGGTGGGATCTGTTCCCGCCCGGCCGGCGTGACCCGGTTACAGGTAGGTGTCGAGGAATGCCTGAGCCGGAGCCGAGTCGACCCGGTACTCGAGGTTCGGCCCGTCGCACCGCCAGCTGAACGTCCACGTGTTGATGGCGACGACGGTGCCGTCGTGAAAGAGCGGCCCGCCGGAATCGCCGAAGCAGACGCCCTTTGTGATCTTGAGGAACCGGTCCGGGAAGGCATCCTTCGCCGGGATAGCGGTCACCTCGCGGTAGCTTCGAATGCCGTCGAAGATGGTGATCGCCTTGGGCGAGGCGGCACTGCCGGTGATGAACGCATCGGTTCCGTAGCCGACGACCGTGAACGTCTCGCTCTTCAGGTCGAGCCCGTCGAGATAGCCGGGGCCCGCGATCGGCGCCGGGGTAACGCCGGCCACCGGGGCGTCGAGGAACACCAGCGCGATGTCCTCGTGCCCGGGCGAGAGGCATGCTCCCTTCGAATTGCCGAAGCACGGGCCGGCCGTGAACCACGCCGGGTTCACGACGATGTGATCCACCGTCGAGTACGGAGCGTCTCCTTCCGGATCGAACGAGATCCGCAGATCGTCCGGGCCGAAGCCGTCGGCGCCCACCTCGACGAGAAAGTCCGTGCAGTGCGCGGCGGTGAGAACCACGTCAGGGCGCACGAGCGTCCCAGAGCAAAAGTCGAACCAGTCGCTGCCGACGTGCAGTTGCAGCACGCCGACGTTCGCGTACCGGTTGCCCGTGTCGGACGTGCCCCCGACGATCGCACCTGCTGGCGCCGCGAAGACCAGGACAGCGATGGCTCCAACCGCGGCGGCGAGCCTCGCTGCCCCAGGAATCAACCGCATTTCTGTCCCCCTTTCTCCAGAATGGGTTAGCGTCGAGAACGCTAACGGGCACACAGATCGCATGCAATATCGGTGCGGCCGTCAAGGAGGTGACACATGACGGAGCAGAAGCCTCTCGTGACGAAGACCGACTTCGTCTTCCTCCCGATCACGAGCTTCGAGCAGGCCGAGGAGTTCTACAGCGGCGTGCTCGGGCTCGAGTGCTCCAAACGCTACGACAACGCGTTCGGGGGCGAGTTCGAGACCGGCAGCCTCACGATCCAGGTGGTCGACGTCGCCAAGATCGGCCGAGAGTTCGAGCCGAGTAAGGGCGCGATCGCTCTACACGTCGACGACGTGGCGGAGGCGCGGTCCGAGCTCGAGTCGCGCGGCGTGCAGTTCAACGGCGAGACGATGGACAGCGGCGTCTGCTACCAGGCGTTCTTCGAAGATCCCGACGGCAACGCGTTGATCCTGCACCACCGCTACGCGCCTCCAGGGGCGAAGCCGTCCTAGCTTCCGCGCGCGTCGACGCCCACGTGAGCCGAGACGCCGGCCGGGACCGCGCCTCGCCCCTGCCTGGAACAGCTGGTTCGCCTACGCCGTCTTGGGTCGGCGCCCGCGCCGCGCCACGGCCCGCCCGCCGAGCCGCTCGGCCTCGGTGTCGGTCAGATCGAGCTCCCGCACGCCCTTACGGGCATCCGCGAAGGTGATTCGGACAGTCGCTCCCTTCCCGTCCGGTATCTCCTGGCCCGACTGATCGCTTACTCGAATCGTCTTGCGCGCCATTTTTCGGGGTCCTTTCTGGTCGGATTGCAGGAATCTAACGCCGAGGCTTAGCTTAAAGCGAACGGAAAGAGCGCTTAGCCGCAAGCGGCCGAGCCCCGTCCTGTCTAAAAGAGCTGATTCTCGCCAGCGAAGATCGCTGAGACCGAGTCGTCGGCGAAGATGTTCATGATCGTCTCCGCCAACAGGCCCGAGACCGGCAGGACGTCGATGTTGGCGGGCCGATTGATCGGGTCGATGGGGACGGTGTCGGTAACCGTCACCTGTGCGAGCTGGCTCGCCCCGATCTTCTCGAACGCGTTGCCGGGGAAGAGCCCGTGCGTGGCACAGGCGTAGACCTCGCTCGCGCCCGCCTGACGCAGCGCGGACGCGCCGGCGATCAATGTCCCTCCGGTGAGAATCATGTCGTCGATCATGACGGCAATCTTGCCTTCGACGTGGCCGATCACCTCGGTCACCTCCGCACGGTCGTGCTCGGGGCGGGCCTTGTTCAGGATCGCGAGGTCGGCCTCCAGCATCTTCCCGAAGCGCCGCGCGAACTTCGCACGCCCCACATCCGGCGAGACGGCAACGACGTCCTCACCGCTCAGGCCCTTGTCGCGGTAGTACTGCGCAAAGAGTTGCAGGGCCGTCATGTGGTCGACCGGGATCGTGAAGAAGCCCTGGATCTGGCCCGCGTGGAGGTCCATCGTGACGACCCGGTCGACGCCTGCACTTTCGAGCGCATCGGCGACGAGCTTGGCCGTGATCGGCTCGCGCGGGGCCGACTTCTTGTCCTGTCTCGAGTACGGGAACCACGGGATGACGGCAGTAATCCGCTTCGCCGAGGCAAGCTTCGCCGCCTGGACCATGATCAACAGCTCGACGAGGTGATCGTTGACCGGCGCATTCCCGGACTGGACGATGAAGACGTCGCACCCGCGAATCGACTCGCAGTAGCGGACGTACGTCTCGCCGTTGGCGAAGGTCTTCAGCTCGACCTCGCCGAGCATGACGCCGAGCCGTTCCGCGATCGTCTCCGCCAGCGCGGGGTTCGACCGGCCGCTGACGAGCATCAGCCGCTTCTGCGGGCCGCGCTCGATCCACGCCGTGCGCTCGGTCTCGGGCACCGGAGGCTCGACCGTCTCGAGCCCCGGCAGCGTTGCCTCGCTCATTCCTCCCGCTTCCTCCGCACGTAGCCTTCCTTGTTCTCCTGCCTCGCCCGCGCGACCGCGAGCGACTCCGGCGGGACGTCCTTCGTGATCACGGACCCGGCCCCGATCCAGGCGCCGTCGCCGATCTCCACGGGTGCGACGAACGCATTGTGGACGCCGGTCCTGACGTTGCGCCCGATCTTCGTGCGCCCCTTGGGCCTGCCGGCCTGGTGTGGATAGTTGACCGTGATGTTCCCCGCCGCGATGTTCGTGTCCGGGCCGATCTCCGCGTCTCCGATGTAGGACTGGTGCGGCACCTTCGTGCGTTCGCCGATGCGCGAGTTCTTGATCTCCACGAACGCGCCCGCCTTCGCGCCGCTTTCCAGCACCGTTCCGGGGCGAAGGTAACAGAAGGGGCCGACCAGCGCACCCTGGCCGATCTCGGCGTCGACGGCAACCACCTGCGGCCCCACCTCGGCTCCGCGACGCACGCGCGTCGCGCCCTTCAGCACGGTGAAGGGCTGGATCGTGCAGTCGGCCTCCAGCTCGACAGACGGCTCGATCCACGTCGAGGCGGGATCGACGATTGTTGCGCCAGAGAGCATGTGCGTGTGATTGATCCGGTCGCGTAGTACCGCGGCTGCGGCGGCGAGCTCGGCTCTCGTGTTGACGCCCTCGGCCTCGGCGGCGTCCTCCGCCTTGTGCACGGCGACGCGCTGTCCGGAGTCGGCGAGGTCGCGGACGGTGTCGGTGAGGTAGAGCTCGCCCTGCGAGTTCTCGGGCTTCAGGCGGTCGAGCGCGGGCCAGAGCTTGGCGGCATCGAAGACGTAGATCGAGGAGTTGACCTCGCGGAGCTCGAGCTCCTCGGGGCTCGCGTCGCGCGCTTCGACGATCGCCTGCAGGCCGCCGTCGCCGTCGCGGACGATGCGGCCGTAGGCGCCCGGCTCTGCGAGCTCGAACGAGAGCACCGTCGCCGCAGCGCTCTCGGCCCGGTGTGTCTCGAGCAAGCGCGCGAGAAGTTCACTCGTGATCGTGGCCGCATCGCCGGTGACGACGAGGACGTCGCCCTCGAAGCCGTCCAGGGTCGCGCGCGCGGAGGCCGCGGCGTCGCCTGTTCCCTTCGGCTCCTCTTGCACCGCTACGTCGACGCCGTCGAAGGCATCCCTCGCGTCGGGCGAGGTCACGACGACGAGCGGCTCGGGCCCGAGCACGCGCACCGCCTCCACGACCCAGTCGGCGAGCCGCCGGCCAAGCAGCGGGTGGAGGTGCTTGGGCGTCTCCGAACGCATGCGCGTGCCGAGCCCGGCGGCGAGTACGACGGCTGCGAGCTTCGGCATCGTCACGAAAGGCGTCGCTTGCGATGCCGAGTAGAGGCCGTGGCAGCTTGGCTGCTGCGGCCGTCCAACACCGGCTCTGGGTCACGCCTCCGGACACGAAGCGAGCCTTCAAGCGACAGAGATGGCTGGGGCGCCAGGATTCGAACCTGGGATCGCGGGACCAAAACCCGCTGCCTTACCACTTGGCTACGCCCCACCAAATGTCTCCTGGTCGAAGAAGGTGCGCAAGACGGCCGCAGAGCCCGCGCGCGGCGCTTGGCTCGCGCATTGCAGGACGAAGCTTAGCCGCGTTCGGAGAACAAGAAGAAGAGCGCGATCGCCGCGAAGATCGCCGCGAGGACAAGCGGGAGCCAGCTGAGGAGCACGCCGAGAATCACGACGACAACGGCGAGGGCCTGCGAGGCTCCGCCGATCCACGCAACCTGGCGGACGGTGTGCGAGCTCGCGCTTCGGCCCCAGAAGACGTACAGCGCCAGCACAGGGATCGCGATCGCGATCACCGTCCACTTCGTCAGGTTCGGCGAGACGGCCACGATGATCCCTTCGATGACCGCGATCCAGAGCACGATGCGGAACCGGCGGGCCTGCAGCCAGCGCCCCGTCTTCGTTGTGCCGTGCTCGATCGCGCCGCCGCCGCCCTGCTTCAGCGACTCGTCGTAACTCATGCATCAACCGTACCAAGTCGGCACCGTGACCCAGGTCCGCCCGTGGCGGCGCAGCTCCCGCTCGGCGGCTGCTGCCGCGGCGCGGTGCAGGAAGAGGCCGTAAACAGCGGGACCCGCGCCGCTGACGTCCGCTCGGAAGGCGCCCAGCCGGCGCAACTCGTCGGCGAACGGCGAGGAAGCCAGGTCGTTCGGGGGTAGGGCGGCGAGGTCGCGCGCGCGACGGGCTCGGGCGAGTGCTTCCGAGAGCGCGGCGCGGCGTTCGTCGAACCCGCCGGCCCCGTTGCGGCGGTCGAAGGCGTCGTACACCGAGGCGGTCGACTGCTTCAGCTTGTGCTGCGGCACGAGCAGGACGACCCAGTAGTCCTGCGGGAGGTCGAGCGGCGCGACCTCGGTCCCCGTGCCCATGCCGAGCTGTGGGCCGGAGGTCAGGAAGAAGGGAATGTCGGCGCCCAACCCGGCCGCGAGCTCGTGCAACTGCTCGGGCGGCAGCGGGTCGGGGAGCGTCTCGTTCGCGAGGCGGAGGGCAGTCGCGGCGTCGGAGCTGCCGCCGCCCAGGCCCGCAGCGACGGGTATGCGCTTCCAGAGGCGCGCCTCCCAGCGAGGCTCGACTCCGGTGGCCCCGGCAAGGCTCACGAGCGCGTTGCGGACGAGCGTGTCATCCGGGAAGCCCTCGACCCGCAGAGCAGGCGCCGGCTCAACGGCGACCCGGTCGGCGAGGTCGATCCGCTGCAGGACCGTCACGACCTCGTGCCGGCCGTCCTCTCTCTGGGGGCCGACGACCAGTGCGAGGTTGAGCTTGGCGGTGGCGGAGGCGCGTCTCAACGCGGCTCGAGTGCCTGCGTCAGCGCGACGAACTCGGGTGGCGCAAGCTCCTCCGCGCGTGCGCGCGGGTCGCGGCCGATTGCCTCGAGCGCGGCAGCGGCATCTTCGGCCTTGGCGGCGCCGGCGAGCTCAAGCGAGTTCGCCAGCCGCTTGCGGCGGTGAGCGAACGCTCCTGCGGTGAGCTCCTTCACGCGCGGGTAGTCAGGGGGGAGCTTGCGCCGGCGGAAGGCGATCAGGGCCGAGTCGACGTTCGGCCGTGGGCGGAACACTTCCCGCGAGACCGGGTGGAAGCCAGCGCGCTCGGCCGCGAGCTGGACGAGCACCGAGACGGCACCGTAGGCCTTCGTCGAGGGCCGGGCGAAGAAGCGTTCGGCAACCTCGCGCTGCACCATCACGCACCAGAGCCGAACGCTCGGCAGGCCGTCCAGGCTCTCGACCACGAGCGGTGTCGCGATGTTGTAGGGCAGATTCGAGACGAGCTTCGTCGGGGGCGGGTCGAGCCGCGCGAGGTCGAGGCGAAGCGCATCGCCGAAATGGAGGTCGACGTTGCGGCGGCCGGCAAGGGCTTCGCGCAGCGGCGGCTCGAGCGAGTTGTCGAGCTCAACGGCATGGACCTGCCGCGTACGGTCGGCGAGGTACGTGGTGAGGACGCCTAGGCCCGGGCCCAGCTCGAGCACGACGTCCTCCGCGCCCAGCTCGGCAAGGCGGCCGATGACGCCGAGCAGGTTCTCGTCGATGAGGAAGTGCTGGCCGAGCTCCTTCTTGGCGGCGAGACGACTCATGTGAGGCCGAACGCGGCGGCGGCATTCGCATCGAGTTGCGCGGCGAGGGCGTCCGAGTCCTCGCTGCGTGCTTCCGCAAGCGCCGCGACGGTGTGCACGACGTTCGCCGGCTCGTTCGGCCGGCCCCGGCGCGGCTGGGGCGAGAGGTACGGGCTGTCGGTCTCGGCGAGCAGGTGGTCGTCCGGGACCTGCCGCGCCGCTTCGCGCAGCTCCTCTGCCTTCGGGTAGGTCACGTTCCCGGCGAACGAGACGTAGTAGCCGCGCTCGAGCGCGGCCGGGAGCAGCTCCGGCTCCGAGAAGCAGTGGAGAACGACGGTCCCGGTGAAGCGCTCGAGCGCGACGGCGGTCTCGCTGGAGGCCGCACGCGTGTGGACGACCACCGGCTTGCCCAGTGATGCGGCGAGCTCGAGCTGTTGCTCGAAGAGCTCCCGCTGCCGCTCGCGGGGCGCGTAGTCGCGGTAGAAGTCGAGGCCGGTCTCCCCGACCGCAACCGCGCGCTCGTTGCGGAAAAGCTCGCGCAGCTCGTCGAGCCGGCTTGCATCCGGCTTCGCAGCCTGGTGTGGGTGGATCCCGAGCGCCGCGTACACCCCGTCGTGCATCCCCGCGATGGCGAGGGTCTCGCGGCAGGATTCGATCCCCGAGCCGACGGACACGATCCGCCCCACTCCCGCCTCACGCGCCCGCGTGACGAGCTCGTCTGCCGGTTCCGCGCACGCGTCGAGGTGCGCGTGCGTGTCGGTCACGCTGCGGCGGTGGGCTGGTCGACGCGCGGGAAGAGCGGAGCCGCGGCCGCGATGCCGTCCGTCTCGGGCGTGAGCCCGTACGCGATCCGGTCCAGGCCGAGCTCGACCGGCTGGCGGAACGCGGCCAGGATGTGCGGCGCCGTCTCGGGCAGGTACGGCGAGAGAGCGACGGCGACGACTCGGACGCCGTCGGCGAGGTCGTACAACACGCCGTCGAGCTCGTCGGCCTGCGTCTCGTCCTTTGCGAGCTGCCACGGTGCCGTCGACTCGACGTAGCGGTTGAGCCAGCGCACGAGCTCCCAGATGTCCTCGAGGGCACCCGTCAGGTCCCAGGCGTCGAAGCGCTCGACGAGCTTCCCGCGGAGCGCCTCGACCGTCGAGCGCAGCTCCTCGTTCGGCCGTCCGGGCGCTACGCGTCCCTCGCGGTAGCGGGCGATCATGGCCGTCGCCCGCGAGACGAGGTTTCCGAGGTCGTTGCCGAGCTCGCGCTCGTAGCGCTCGTGGAGCCCCTCGAGCGAGGCGTTGCCGTCCTGGCCGAACGAGACGGAGCGCAGCGCCCAGAACCGCACCGCGTCGGCTCCGTAGACGTCCACGAGGTCGAGCGGGTCGACCGCGTTCCCGAGCGACTTCGAGATCTTGCGCTCGTCGAGCAGCAGCCACCCGTGCACGAACAGCTGCCGAGGCACCTCGTATCCGGCTGCGAGCAAGAGCGCCGGCCAGTACACGCAGTGGAAGCGGAGGATGTCCTTGCCGAGGAGATGCCTGACCTCCGGCCAGAACCGCGCGCGCAGGTCCTCGCCCTCCCGCGCGTAGGTCAGCGCGCTCAGGTAGTTGATGAGGGCGTCTACCCAGACATAGGTGACCTGCCCTTCGTCCCAGGGGATCGGCACGCCCCACGGCTGGCCGGCGCGGCTGACGCTGAAGTCCTCGAGCCCGCCCTCGATGAAGCTCCGCGCCTCGTTGTAGCGGAAGCGCGGCAGGACGAAGTCGGGCCGCTCGTCGTAGATCTCGAGCAGCCGGTCCTGGTAGGCCGACAGGCGGAAGAAGTAGTTCGTCTCCTGGATGCGCTCCGGTGGGATCCCGTGCTCCGGGCACAGGCCGTCGACCAGGTCGGCCTCGCTCTTGAACTCCTCGCAGCCGACGCAGTACAGGCCGCTGTAGACGTCCTGGTAGATGTCGCCGTTGTCGTAGATGCGCTGCAGGAAGTCCTGGACGAAGCGATGGTGTCCCTCGTCGGTGGTGCGGATGAAGAAGTCGTAGTCCGCATTGACCCGGCTAGGCAGTGCGCGCCACTGTTCGACGATCTCGTCGACGTACGCCTTCGGGTCCTGCCCCTGCTCCTCGGCGACGCGGTAGACCTTCGAGGCGTTCTCGTCGGTGCCGGTGAGGAAGAACGTCTCCTCGCCGCGCTGCCGGTGGTGCCGGACGAGGACGTCCGCCGCAATGGTCGTGTACGCGTGCCCGATGTGCGGGCTCGCGTTCACGTAGTAGATCGGTGTCGTCAGGTAGAAGCGCATCGCTGTCAATGATACGAACGGCCTGGCGCTGAACTCCCCGCCGGCGCGCGCGCCTGGTGAGCACTCCGGCGGCCAGCGCGAGGACGAGCAACGCTCCTCCTAGGGCCGCGCACAGGAGCGGGAAGCCTCCGCCGATGGCCGCGGGGGCGGAGGACGAGGGAACCCTTGGCAGGACGTCGGGCACGCGATGCCGCTCGTGCAGCGGCAGCGGGGCGGCGTGGGGCCTGCCGGCCGGCTGTGGACGAGAGAGCGCCCGCGGCCTGACGCGCGCACGCGGACGGGAGACCCCAAACCGCGTCCGTACCCGCACCGGTGGGGTCGGCTGCCGGAACTGCCGGTGAACGCCGGTCGCGGACCGCGCGCTGACGACCGCCGCAACGTGGCCGTTCTCCGCCGGAGCGGCCTCCGTGCCGGCGACGGCCGGGCGGGTCACCTGGGTGCCCCTGGGGCGCACGCGGCGCGCGCTCGGCTTCGCGGCCCCCCGAACGACGGGGGCAGCGGGCGCGCTCACCGACGGCGCGGGTTGCGCGGCCGGCGGCCGAGCCGGAGCCGGCGATGCCGCGGGAGCGGGCACCGGAGCCGGGACAGGCGCAGGTTCGGACCCAGGCGGCACTGCAGGCCCGGGAGTCGCAGGCGGCGGGAGGAAGAGCAGCGGGTCGAGGTACCCCTGGGGATCGGCGATACGGCGGACGCCGAGGTACACGTAGGGGACGTCGAGCTCCGGCACGCCGCTCGGGCCGACGGTCCCGACCACGTCGCCCTCGGTCACGGCCGTTCCGCGGGCGACCCCCAGCGACCCCAGGTGGAGCAACGTCGCCGAGTACCCGTCGGGCGTTGCGATCGCAAGCGTCTTGCCGCCGGTCGGCACGGTGCCCGCGAAGGTGACCGCCCCGCTCGCGGGAGCGACCACCGGCGTTCCCGTCGCCGCACCGATGTCGATGCCGCGATGGAGTCCGCCCGCGTACGGGTCGGAGCCGAAGCTGAACGCGCGCAGGACCGGCCCCTGCACCGGCCACGCCCAGCCGTGGGCCGTGGCGGGAGCGATGAGAGCCGCGACCGCCGAGCACACTGTCA
>JBKPHO010000342.1:0-1378 GCA_046729915.1 Actinomycetota bacterium | reverse complement strand
CGTGTTCCGCTTTCCGCTCCTGGTCTTCGTGCTCGCGGCCGGGGGTTGGTTCTTCGTGACCGACTTGATCTCGGGCGGGGGTGACTGGTCTGCGGTGGTGACGCTCCTGTTCGGGCTCGCCCTGCTCGGCTTGGCGCTCGCGGTCGACAACGGGGAAACGAGGCCTTACGCCTTCTGGCTGCACGTCGTCGCGGGCCTCACGATCGGGGGCGGCCTGCTGTGGTTCTTCCACGACGGCGACTGGGACTGGGCCCTCGTCGCGATCGCCGGCGTGGTCTACATCGCGCTTGCCGATCGGCTCGGGCGCTCGAGCTGGGCTGTGCTCGGCGCTTGGGGCATGCTCCAGACGGCCGCGCATTTCGGCGAGAAGTGGTCGGATCTCTCGGGCTTTGCCTTCACCGCCTTCTTCCTCTTCCCGTTCGTGCTCATCGACGCATACACCGAAGACTTCGAACAGCGCGCGATGCATCCCTGGGCCTCGGCACTCGTGTTCGCGCTCACCGGCCTCGTCTTCATCGCGATCGGGCTACTGCTCGCGCACCGGCGGCCCGAGGCCGTCCTGTAGCCGGCCACTAGAATTTCCCGCATGAGAATCGGGGTTCTGGCGCTGCAAGGGAACTTCCGCGAGCACGCGGCGATGCTGCGCCGGCTCGGTGCGGAACCGGTCGAGGTGCGCAAGCCGGAGCAGCTGGAGTGCCTCGGCGGCCTGGTGATCCCGGGCGGGGAGTCGACCGCGATCATGCGGCTCGTCCGCCTGTACGGGCTCGAGCAGGCGATCCGCGAGTTCGCGCGGCCGGTGCTGGGGACCTGCGCGGGGATGATCCTGCTCGACCGGCGTCACCTCGGCGTGCTCGACCTGGAGGTCGAGCGGAACGCCTACGGGCGGCAGGTCGCGAGCTTCGAGGCCGACCTCGAGCTCGACGACGAGCGCCCGCTGCGGGGCGTGTTCATCCGAGCGCCGCGGGTCGCGGATGTGGGGCCGAACGTAGAGGTTCTGGCGGAGCTCGACGGCGAGCCTGTGCTCTTGCGGGACGGGCGGGTGATCGTCGCGTCGTTCCATCCCGAGCTCACCGACGACACGCGCGTGCACGAGCGGTTCCTCGATCTCGTGCAGGAGGAGGCGAATGTCCGGGCATAGCAAGTGGAGCTCGATCAAGCACAAGAAGGGCGCGGCCGACGCCAAGCGCGGCAAGCTGTTCTCGAAGCTCTCACGGGCGCTGATCGTGGCGGCGCGGGAGGGCGGGCCCGATCCGTCGGCGAACCTCGCCCTGGCGAACGCGATCGAGAAGGCGCGCTCGTACTCGATGCCGAAGGACAACATCGAGCGCGCGATCGCCCGCGGCGCCGGCACCGACGCCGACGCGAACGCGTTCGAGAT
>JBKPHO010000341.1:0-1727 GCA_046729915.1 Actinomycetota bacterium | reverse complement strand
ACGCCGATCTGGGTCCTGATCGTGAGCATCTGGCTGTGGCGCGCGTCAGAGCGTCCCGCCGCGCTTGGCGAGCCGGCAATCGGACCGACTGCGTAGATACGAAGAAAGCCGGGGCGCAGGCGCCGAGCGCCCGCGCCCCGGCCTCGAGCCGACCGAGCCCATCTCGGCCATGGCGGCCTTGCCGCGTTCCGCAATCTCTTCTTCCGAGAGATCTTCCTTGTGCGTCGCGAGCGACCAGACGTGGCCGAACGGATCGGTCACCGTTCCGAAGCGGTCTCCCCAGAACATGTCCTCGAGCGGCGAGGTGACCGTTGCTCCCGCACGCGTGGCCTGATCGAAGGCCGAGTCCACGTCCTCGACGTAGAGGAACACAGACGCCGTCGGCCCCCCACGCTCGGTTGGCGGCCGGACGTTCGACTGCGGGAATGGATCGGAGAGCATCAGCTTCGAGTCTCCGATCTGCAGCTCCGCATGTGCGACCTTCCCGTCTGGGCCGGGCATACGCACCATCTCCTCAGCGCCGAACGCGTCCTTGTAGAACTCGATCGCCCTGTCGGCGTCGTCGACGGCAAGGTACGGCGTGATGCTGTGGTAGCCCTCCGGGATCGGCTGTACAGCCATACGATCCTCCCTCCCTAGGGGTCGCTGGGATTGTAGTTACTGGCCACCGTACGGTCGGGCGGTCGCGGGCTCCTCTTCGACCTCAGCCGCGTAGAGGTCGTACGGCAGCCGCTCCAGGTCGCGCCGCTTCGGGTCCGGGACCGAGAAGAAGCGCGGCAGCGCTTTCGCCCCAAGCCACGGAATCCGTTCGACCACCCGAGCGGCAGCTGCCCGGTCGCCGCCGAGTGCGACGTGCTCGATCTCGTCGCGATATGGCTCGAGCACCTGCGCCGCGGTCTCGGCGGCAGCTTCGATCAGCGCGCGCTCCTGCTCTTCTCTCCGGCGGCGGAAGCGGTTCGCGGACGAGCCGCCCTTCTTGTGGCGTCCCTTGACGAACCTCGAGCCGACCTTCGACGCGACCAGACGCTCGCCCTCGAACACGCCGACGGCGTAGCCGCCGAGGCGGACGAGCACAGCCGCAACGACCCGCTCCTGAGCGAGCGCCTCGAACAGCGGCCCGAGCTCGACGCGGTCGTAGGTTCCTTCGTGCCCGAGGCCGAACGGAGGCCGCACGATGACCGTCTCCCCTGCTGTCTCGATGCGGGCCATGCCCCCTTCGTAGGTCGTTCGGCCGGGCGCGTCGGCGAGCGGCTCGAGCCGCGTCCGCACGTTCTGGCGTCCGACGTAGCGGGCCACGAGCCGCAGACTAGGCTCCGGCGGTGAGCTCCGCGACGCTGGCTCTCGACCTCGCGCGGCAGCACAGGCGCGGGCGCCTCTACGTTGCCCTGGCCGCGGTGGCCTGGTCGACGGCCGGTCTCCTGCAGCGCAAACTGACTGTCGACGTCGCCACGCAGCTGGCCGGCCGAGCGCTGTTCGCGGTCGTCGGGCTGCTCGTCTTCGTCGCGTTCGCGGAGCGCGGCCACCTCGTACGCGCCTTCCGTGCGATCGGCCGTGCCGGGCTCGCGGTCACCGTGCTGATGGCCGTATCGTCGGGCACGTTCATCGCAGCGCTGAACTACACGTCCGTTGCGAACGTGCTCTTCCTGCAGGCGCTCGCGCCCGTGCTCGCAGCGGTGCTCGGGACGTTCGTCGGCGAGCCGGTGGCGCGACGGACGTGGCTCGCGATG
>JBKPHO010000340.1:0-2785 GCA_046729915.1 Actinomycetota bacterium | reverse complement strand
ACCTCATCCAGTCGGTGATGTCCGAGCGCGGCTACCCGGTCGAGGACTTCGAGCGACGTGCCGCCGACGTGTCGGTCGATCATCCGGACGTGGTCGAGAACTACCGCCACGGGCACCGGCTCGCCGAGTCGAGCGTGGAGGGCGAGGGCTCGACCGAGGATCTGCGTCAGGCGATGCGCCATTACCGCGCATTGTTCGAGGAGCTCGTCGAGCCGGAGCCCGATGCCGATCGGCCAACCGCGCGTGAGCGGCACGGCGAGCGGCCCGCAGAGGCAACCGACCGGGATCCGAGCGAGGAAAGGACGGCACGCTAGATGGGAGACAGAGAGCTGAGCACCCGCGATCTCGCCGAGAGCTCGCAAACCAGGACCCGCGACGACGAGCCCGACGCCGAAGAGTCAGCGCAGGCGGCCGAGGAGCACGGGCCGTTGCTGCCAGATGACGAGAGCGAGGGCTTCACGAACCGCTGGCGCGACATCCAGACTGGCTTCGTGGACGAGCCGCGCAACTCGGTCGCGCAGGCCGACGCTCTGGTCGCAGAGCTGATGCAGCGCCTGGCCGCCGGGTTCTCGGAGGAGCGGCAGCGGCTGGAAGCGCAGTGGGACCGCGGCGAAGACGTCTCGACGGAAGACCTCCGCGTCGCGCTCACCCGGTACCGCTCGTTCTTCGACCGCCTCCTCTCCGCCTAACGAACACCGGGTGCGGGAGGGCGCGTCTCCCGCACCCCGGCCCCAGCGAGGTGCGCCTAGGCGGATTCCACGGCAGGCGCCTCGGGCGTCGCCGGCGCGCCGCGCACGAACAGCGCCTTCGCCGCGACCGACGGGAACCACCAGTTCCAGCTGCCGAAGAGCCGCATCAGCGAGGGCACGAGCAGGGTTCGGATCACGGTGGCGTCGAAGATGATCCCCGCCGCCAGGCCGATCCCGAACTGCTTGATGTCCACGCCGGGGCTGGACGAGAGCACGAAGAAAGCGAACATCAGCACGAGCGCGGCACTGGTGACGAGCTTGCCCGTTCGCGCCAGGCCGAGCGCGATCGCCTGCCTAGTGTCGCCGCTCTCGTCGTAGGCCTCGCGCATGCGCGTGAGCATGAAGACCTCGTAGTCCATCGAGAGCCCGTAGAGGAAGGCGAAGATCATCAGCGGGATCCACGGGATGATCGAGTGGGTGGCGTGCACGTTCCAGATCGCGTGGGCCCCGTGGCCGTCCTGGAAGATGAAGACAATGATCCCGTATGCGGCCGTCAGCGAGACGAGGTTCAGGACGACTGCCTTGACCGGCAGCAGGATCGAGCGGAAGGCGCGCGCGAGCAGCAGGAACGTCAGCAGCACCACGAACCCGAGCACGTACGGGAAGTTCGAGTAGACCGCCGCCACGAAGTCGCGGTCCTCGCCGGCGACGCCACCGAGCGTAGCGTCGGTGCCCTTCAGCTCCGCACGGACGCGCTTGATCGTGCCGCGTGTCTCCTTCGCCGCACCGTCGGCCGACGAGAACGCCTCGACGAGGCTCGCCGAGCCCTTGACCCAGTCAGGCGGGGCCGTCGCGCCCACGACGCCGGGCGTGGCGCGCAGCTTCTCGACGATCGGCTGCCGGTCCGCGCCGTTCTCGACCAGGACGACGAACGGCTTGTAGACGCCGGCCGTGATGCCCGCGTCGGCCAGGACCGTCCGGCCTTCGATCGCGTCACCGCGGCCCGGGAAGTCCTTCGCCTGCGCCTCGCTCGGGTTCAGCTGCACCCCGTAGAAGACCAGCACGCCGACGATCGCGAGCCCGACCGCGGCAACCGGCACCGGCCGCCGCATGACGAAGTCGGCCCAGCGGCCCCAGGGCCCGTCCTCCGGGTGGCCGCGGTCGACGAACCGCTTCGGCAGCAGACGCACGCTGTTGATCCGCGTGCCGAGGGTCGCGAGCAGCGCCGGAAGGAGCGTGATCGCCGTGATTACCGAGACCGCCGGGATCAGCATGCCGCCGATCCCGATCGAGCGGATGAACGGCAGGGGCAGGACGACCATCGAGAGCAGGCCGACTGCCACCGTCGAGCCGGAGACGATCACCGACCGGCCTGCGTGGGTCATCGTCTCGACAATCGCCGTCTCGACGTCCTCGCCCTCACGAAGCTCGTCGCGGAAGCGGAAGATAATCAGCAGCGCGTAGTCGATCGCCACTCCCAGGCCGACGAGCGCGATCAGGAACTGGACGATGATCGAGACGTCGGTGATGTAGGTCAGTCCCCAGACCAGCGTGAAGGTGTTGAGGATCGCCGCGACCGCCACCGCGATCGGCATCAGCACCGCCGGCGCCGTGCCGAACACGAAGAACAGGATCACGAGGCAGCCGAGGCCGCCGATCAGCGCCTCGGTGAGCACGCTCGGGCCGCCCTCTTCCCCGCCAGTCGAGGCGTCGTAGAGCGGGTCGCGCCCGGTGAGGTGCGCCTGCACGCCCGCCGGCGCGTTCGCCTTCAGTTGCGCGCGTACCTGGTCGATGTGCACCGACGAGCTGAAGGTCGGCGAGCCGGGCGGGTAGATCTCGGCGAAGGTCGTGTGGCCGTCCTTGGAGACGTAGACCTTGCTGTGGGTCGACCAGTACGAGGAGACGCGGGAGCCGGGGTTCACCTCCGCGGCCGCGTCGATCGCCTTCGCGATGTCGGCCTTCCGCGTCACGTCGCCCTTGCTGGTGAACACCGCCACCAGCGGGGCCTGCTCGCCCTGGCCGAAGGTCTTCAGCGTCCGCTGGTTCGCCTCGTACGACGAGTAGCCCGGGATCGAGAAGCTCTCGAACCAGCGGTC
>JBKPHO010000339.1:0-4259 GCA_046729915.1 Actinomycetota bacterium | reverse complement strand
GGTCGCGATCGGCGGCTTCGCGCTCGTGGTCGGCCTGGCACTGGCATGGTTCCTCGCCGACTCGCTCTCCAAGCCGCTGCGCAACCTCGCCGCGACGGCACGCCGCGTGGAGGCCGGCGACCTCGAGGCGCGCGCGGAGCTGGCCGGGCCGACGGAGCAACGTGAGGTCTCGACCGCCTTCAACGGCCTGGCCGAGCGCCTGGGCCTCGTGCTGGCGGCGCAGCGGGAGTTCGTCGCGAACGCCTCGCACCAGCTGCGCACGCCTTTGACGGGGTTGCGCCTGCGGCTCGAGTCCGCGCGGATGAAGGCGGGCCGCGGCGCGGACGCGGTGCCGGAGCTCGAGGCGGCCGAGCGGGAGGTGGAGCGACTGGCACGGCTGCTGTCGTCCTTGCTGACGCTTGCGCGCCAAGGTGATCAGCCGGGGGCGAGCCGTCCGGTCTCGCTCTCGGGTGCGGCCGACCGAGCGTACGAGCGGTGGGCGGCGGCCGCCGAGGAGGAGGGCCGCGAGCTCGAGCTCGTCGGCGGCGACGACGCGATCATTTCGGCATCCGAGGAGGACCTCGCGATCTTGCTCGACAACCTGATCGAGAACGCCTTGCGCTACTCGCCGTCGCGGGTCGCCGTGGGCTGGGGCAGCGACGGCGACCAGGCCTGGCTCGCGGTGCTCGACGAGGGGCCCGGACTGGCTCCCGGCGAGGAGACCGCCCTGTTCGAGCGCTTCGCGCGAGGCAGCGCCGGCAGCAACCGCTCCGGCACCGGGCTCGGCCTCGCGATCGTGCAGACGCTCGCGCGCCGCTGGCGCGGGAGTGCTTCGCTCTCCAACCGTCCGGAAGGTGGGACTCGCGCCGAAGTGCGCTTCCCGGTCGCGGCTACAGTGCCCGAGGAGTCATGGGTCGAGGCGTCGTCGTAGCCCTGCTCGCCCTGCTCGGCCTGCTCTGTGCGGCCGGGATGGGGTACGCGGCCTACCTCGTGTCACGCGACTCCGTCGCGGTGCCAGTGACGCGGCTCCAGCCGAAGCCGCAGCAGCTCGCCCCCGCACGAGTGCGCGCGAAGCCGACGCAGAAGCGGGTGACTACCCGCGAAGCCACCACGCGCGCGACCACCACCCGGACGACCACGTCTAGCCCGCCAACGACCGTCGACGACCACGGCGGAGCCGGCGGAGGCGATAACTCAGGCCACGGCGGCGGCGGTAGCGGCGGCGGCCACGGCAGCGACGATTAGGGCCGGTCGCCTAGAGCCGGTCGCGCAGCTCGGCGAGCGCGGACCAGCGCGAGTCCGGCTCCGGCTCGCCGTGGTCGTGCGGCTCGTCGTTCAGGTTCTTCCCGCAAACAGCGCAGAGCCCGGCGCAGTCAGGGCCGCAGAGGATCTTGTCGGGCAGCTCGAGCGCGACGGCGTCACGCGCCCAGGCCGTCAGGTCGAGGCGGTCGTTGTCGATGTAGGCGCTCCGCAGCTCGTCGTCCTCGCCGGGGCTCGCCGCCTGGTACTCCCGCGCGGAGACGGGAATGTCGAGGACGGCATCGCCGAGACAGCGGAAGCACGGCCCGTGCAGGCGCGCGCGGAAGCCGAGCTCGAACACCGTCCCGGTCGACGCTCGGGTGAGGGTCAGCTCCGCGGGCACGGTTTGCGGCACCGGCAGATAGCGCTGGCCGCCGAGCTCGAACGGCTCGAGGCGGATCTCCCAGCGGTCGCGGAACTGCTCACCGGAGCGAAGCTTGAGGGTACGAAGGTCTAGCGTGGTCATTTCGACCACGGTAGCAACGCTAAGGCGCCCTCTTGGGGCGCCGCAATCAGGGTGTGCGGGCTACGCCCGTGCGCCCGTCTGCAATGACAGGTCGACCCGTCCGGAGGCGATGCACCGGCGTCTAGGCGCGCCGAATCAGCTCGTCGAGCGGCTTGCGGTTCGCCTCCGCGCTCCACTCCTCCGGAGTCTTCGCCTCGACGTTCGGCGGGCGCTTCGGGTAGCCGAAGCTCGGGATGTTTACCGGAAGCCAGCCCTCGTCGAGGCCGAGCGCGGCGGCCGCGGCGGCCGGGTCGGCGGTCCCATTCGGGCACGAGGCGACCCCCTCGTTCCAGGCGACGAGGAACATGTTCTGCATCGCGCGGCCGACGTCGAGAGGCGCACCGCCGCCCTCGGTCGCGATCGCGACGGCGAAAGCGGACGTGTTGACGTTGTCGGCCATGTAGACGGTCCCGGCGACGCGAGCCTTCGCCTCCCCGCTTTCGACGACGACGAACCTCCACGGCTGCTTGTTCGCCGCGCTGCCGGCAAGGCGGCCCGCGTCGAGGATGCGCCGCTGCACGTCCTGGGGCACCGGGCGTTCGGCGTAGCTGCGCCAGTCGCGCTTGCTCGCGACTGCCAGGTAGGTGTCCATGCGCCGCTCTTTAGGTGACGTCGTGCGGGAAGTCGTCGTTCGAGCTCTCGACCCCGGCGGCGACCCCGGCGACGCCCGCGACGACCGTCTCCTGCGAGCGCTCGTGCAGCCGCTCGCGCCCACGCCTGACCGCGGCGAGGAACTTGTCCAGGTTGACCTCGAGCGTCGAGAGGATCGAGTCGGCCCAGTCCTCCATCTCGAGCCGCGTCTCCCTCGCCTGGCGCCGGGCGTCGTCGACGATGTCGCCGGCCTGGCGCTCCGCCAGCTTGACGATCTCGGTCTGCGACGCCTCGCGCACGGCCTGCTCCCGGGCCTCGCCGAGGATGCGGTCGCACTCCCGCTTTGCCTCGGCCAGCATCTCCTGGCGCTCCTTCACAATCCACCGCGCCTGCTTGATCTCCTCCGGGATGGTCGCGCGCATCTGGTCGAGGATGTCGTAGATCTCCTCGCGGTCGATCCGCACCTGGTCGGTCAGCGGGACGGCCTTGGCGTTGTGCACGAGGTCGTCGAGCTTGTCGATCAGAACGAGTACGTCCATCGGTTGCGCGGAGTTTACAGGCGGCTACCGACGCCAGAGCCTGCTTAGCCATCCCGAACGCTCGGGCTCCCGCTCGGGCTCTGGTTCGGGCTCAGGCTGCGGTTCCGGTTCCGGCGGCGGCTCCGGCTCCGGCTGCGCCACGGGCGCGACGACGGGCTGCTCGCGCGGCTCGTCGCTGCCGAAGACCCAGCGGCGGCCGCTCGCACGCAGCTCCTCGAGCAGCGCGCGGGCCTCGTCGGGGCCGAGGACGACCTCCTCGTCGCGTGCGAGCCGCGACTCGAGCCTCTCGGCGGCGTCGCTGCCGGAGCCGCGTGCGCGGAGCTTCTGGAGGACGTCGTGCGCCTGGCGGCGGGCGAGCCGCACCTCGCCTCCGCCGGCCAGCAGCGCCTCGAGCTCATTGCCTTCGTTCATTCCTGGGGGTTCTCCGGCGTTCCGGGGCGTCCGTCCGGGAAGAGCTCCTTGAACCTGCGTGCGACGGCCTCTGGCACGAGCTCGTCCACCTTTCCGCCGAAGCTCGCGATCTCCTTCACGCCGCTGGAGGAGACGAAGCTCACCTGCGGGCTCGCCATCACGTAGACGGTCTCGACGTCCGGAGCGAGCGTCCGGTTGAGCTGGTTCATCTGGAACTCCCACTCGAAGTCGGAGATGACGCGCAGGCCCTTGACGATCACCTTCGCGTCCCACTTGTGCGCGAAGTCGACGACCAGCTCCGAGAAGACGTCGACCTCGACGTTGCCGAGCGCCTCGAGGGACTCGCGCAGGAAGCCCACGCGCTCGTCGAGCGTGAACATCGGCTGCTTGTGCTGCGGGTTGCCGACCACGCCGACGACGACGCGGTCGAAGATCCCCGCGGCGCGTGTGATCACGTCGATGTGGCCGTTCGTAACGGGGTCGTACGTGCCGGGGTAGATCGCCGTGATCACTGTGGCTCGTGTTCGAAGAGCGTCAGGCGGGTCGATCCGTAGCGGCGGCTCGTGCGCTTGGCGAGCGGCGGCAGGTCGGGCTCCTCGTCGGCGGCGGTCTCGACAACGAGCAGGCCGTCTGCGGCGAGGACCTCGGGCAGATGCCGAATCAGCGCGTTTTGCAGGGAAGAAAACCTCCGGTACGGCGGGTCGACCAGCACGAGATCGTAACGGGTGCCCGCGCGGGCATCGGCGCGGAGCGCCGTCAGGGCGTCCTGGCAGAGGACGGTCGCCCGGTCCAGCCCGAGCTTGTCGAGGTTGCGGTTGATGGTGCGGCAAGCGTCTCGGTCGCTCTCGACGAAGGTCGCGTGTGCCGCGCCGCGGCTGAGCGCCTCGAGTCCCATCGCGCCCGAGCCCGCGAAGAGGTCGAGCACGGTCACGTCC
>JBKPHO010000338.1:0-1122 GCA_046729915.1 Actinomycetota bacterium | reverse complement strand
CGCGTAGCCCTGGTAGACGTGGACGTCCCGGAATCGCGCCGCCCGGAAGAGCCCGCCGTCCGGTACGGCGCAGGCGGCGACGTAGACCGGGATCGCGACGAGCGCGGCGCGCAGCGCCGGCCGCACTAGTTCCCCGGGGCCGGCGGAGGCGGTGGAGGCGGAGGTGCGACCGGCGGCGGGGGCGGAGGCGCGACCGGAGGGGGAGGGGGCGGCGGGGGCGGAGGCGGCGGGGTCGTCCTGGCCGTCCTGCCGGTGGCCGCCGGCGGCGGGGGCGGAGGCGGAGCAGGAGGGGTCGATTCCTGCGTCGTCGTCGTCGAGTAGTAGTAGTCGTAGGTCGTTGTCGGGCGCAGGCTCGAGCTGTACTGCCCCTGGTCGAACGACCGCCAGACGACCGGCTTGCGCGGGTAGCGCCACCCCTGCGCGGGCGCGTTCTCGAGCGCGGTCGCCATGAACAGGTGCCAGATCGTGGCCGGGAACGTGCCGCCGGCAACCGAGATCCCGTGCACGTTCTCCATCGGGATCTCGCCCTGCGGGTAACCCACCCACACGGTCGTCTCGAGCTGCGGGACGAAGCCCGAGAACCAGGCGTCCGCGTGGTTGTCCGTCGTCCCGGTCTTGCCGGCCGCCGTGCGGCCGAAGTAGGCACCGATGCCCGTGCCCTCGAGCATGTTCTGCTCGAGGATCCGCGTCACCTCGTAGGCGACACCGTCCGAGACGGCGCGTGCGCGCTCCGGCTTGCCCCAGCCGGCGTCCGTATCCTCCTTGCCGCTGGCGAGCACCACCTTGCGGATCGCCATCGGCTTCGAGTAGATGCCGCCCGCCGCGAGCGTCGCGTAGGCGGAGGCCTCCTCCAGCGGCGAGATCGAGTCCGCGCCGAGGCCCATCGCCGGCACGACGTCGAGATGCGACCGCACGCCCAGCCGGTGTGCCATCGCGGCGACCTTCTCAGGCCCCACGTCGAGCGTCAGCTGGGCGTAGACCGTGTTGTCGGAGCGCAGCGTCGCGCTCTCGACCGAGATCGAGCCAGCGTAGGTGTGGTCGTACGTCTGGACGTCCCAGGCCGGCGTGTACGGATCGGGTTGGTAGTGGAACGGCGCGGAGGTGTAGTAGGTCGTGTTCGGG
>JBKPHO010000337.1:0-5649 GCA_046729915.1 Actinomycetota bacterium | reverse complement strand
AGCACGGACGCCGCGCTCATGCCCATCCACGAGATCGCGCTGTTTCTGCGGGCGCATCTCGGCAAGAAGACGACGGCCTACCTCAGCGGCGTCAGCGACCCGAAGATGGTCACTCACTGGATCGCGCAGCACAACACGCCCCGCGAGGGGCCGCAGATGCGCCTCCGCGAGGCCTACCGAGCCGCCGAGCTGCTCGTTGCCGCCTACGGCGACGAAACGGCGAAGGCCTGGTTTGTCGGCTCGAACGTCGAGCTCGGCGACCAGGCGCCGGCCTACGTGATCCGCAACGCCGGCACCTGGGAAGACCTGCGCAGCGTGCTCCCGGCTGCCCGGGCCTTCGCGGGAGCGCTCCGCTGACCCGTCTTAGGCGCTAGTCGCCTCGGCGTTCGGGACGCTGACCCACACGTCTGCGCCGCTCCCGTTCCGGTTCGCCAGGTGCGCGCTGCCGCCGTGCGCTTCGGCGATCGCGCGGACGATCGAGAGCCCGAGCCCCGAGCCACCGCGCGCCCGTGCCTGGTCGAGCCGTACGAACCGCTCGAACGCCTGCTCCATCACCCCCGGCGGGAACCCGCTGCCCTCGTCGGTCACGTGCAGCTCGACGAGCCCGTCCGCTCGGGCCGCCGACAGCTGCACCTCGCCCTCGCCGTAGCGAAGTGCGTTGTCGAGGAGGTTCCCCAGGGCCTGCTCGAGTCTCAGCCGGTCGCCGCGTACCTGGAAGGTCGTGGGCGTCACGATCGCCACACGCCTCCCCGCCTCCTGTGCCCGCCACTCGAAGCGGCTGGCGATCGAGCCCAGCAGCTCGCTCGTCTCGAGCGTCTCGAGACGCAGCGGCAGCCGCCCGCGATCGGAGCCGGCGATCAGGAGGAGGTCGTCCGCGAGCTGGGAGAGGCGGTCCGCCTCCTCCGAGGCGGCCCGCACCGCGTCGCGGAGCTCCTCCGACGTCTCGGCGTGACGCAGAGCGAGCTCGAGCTCTGTGCGCAGGAGCGAAAGGGGTGTCCGCAGCTCGTGACCGGCGTCGGCCACGAATTCGCGCTCGCGCTCGAGGGCACTCTCCAAACGAGCGAGCATCGCGTTGAGCGTCTCGCCGAGCCGCTCGAGCTCGTCTCCGGTCTGCGGCACCGGAAGCCGCTCCCCAGGTGTCTCGGCTGAGATCGCGGCCGCTCGACGGCGCATCGACTCGACCGCGCGCAGCGAGAGTCCCGCCAAGAAGTACCCGGCGACGGATGCCAGCGCCAGGGCGATCGGGCCGACGATGAGGAGCTCGTTGCGAAGGCCACCGAGCGTCTCGGTACGGTCCGCGCGAGTTGCGCCGACTACGAGGACGAGGCGACGGCCACTCCGGTCGATCGGTGAGACCAGCATCCGAGACGGCTCGTCGAGCCCGGGCACGGACTCGCGATTGGCAAAGAAGGCCTCGCCCCGCGCCCTTCGCAGCTCGGCCGGGCTCAGCAGCGATCGGGTGCCCAGGGGCGGCGTGGCAACCACCACGTTGCCGCGGCCGTCGAGCAGCTGCGCGTAGTTCTCACCCTTCTCGACCGGCGGCGCACGGAAGGCCGCCGCCGGCGACGACCGCGGCTCCGTGACGATCACCTTGAGATCGTGAGTGCGCACCTGCAGCTGCCGATCGAGCGTGGCGGCGAGGTGGGAGTCCACCCGCATGTACAGGAACCAGCCTGTCGCCGCGAGCACGAGCGCCATTGCGACGGCGAACGCCGCCGCCATGCGGACGCGGATCGGGATGCGGGTCATCCACCGCCGTCCGCGCGCAGGCGGTAGCCCGCGCCGCGGATCGTCTCGAGCGAATGCCGGCCGAACGGCTCGTCGATCTTCTTGCGCAGGTGCCGGACGTACACGTCGATGATGTTCGAGCGGTTCTCGTAGGCGAAGTCCCACGCGTGCTCGAGCAGGTCGTACCTCGAGAGGACCTCGTCCGCTCTGCGCATGAACGTCTCCAGCAACGCGAACTCTTTCGTGGAGAGGCGGATCTCGGACGAGCCGCGCCACACTCGGTGGGTCGCCGGGTCGAGCCGTAGGTCGCCGACCTCGAGAATGGCCGGACGCTCGCCGTCGCCACGCCGCGCGAGCGCGCGCAGTCGAGCCAGCAGCTCTGCGAAGGCGAACGGCTTGACGAGGTAGTCGTCGGCGCCGGTGTCGAGCCCAGCGACGCGATCGTCGACGGAGTCTCGTGCTGTGAGCATGAGGACCGGCGCCCAGACCCCGTTCGTGCGCAGGCGCCGGCAGGTCTCGAAGCCGTTGATGCCCGGCAGCATCACGTCGAGGACGATCACGTCGTAGTCCGAGCTTTCAGCCATCCAGAGCGCGTCTTCGCCGCTCACGGCGACGTCGACTGCGAGCCCCTCTTTCGCCAGGCCGCGCCGAATCAGGCTCGCCATCCGCAATTCGTCCTCGACAATGAGCGCCCGCACGGTCTGCATCGTCGCAAAGGCCGATGAACGGGAGATGAGTTTTGCGCTCATCTTGTGTTCATCTTGCGCTCGTAGTGTAGGCCCGCGAGTGGCAATTCAGCCACGCGAGGAGGTCCGGTGAGGCCGGCGATCGAGGCGGAAGGCATCTGCAAGAACTACGGCTCGCTCCCAGCGGTCCGGGACTTGAGCTTCGTGGTCGAGCCCGGCGAGGTGCTCGGCGTCCTCGGGCCGAACGGCGCGGGGAAGACCACCGCGATTCGGGTCCTGACGACGATCCTGCCGCCGAGCAGCGGTCGCTTTTCGGTGGCCGGTGTTCCCTCCAAGCACTCGGCAGAGATTCGTCGTCACATCGGTGTCCTCCCGGAAAGCGCGGGCTACCCCGAGCGGCAGACCGGCGAGGAGTTCCTGACCTACCACGCGAGGCTGCACGGCCACACGCGCGCCGGCGCGCGGGCCGTCGCGAGGGGGTTGCTCGAGGAGATGGGGCTCTTCGAGCGGCGTGGCTCCCTCATCGCGTCGTACAGCCGTGGCATGCGCCAGCGCCTCGGGATCGCCCGCGCACTGGTGAACGACCCCGACGTGGTCTTCCTCGACGAGCCGACGCTCGGCCTCGACCCAGCCGGTCAGCGGCAAGTGCTCGGGCACGTCAGGAGGATCGCGCGCGAGCGTGATGCCGCAGTGCTGCTCAGCACGCACCTCTTGACCGAAGTCGAAGAGAACTGCGCGCGAGTGCTGATCCTGAACCGTGGTCGCGCCGTAGCCGAGGGGACGGTGTCGGAGGTCGTGCGCCGAGCCGCGGCGCCGCGCAGCGGCCGGCTCCAGGTCGCGCCCGAGCAGGCGGAGCGCGCCGCGGCCGCTCTGGCGCGTGTCCCCGCGGTCGCACACGTCACGCGCGACGGCCGCCCGGGCTCTCTGAGCGTCGCGTTCGCTCCCGCTGGAGTCCATCCTGAAGACGTGTCGCTGAACGGGGCCCTGCGCGCGCTGCTCGAGGCAGACATCGGGGTCATCTCGTTCCAGCTCGAGGGGGCGCGCCTGAGCGACGCGTTCCTCGCCATGACGGAGGCGGCCTGAGATGGCGACGGTGGAGCATGCCGCCGGCACTCCGGCTCTGCGGCGCCGCACACCCGGCTGGTCGGTCGTGGTCGTTCAGGAGCTCCGTGACCTGTGGCTGGGGGGTCGTGGCCTGTTGCTGAGCGTCGCCTTCAGCGCGCTCTTGAGCATCATCGCCTACCTCGTCGCGACCAACACCGCGCTCAACTTTCTCGAGCATCGCGAGTCTGTGAACCTGGTCCTTCAGGTCGCGATCGCCGTCGGCGGGCTGCTGACGCTCCTTGCGGCAGCCGACGCGGTCAGCGGGGAGCGCGAGCGGGGGACGCTCGAGGGCATCCTCCTCTCTCCGGTTGCCCGGAGCCAGATCACCGCCGGCAAGCTGCTCGCCGCACTGTCGCTCTGGCTCGCCGCCTTCGCGATCACCGTGCCGTACACGTGGTTCCTCGGCCGCAGCGTCGGCATCGTGCGGGATGCGCTCGTGACCGGCCTCGTCGTCGGAACGCTGCTGGCCGTCTTTCTCGGCTCGCTCGGACTGATCGTCAGCCTGTTTGCGACGTCGAACCGCATCAGCCTCTCGCTGAGCCTGTTCGTCCTGCTCGCCCTGTTCGCGCCGACACAGCTCCCGTCGGCCGCGCAGAAGGGGTGGGCCGGCGAGTTGCTCCTTCGGGTGAATCCGCTCACGGCGGGCGAGCACTACGTCGGCAAGATCGTCACCAACGGCCACGCCTGGAGCGAGGACGTCTCCTGGCTCGTCTCGCCGCTCGTCGCGGCCGTCGTGTTTGCCGTCGCGGCGCCGGTCCTGGGCGCGCGCTTCATGAAGTTGCGCGGCGGTGTCGCCGGATGAGCCGGCGCCTGCTGGTCGCAGTATTCGTCGTGCTCCTGACCGCGTGCGGTCTTGCCGCGTACGCCCAGACTGCCGCCGGAGCGCCGGAGCTCTCGGTCCGCATGAGCCGCATCGGCATCTCAACCAGCCTCGGCGACAAGTTCACGTTCCGGTCAACCGTCGTCAATCGGGGCCCGACCGCCGCGCGCGGGCTCATCGCCCACCTCAACATCTTCGGCCTCGACTCGAGCGTCTACGTCGACCCCGAGGACTGGTCGTCGAACCGGACGCGCTACCTCGAGACTCTTCGGCCCGGAAAGTCGACGACGATCACGTGGCGAATGCAGGCGGTGAATGCCGGTGCGTTCGACGTCTACGTCGCCGTTCTCCCGCGCCGTGCCATCGGTCGTGCGCCGACGACGGGGCAGGCACTTCGGCTCGCAGTCGCCGACAGACGATCGCTCAACTCTGGTGGCATCCTGCCTCTGGCACTTGGTGTCCCGTCACTCCTCGCGCTGCTGGCGCTCGGCGTCAGGCTACGGCGGGGCGGCTAGCCGGGCTGAACCGGCCTAGCCGTGCTCGTCGACGCGCTCGAGGCCGTCGTCGGGGAGCGTCTCCCAGCTCGCAACCGAGCGAGTGAAGATGTGCTTGCGCGGCCGGCCGGGGAGCGGGTCGTCGATCGCGCTGAGGCGGACGCTCGCCTGGTCGGACTCGGGCCAGCCGCCCCCGAAGAGGTTCGAGCCGCAGACGGAGCAGAACGTCTTCGCGCTCCCCTCCTCCGGCTGGTAGGTACGCAGGAGCTCCTCGCCCTGGAGGATGCGGACCTGGTCGCTGGCGACGCGCCCGTTGGCCGTGCCGACGCCGCCGGAGAGCTTCTTGCACGTCGTGCAGTGGCAGAAGCTGCGTGCCTCGAACTCGTCGGGAACCTCGAACCGGACCCCGCCGCACTGGCAGCTGCCGCGTAGCGCCACGAGTCCGACCCTATCGTAGGATCGGCGCGTGAAGATGCGCGCCGCAGTGCTCGAGCGTTTCGGGGAGCCGCTCGAGCTGCAGGAGCTCGAGCTCTCGGAGCCGGAGGCGGGCGAGGTGCTCGTCCGGCTCGTCGCCTGCGGGGTGTGCCACACGGATCTCTACACGGCTTCGGGCGCCGATCCTTCGGGCTACGCGCCGACGGTGCTGGGGCACGAGGGTGCGGGCGTGGTCGAGGGCGTCGGCGAGGGCGTGCGCGACGTGGCGGTGGGCGACCACGTGGTCACGCTCTTCTCGCCGCAGTGCCGCGAGTGCGAGCACTGCCGCGACCCGCGCACGAACCTCTGCCTCGCGATCCGCGAGCAGCAGGGTCAGGGGCTC